>DASTBT010000074.1:0-8585 GCA_035711865.1 Actinomycetota bacterium
AGGGCCAGGCGCACCCGCCGGAACGCCAGCGCCACGAGGGTGAGCAGCGGGATCGTGACGAACGTGCCGTACTGCATCAGTGGCCAGACCGCGACGTAGAGGACCTGCGGCCGGTCGTTGACCGCCCGGAATACCGTGACCTCGAGCTCGCTCACCCGGCCCGCGGCCCCCGTCGCCGAGATCGCGAGCACGATCGCCGCGATCGCGACGATGAGGACGTTGCGGCGGCGGTCGACGGTCACGATTTCGGGCGCCACTGGTTCGCGCGCTCCCCGCGGGCCGCCCGGCCCGCGATCTCATCGACGCGGCGTGCCCGCGTCTGCTCGCGCCTCGCCGTGTCGATCCACCCGATGAGCTGCTTGCGCACGCTCGGCGGGAACCCGTCCCAATGCGCCCGCGAGCCCGGATGACGGTCGAAGGCGGCCAGCAGGTCGTCGGGCTCTTCGAGGGCTTCGCTGCGATCAAAGCGGCTCCACGAACCGTCAGCCTTCGCGGCCTCGATCGCGGCGAGCCCCGGCTCGGCCATCGATCCGTCGGCCACGAGCTCCTCGACCCGTCGCTTGTTCACGGCCGACCACCCGCTCTTCGGCCTCCGAGGCGCGAACCAGAGCAGGTAGCGCTCGTCGTCGAGCCGGCGGGCGGTCGAGTCGATCCAGCCGTAGCACAAGCCCTCACGCACCGCGTCCTCGTAGGCGAGCGTCCCTCTGGTCGAGCCCCGCTTGTGGATCGTCAGCCAGACGCCGCTCTCGCGCGTGTGGTGGCGGGCGAGCCACCGCCGCAACTGGGCGCGGTCGCGGGGCTCGAGGACCTCGGTGTCCTCCATGGGAGAAAGTCTCGCATCACGGCGCGTACTCGGGCTCCGGGGGCGGCGGCGCGGGATCGCCGTGCACCGGGAATCGGAGCTCGAAGGCGGCCCCGGTCGCGGGTGCCCCCGCCGATACCTCCCCACCGTGCGCCTGGGCTATCGCGGCGACGATCGCCAAGCCGAGCCCGGCGCCGCCCGTCTCCCGCGATCGAGCTCCGTCGTCGCGATAGAACCGTTCGAAGACGCGGGCGCGTGCCTCCGGGGAGAGACCTGGACCTTCGTCGGACACGGAGACGATCGCGTCGTCGCCTTCTCGGAACACGCGCACGTGCGCAGGCGTGCCCTCAGGGGTGTGCACCCGAGCGTTGTCGAGCAGGTTGTCCAGCACCTGACGCAGCTTGCCGGCGTCTCCGTCGATCCAGACGTCGCCGTCGTCCACCTGCAGCGAGACGGCGCGACCCGGGTCGATCGCCCGAGCTGCGTCGACGGCCTCGCCGGCGATCGCGCCGAGGTCGACACTCTCGAGCTCGAGCGGGCGACCCTGGTCGAGCCGTGCCAGCAACAGCAGGTCGTCCACGAGCACACCCATGCGAGCGGCCTCGGTCTCGATCGCCGCCATCGACCTGGCGAGATCCTCGGGCCGAGCCTCGGCGCCGCGGCGGAACAGCTCCGCGTAGCCGCGGATCGACGTGAGCGGGGTACGCAGCTCGTGCGACGCGTCCGCGACGAACCGGCGCAGCCGATCCTCGCTGTTCGTTCGTTGTTCGAACGCGGCCTCGATCTGGGACAGCATGGCGTTGAGCGCCATGCCGAGCCGACCGACCTCGGTGCCGGTCTCGGCGGGCGTCACGCGACGGGAGAGGTCGCCCGCCGCGATCGCGTCGGCCGTCGTGCCCATGTCCTCGAGCGGCTTCAGGCCGAGGCGGACCAGCCACAGCGCCAGGCCGATCGCCGCAGCGAGCACGACCGCGCTCGCCACGAGCTCGACCCCCAGGAGCTGCCGCAGCATGGCGGTGGTCTCGGTGAGCGGAACCGCGACGATCAGCGTGCCCAGGCCGGGGAGCGTCGTGGCGAGCGCCCGCCACGACGTGCCCTGCCCACCCACGGTGAACCCGACTGTGCGATCGTCGCCACCGGCCGGAAGGTCGGCCGGCAGCGGCGCCGGCACGGCTTCCTCGTAGCCGAACGTGGTGGCAGCCACCACATCACCCTGCTCGCTGCGAAACTCCGCGTACGTGCCGGGCGGTACCACGACCCCGGGAGGCGGCTGGCCGAACGATCCACCGTCGGTCAGGGCCGTGGCCGCGAACGGCCGCGCCGCGGTGAGCTGCTCGTCGACCCGGCGCTCGAGGAACGTCCGCGTGACCTGGAACGTCGCCACGTTGGCCACGAGGAGGCCCGCTGCCACGAGCCCGACGGTGACCAACAGCAACCGGGCGCGGAGGGACACGACCTACTCCGGCGGCAGGCGCAGCACGTAGCCGACCCCGCGCACCGTGTGGATCAGGTGCGGCTCCACGACGTCGACCTTCTTGCGCAGGTAGCTGATGTACGTCTCGACGATCGCGGGATCGCCGCCGAAGTCGTAGTGCCAGACGTGGTCGAGGATCTGTGCCTTCGAGAGCACCCGCCGCGGGTTGACCAGCAGGAACCGCAGCAGGCTGAACTCCGTGGCGGTGAGCTCGATCGCGCGGCTCCCGCGCCAGACCTCGTGCGCGTCCTCGTCCATCTCGAGGTCGGCGAATCGCAGGCGCTCGGCCACGGGGGTCGCGCCCTGCACGCGCCGCAGGACCGATCGGATGCGCGCCACCAGCTCGTCGAGGCTGAACGGCTTCGTGACGTAGTCGTCCCCTCCGATCGTGAGGCCGCGGACCTTGTCCTCCGTCGCGTCGCGCGCCGTGAGGAACACCACCGGCGTGGGCCGGCCGCGGTCGAGGAGCCGGCGCTGCACCTCGAACCCGTCGAGGTCGGGCAGCATCACGTCGAGCACGATCAGATCCGGACGGAACGAGTCGACCGCGGCGAGGGCTTCCCTGCCGTCGTGAGCCGACGCGACATCGAAGCCCTCGTAGCGCAGCGCGGTCGTGACGAGGTCGGTGATGTTGGACTCGTCGTCGACGACGAGCACGCGGGCGGAACCCTGCGAAGAAGGCTCGGCTGCAGCGTCGGGCGTCATCTCGGCGCGAGCGTAGCGAAGGTCGCTGGGAAGAACCTGAGAACGTCCGGACCGGTGGCGCCCCGTTCGCACAACCACGGCGGCGCTAGCATCGGGTCGACGGACGACGGGAGGGCGCGCTGGACCTCGATACGACCGGACTCGCATCGCTCGGCATCGCGTTCGTCCTCTCCTCGGTCATCGGGATCGAGCGCGAGCTGCGCCAGAAGAGTGCGGGGCTGCGAACGCACACGCTCGTGGGCGTGGGCGCCGCGCTGTTCACGCTCGCGGGCTGGTACGGCTTCGGGGGACGATCGCTCGGCACCGACGCCACCCGAGTCGCATCGCAGGTCGTGACCGGCATCGGCTTCATCGGCGCCGGCGTGATCTTCCTGCGGCGCGACGGAGTGCGGGGACTCACCACGGCCGCCACGATCTGGCTGACGGCCGCCGTCGGCCTCGCCTCGGGGGCAGGCCTGTGGATGCTCGCGATCGCGGCGACCGCGATCCACATGGTCGTCGCGTTCGTCTACACGCCGCTCGTCCGGCGGTTGCCCACGTCGCAGTACTCGCTCACGACGTTCGAGGTGAGCTACCACGACGGCCAGGGCATCCTGCGGGAGGTGCTCTCGGCCACGACGGACCTCGGCTACGTCGTTTCGAACCTCGATCTGGCTCGCGCGGACGAGCGCCGCGACATCGTCACCGTCACCCTCGACGCCGAAGGGCGGCGGCGGCCCGAGGAGCTGATCGAGGCGCTCCAACAGGTCGGCGGGGTGATCGACGTGCGGGAGACCGGATCGCCGGAGTGAGGACGCCTCAGACCGCGCGGCGATAGAGCCGCACCGAGAGCGCCCCGAAGACCGCGATGATCCCGATGCTCCAGGCGAGCGACGCGATCACGTCGCCCGCTGCCGGGCCTCCCAGGGTGAGCGCGCGCACCGCCGAGGCCGTGACCGACACCGGCTGGTGCTCGGCCCATGGCTGCAGCCACGAGGGCATCGTGTCGAGCGGCACGAACGCCGTCGAGGCGAACACGAGCGGCGCGAGCACCGGGAAGGATGCGGCCTGGGCCGTCTCGGGGTCGCCGACCGCCAGTCCGATCGTCGCGAAGATCCACGAGAGCGAGAACCCGAACAGCAGCACGAGCCCGCCCCCGGCCAGGAACCCCCAGACGTCGGTGTGGATCCTCCATCCCACCAGGAATCCGACCAGGGCCATCAGGGCGACCACGAAGACGTTGCGCGCGAGATCGGCGAGCGTGCGACCGGACAGCACGGCCGATCGCGCCATCGGCAGCGCGTGGAACCGCTCCATCAGCCCGCTCTTCATGTCGGTGGCCAGGCCGATCGCCGTGGCGATCGCGCCGAAGACCACGGTCTGCAGGAAGATGCCCGGCATCAGGAAGTCGACGTAGGGCACGCCGGGCGGCAGGCTCGCCCCGATGGCGCCGCCGAACACGTAGCGGAACATCACCACGAACACGATCGGCTGGATCGTCGAGAAGACCAGGAGCTGCGGCACACGCCGGTACGCGATGAGGTTCCGCTGCACGAGCGCGAAGGTGTCGCGCACGGTCGCGAAGGGGATGCGACGGTCGAGCGCGGCCTCGGCGGGCAGTTCGACCGTGCCGGCGCTCATGCGGCGCCTCCCTCGGCCGGCTCGTCCGGGTCCGCCGCCTCGGCGCGGTGGCCGGTGAGTGCGAGGAACACGTCGTCGAGGCTCGGCTCGCGCACCGCCAAGGTCGCGGGCTCGACGCCGTCCGCATCGAACCGTCGTAGCACGTCGACGAGCACGTGCGCGCCACGGTTCGAGGAGACCCGAACGGTGCGATGCTCTCGCTCGACCTTGCCGAGCCCACCGTCGGCGAGCAGACCCACCGCCCGTTCGGCCACCGACTCGTCGGCGAAGCTCATCTCGACGACGGTATCGCCCATCTCGGCTTTGAGACGGCTCGGTTCGTCGTTCGCGATGACCTGGCCGCCGTCGATCACCGCCACCCGCCCGGCGAGCTGGTCGGCTTCCTCGAGGTACTGGGTGGTGAGCAGCACCGTCGTTCCCTCGTCGACGAGCTCACGGATCATCGCCCACAGCTCGTTGCGGCTGGTGAGATCGAGCCCGGTCGTCGGCTCGTCGAGGAACAGCACCGGAGGGGTCGGCATGAGCGAGGCAGCGATGTCGAGGCGGCGGCGCATGCCCCCCGAGTACGTGCGCAGGGGACGATCGGCCGCGTCGGTGAGCGAGAATCGCTCGAGCAGCGAGCTTGCTCGTGGGGCGATCGACGCCCGCGGCATCTGACCGAGCACCCCGACCATGCGCAGGTTCTCCCGGCCCGTGAGGTTCGGATCGACGGCCGCGTACTGCCCGGCGAGCCCGATGCGGCGTCGCACCCCCTCGGGGTCACGAACGACATCGCGGCCGAGCACCTCGGCCCGACCCGCGTCGGGCCGCAGGATCGTCGCGAGGATGCGGACCGCCGTGGTCTTCCCGGCGCCGTTGGGACCGAGCATGCCGAAGACCGTTGCCTCCTCGACCTGCAGATCGATGCCGTCGAGCGCCGCGACGTCGCCGAAGCGCTTCGTGAGTCCCTCCGCCTCGATGGCAGGCTCAGGCATACGTCGACCCTCTCACAGACGATCGAGTGTCGATCACGCCGCGCTCCGCGCGAGGGGGCCTAACCCGAGCCAGGCTCCGCCGCAGCGTAGGTCGTCGCACCCTGCAGATGCAGCGAGACGTAGGGCTCGTCCCCCACGACCCAGCTGTCGTGCCCGCCGGGGATCGCGAACAGGTCGCCGGGTTCCATCACGAGCTCGGTCCCGTCGGCCATGCGCACGGCCGCGCGTCCGGAAACCACCAGCCCGATGTGCTCCACGTCGCAGAGCGTCGCGCCGGTCGCGGCACCCACGTGCTCCGACCACTTCCAGCCGGGCTCGTAGCTCGCGCGCCCGACCGTCACGCCGCCGAGCTCCACGAGCTCGAAGGATCCGAGCGGGAACTCCCTGCGCTCGTCCGGTCGGTCGAAGCGTCTGATCTCGAGCTGCATCGGGACTCCTCTCAGTGGGTCGATCTCAGTGGGTCGATCGCGGATCCGTCGAGCGAAGCGTCGACGCGATCGGGAGCCTACTTCCGTCGATGGCGCCTCCGGGAATAGGGTGCGCAGGGCACCGCACGGAAGGGGGGGAAGCCAATGAGCTTCGACACGCTGAGCGACCTCAACTGGCTCGCCGTCGTCGTGGGAGCGATCGCGTACTTCGCGATCGGGGCCCTCTGGTACTCGCCGGTCGTCTTCGGGGATATGTGGATGGCGGCGGGTGGGCTCACCCAGGAGCAGACGGGGGAAGGACCCCGCGTCGCGATCTACGCCGTGCCGCTGATCGGAAGCCTGCTGTCGGCGATCGCGCTCGGCATGCTGGCCGAGTCGACCGGGACCGACACGCTGGGCGAGGGGCTCGTGCTCGGCGTGGTCGCGGCGGTGGGCTTCGCGTTCGCGATCTCGCTCGTCACCGCGACGTTCGAGTCGACCAAGCCGAAGCCCATGGTCTGGGGCGCGGTGAACGCCGGGTACCACATCGTGGGGATCCTGGTCGCCGCCGCGATCATCGGGGCCTGGCAGTAGGTCGGCCGGCCACAGTCGGACCGACTACGCTTGGTGCCCGTGGAGGTCCTGCTGCCCAGCACGCTCGACCAGGCGCTGGGGAGCCTCGCGGAGCGGCCGCACGCCCGCCCGATCGCCGGCGGCACCGACCTGATGGTCGCGCTGAACCGGGGCGACGAGCGCCCCGAGGCGATCGTCGACGTCTCCCGCCTCGCAGAGCTCGAGTCGTGGCACCGCAACGGTCGGGTGGTGCTCGGGGCCGGGGTGACGTACTCGCGGATCCTCGCGGACTCGCCGGGCGACGACGCCCTGACCGAGGCGGCGCGAGCGGTCGGCTCGCCGCAGATCCGCAACCGAGGCACGGTGGGCGGGAACCTCGGCACGGCCTCGCCGGCCGGCGACCTGATCCCGGTGCTGGCCGCGCGCGACGCCGACATCGAGCTCGTCTCGTCGGCCGGAAGCCGTTCGCTTCCCTGGCACGAGTTCCTCACCGGACCCAAGTCGACCGCGATCGCACCCGGTGAGCTGATCGCGGGCGCGAGTTGGCCCACGCCCGCCGGGCCGTCGACGTTCGCCAAGGTCGGCCCCCGTAACGCGATGGTGATCTCGATCTGCAGCGTCTGCGTGCAGATCGACGAGGAAGCCCGAGCCGTTCGGGTGGCGATCGGCAGCGTGGGACCGGTGGTGCTGCGGGCGCCGGACGCCGAGGCGTTCGCCCACGACGCGATCGAGGAGGCCGGCGGGTGGGAGGACCCCTCCCGTCGGCCGGCCGAGACCGCGGCGGCCCGGTTCGGGGAGCTCGTCGCGGCGGCCGCTCGCCCGATCGACGACGTGCGGAGCACGGCGGACTACCGCCGCCACGCGGTCCGCGTGCTCGCCGCTCGTGCCTTCACCCGCATGCTGGCGCGGCGGCCCGGAGGCTGAGGCCATGCTGGTGCGGCTGCGGGTCGACGGCGAGTGGCGCGAGGCCGACGCGTGGGAAGGCTCGAGCCTGCTCTCGATGCTCCGGGACGACCTCGGGCTGACCGGTCCCAAGAACGCCTGCGAGGAAGGCGAGTGCGGCTCGTGCACGGTCTGGCTGGACGGGGTGCTGGCGTGCTCGTGCCTCGTGCTGGCCGCACAGGCTCATGACCGAGACGTCGGGACGATCGACGGCCTCGCCGGCGACGAGGGAGACCTGCACCCCGTGCAGCGGGCGTTCCTCGACGCCGGCGCGGTGCAATGCGGGTTCTGCACGCCGGGACTCGTCGTCGCGGTGACGGACCTGCTCGAGCGCGATCCCGACCCGTCCGAGCTCGCGACGCGCGAGGCGCTCTCCGGCAACCTCTGCCGGTGCACGGGCTACGTGAAGATCCTCGACGCGGTCCGACTCGCGAGGCGGCGTCCCGGGGAACCATGAGCGACATGCGAACGATCGTCGATCGACCGCGGGGCGGCATCGGGGAGTCGATCTCGCGGACCGACGGCGAGCCGAAGGTGCGCGGCGCGTTCGCCTACGGCAGCGATCTGTGGGCCGACGGCGCCCTGTGGGGTCGCACGGTGCGCAGCCCCCACGCCCACGCACGCATCCTCTCGGTCGACATCGGGCCGGCGCTCGCGATCCCGGGCGTGCATGCCGTGCTGGTCTCCGACGACGTGCCGGGCGAGCGGCTGTACGGCCTCGAGTTCCCCGACCAGCCCGTGCTCGCCGACGACGTGGTCCGCTACGTCGGCGAGCCCGTCGTCGTCGTCGCGGGCGATCACCCCGAAACGGCCCGGCGCGCAGCCGACGCCGTGCGGGTCACGTACGAACCGCTCGACGCGATCATCGACATGGAGCAGGCGACCGCTCCGGGCGCGGCCGAGCTGCACCCATGGGGGAACGTGCTCCGTCACATCCACATCGAGCACGGGGACCCGGGGAGCGACGCCGACGTCTGGGTCGAGGGCTACTACGAGACCGGCATGCAGGATCAGGCCGCGCTCGGCCCCGAGGCCGGCCTCGCGGTCCCCGCCGACGACGGCGGGATCGACCTGTACGTGACCACCCA
>DASTBT010000075.1:0-35355 GCA_035711865.1 Actinomycetota bacterium
TGGCCGCCGCGATCGTGCAGGCCCAGGATCGCATCGCGTTCTGCCGCGAGTGCGGCAACGTCGCCGAGGGCGACCTCTGCCGCATCTGCCGCGACGAATCTCGTGACCGTTCGATGCTCTGCGTCGTCGAGGAGCCGAAGGACGCCGCCACGATCGAGAAGGCCGCGCTGATCAAGGGGCGGTTCCACATCCTGGGCGGCGCGATCAGCCCGCTCGACGGCGTCGGGCCAGACGACCTGCGCGTGCAGGAGTTGCTCGACCGGGTCGAGCGCGACCACGTGACCGAGGTGATCCTCGCCACGAACCCGAATCTCGAAGGCAACGCGACCGCGATGTACGTCGCGGCGCTGCTGAAGCCCCTCGGCGTGCGCGTGACCCGGCTCGCGAGCGGGCTGCCCGTCGGGGGCGATCTCGAGTACGCCGACGAGGTGACGCTCTCCCAAGCGCTCGACGGCCGCCGCGAGATGTGATCGCTCGGCGATACTGACCGGCGTGAAGGACACCGTGGCCAGACCTTCGGCGATCGAGGTGAGCGACCGTGCGCTCGTGCTGTACGCGTTCGTGCGGCGAGGCATGATCGAGTTCGTCGTGAGCGAGACCGGCGGCGATCCGATCCGCGTGCAACAGGCGGAAGGTGCTCGCCGCGAAACCGACGAGTGGCTCGAGCGCGAACAGGTCTGGCCGGCCGTGACCGACGAGGAGCGCCGGCTGCTCGAGGCGCCGTCCGGCTCGTGGCCCCGCGAGGCCGTGGCCGACGCGATGTGGCGGAAGGAGTCGTTCGGCACGCTGCTCTGGGCCCTCGAGCACCTGGAGGAGATGCCTCCGTACGGGTTTGAGTTCGAGCAGCAGCGCCTCGACGGAGCGGTCACCAGATACGGGTCCGTCTCGGCTTTCCGAGCCGCGGGCCGCCTGCGACCCCACGACCAGATCGAGGCGGCCTGGCTCGAGGCCGATGCGTGGTTCGGGGCGACCGAAGGCCGGGCGGGTGACGACTCGCAGGTCGCGTCGGCGGCCGCGGAGCGATTCCGCGCGCTCAGCTGGCTACGCGATCGCGGCGCCGCACCAGCCTGATCACGCCGTACACGGCGCCCGCGACGACGGCGACCGGGATCAGGTAACCGAGCCCGACCACGATCGCCCCGATCACCCGCAGGAACCCCTGCACGCCGAGCTCGAACGAGTCCGTGAGACTCGGGTTCTCGGGGTCGGTCCCGGCTTCCTCGCCGGGTGCGTGTCGCTCGCGGACCTCGACCTGGATCGTGGCCTCGGCCACCTGGTCCTTGAGGAAGTTCAGCCGTCCCTGGATGTTCTCGATCTCCAGCTGCGTGTTCTCGATCAGACCCGACAGCCGCAGGATCTCGGCCGACGTCGTGGCGTCGTTCTGGAGGCTTCGGAGCAGGGATCGGCGCTGCTTCAGGATGTCGAGCCGTGCACCCAGGTCGACGAACTCCGCCGTGACGTCCTCTCCCGTGATGTTCTGGGAGTCGACGCGGCCATCGAGCTCTCCGGCGAGCCCGCGCAGGGCGAGCATCGTGTCGTCGAACCGCTTGGCGGGGATGCGCAGGGTCAGCGTGCCCGTTCGCTCGTCGCGGGAGCTCGAGGAGAGCACGAACCCGCCGTTGCGGCGGGCGATCACGGTCACGCGCGAGACTCCCTTCGAGAAGGAGCCGTCGGCGATCACGATGCCGATGCGGCCGTCGCGGACGATCTTCGTGAGGTCGCCCTGCTGAGCGGGGACGGCGCCGACGCCCTGCCCGGTGCCGGCGGCGTCTCGCGGGGTCCCCAGCTGGGCGCGAGAATCGGAGACGCTCGGTGCCTGGAGCGCGTTCCCGAGCGCCTGCTCGTCATCGCCCCCCTCGCGAGCGGCCTCCTTCTCCGGTGCGGGTGCGGGCGTCGCCATCTCGCCTCCCGCGCCACCCCCGTCCCCACCGGCGGTCTGGGCTTCGTCCGATACGGCTCGCCGTAGGGGGGACGTCCCTTGTGACAGGAAGCCGATCCCGCCTGCCAGCACGAGCACCGCGGCCACCGCCGCCGCCACGCCCGCCCAGTTGCGACCGCCACCCCCGCCCCGTCCGCGCCGAGGAAGGCGGCGCGGTCCGCCGGGACCGCCGTCGCCGAGCGCTCGCTCGACCGAGGCGAGCCGGTCGCGCTCGCGCGCTGCCACAGCATCGAGATCGCGCTCCAGCAGCTGCAGCGAGCGGATGTCCGTGTTCATGCCTCCACCTCCGTGGCGAGCTGCATCCCGCGCTCCTGCAGCAGCAGCGCGATCTTCCTCAGGCCGCGGCTCACCCGCTGCCGCGCGTTCTGCTCGGTGCAGCGGAGCCGCTGCGCGACCTCCGCGTAGCCGAGCCCGTCGATCACTCGCAGGCGCATCGCCTCACGCTGGTCGTCGCTCAGGGTGTCGAGCGCCTCGACCAGGGCTTCCCGGATCGGCGCGAAGTCGATCAGGTCCTCGATGCGTTCGTAGTCCTCGGGCGGAAGCTCGCGCTCGGGCATGCCGAGCTTCCGCCGGGCGGCTGCGTCGACGCGACCGGCGCGGAAGAAGCGACCCAGCCGGTGCCGTGCGATGCCGTAGAGCCACGCCACGCCGTTCACCCCTTGCTGATCGCGGTAGTTCGCCCGCGAGGCGAACGCTTCGGCGAACGTCTCGGCCGTGAGCTCCGCCGCCGTCTCGGGGTCGAGCGTGCGGCGGGCGAAGTAGCGCAGCAGATCCTCGGCGTGCCGCCGATACAGCTCGGTGAACGCCTCGGGCTCGGCGCGTGAGGCGATCAACAGCTCGGAATCGGTGCGCTCTTCGGCCACGGCCCCTGCCTCCGTGTCGGTCCCGCGGACCCGGGCGACCTACCTACCGGTACGTCCGGGTCATGCCGGGAGGGTTCGTGTGTGTGACAGGGATGGGACGGATCGAGCGCGTGGAGCGGTTCCCCGAGGGCCGGTGTAGCGTCGAGCCATGGCCCGCGTCGTGGGATGGCTGCTCGTGCCGATCGGATGGATCGTGTTCGCCCTCGGCGCCTTCCTCGCGTGGTCGACCTGGGACGCGGTCGCGTGGGGCGTCGACTCGTTCTCGCCGCTCGCCGCCGGCGCGGCCGGCCTCGGCACGATCGCGACCGTCGTCGGTCTCGGAGCGCTCCTCGGGCGGCCGCGATCCCTCTGCGTGGCGACGGCGGCCCTCGGTCTGATGGCCGTCGTGCTCGCCATCGACCTGGTCGCCCGTGGCGCCGGGGGCTCTTTGCTGGGCGACCTCGACGGGTGGCAGGGGAGCGACGCCGGGGGCATCTCGTCGCTCGCCCCGGCGTGGGCCGTGCTCGTCGAGGGGATCGTGCTGGTGGCGGTCGGGGTCGCGCTCGGAGCGCGCCGCGGGGTCCCCCGGCGCTCACGCGACGTCGTGCCGAGCTGACCGCTGCCGATGGTACGGTCGAGCGGCCTTCCGGACCTCGGGGCCACCGACGGGAGCATGGCGATGAGCGACGCGACGATTCGGCTGCAGGAAGAGCTTGACCACGTGCAGTTGTCGCCTTCGGACGGGGGCGTCGTCGAGCTGATCGTGCTTCGGCCCCGCGAAGACGAGCGCGAGGTCGTCGCCGAGGCACAGTTGCGGCCGGGCTCGGGCGTCGTCGGCGATCGGTGGAGCCCCGGCGCTCCGGGCTCGCCGGAGACCGAGGTCACGGTGATGAACGCCCGCTGCATCGAGCTGCTCGCGGGGGATCGGGATCGCTGGCCGCTCGCCGGCGATCAGCTCTACGTCGACCTCGACCTCAGCGAGTCGAACCTGCCACCGGGAAGCCGCCTTCGCGTCGGAACGTCCGTGCTCGAGGTGAGCGAGAAGCCGCACCGGGGTTGCTCGAAGTTCTCGGCTCGCTTCGGTGCCGACGCGCTCCGGTTCGTGAACTCCACCCTCGGCCGGGCGAACCGTCTCCGGGGTCTGAATGCACGTGTCGTCGAGGGTGGCGCCGTTCGGCGCGGCGACTCCGTGACGAAGGTGTGAGCTCGTCCGTGGGCGATCCGTTCCCACGCCAGGCGGCACGGACCCGTCACTTCAACCTGGGTCTGCCTCGCGCCTTCCGCATCGCCGACGACGGCTCGCGCGTGTCGTTCCTGCGC
Source organism: Actinomycetota bacterium (assembly GCA_035711865.1). Classification (GTDB taxonomy): domain Bacteria; phylum Actinomycetota; class UBA4738; order UBA4738; family HRBIN12; genus JAOUEA01. The sequence continues at coordinate 4,102 of DASTBT010000075.1, forward strand.
ACGCGGTCGGGCGACGACCCGGTGGCGGGCCTATGGGTGCTCGGCGTCGCCGACGGCGAGGAGCGTGAGGTGTACCACCCGGCCTCGACCGAGGAGCAGATCACGCGGGAGGAGCTCGATCGGCGGGAGCGGGCTCGTGAGCCGCAGTCGGGCGTGACCTCGTACGAGGCCGACCCCGCGCTTCGGCGAGCGGCGATGGCGGAGGGCGGCTCCGTGCGACTCGCGGACCTCGCGAGCGGTGCCACGCGGGAGGTGCCGATCGCCGGGCCTCCGTTCGACGCGCGCATCGACCCGACGTCGAGACGGATCGCGTACGCGACGGGCGGCGCCCTCCGTATGCACGACCTGGAGACCGGTGACGATGCGCTCCTCGCCGACGACCCCGATCCCGACGTCCGGTGGGGCGTCGCGGAGTTCATCGCCGCCGAGGAGATGGAGCGGCTCCGCGGCTATTGGTGGGCGCCCGACGGCTCGCGGATGCTCGCCTGCCGGGTCGACGACCGGCCGGTGCAGACGTGGCACATCGCCTCGCCGATCGACCCGGCGGCTCCACCCCGTGCCGTGCGCTACCCGCAGGCGGGCACGCCGAACGCGATCGTGACCCTGCACGCGCTGGGCCTGGACGGGTCCCGGGTCGACGTCGGGTGGGACCGTGACGCGTTCGAGTATCTCGTCGCGGTCTCGTGGACCGACGAGGGCCCCCCGCTCGTGCTGGTGCAGTCGCGAGACCAACGCGACGTGCAGGTGCTCGCGATCGACCCCGATCATGGGGACACCGAGATCGTCTGGGCCGATCACGACGACCGCTGGACCCACATCACGGTGGGTGTGCCGACTTGGCTGCCCGGGGGGCGCCTGCTCACCGTCGGCCACCGTGACGACACCCGCTCGCTCCTGATCGAAGGAGAGCCCGTGACGCCGCCGGGGCTGCAGGTCGAGTCGGTGCTCGAAGCCGGAGACGACGTGTGGTTCCGAGCGACAGGCGAGCCGACCGAGATGCACGTCTGGAGGCTCGGGGCCGACGGCTCGCTCACACAGGTGTCCGAGGGGGAAGGCCACCACACCGCCGTTGCGAACCGCGATCTCGCGGTGGTCGTGACCGAGACCGACGACACGCCCCTGCCGGCGGCCCGGCTGGTTCGGCACGACGCGGTGCTGCACACGTTCGGGCAGGTCGCCGAGACCCCGTCGATCGTTGGAAGGCCCACGTTCCTCTCCGCCGGGCCGAAGGAGCTCCGCGTCGCGATGTTCACGCCGGCGGGACGGGAGCCGAGCCGGCCGATGCCGGTGCTCCTCGATCCGTACGGGGGCCCGCATTTCGGCAAGGTGGTGCGCGCCCAGCGACCGCTCCTGGAATCGCAGTGGTTCGCGGACCAGGGTTTCGCCGTGCTCGTGATCGACGGGCGGGGCACGCCCTTCCGCGGCGTCGAGTGGGAACAGGCCGTGCACCGCTCCTACGTCGACGTCGCGCTCGAGGACCAGGTCGAAGGCCTGCACGCGATCGCGGCACGTTTCCCGTTCCTCGATCTCTCACGCGTGGCGATCCGAGGCTGGTCGTACGGCGGCTACCTCACCCTGGCCGCCCTGCTGCGCCGGCCCGACGTCTTCCGAGCCGGCATCTCCGGGGCGCCGGTCACCGACATGCGTCTGTACGACACCCATTACACGGAGCGCTACCTGGGCATGCCCGACGGTGATGCGCCGGCCTACGCCAACGCCGATCTGATCCCGGACGCGCACAGGCTCGAGGGCGAGCTCCTGCTGATCCACGGTCTGGTCGATGACAACGTCTACGTCGCTCACTCGTTGCGCATGTCGAGGGCGCTCATGGAAGCCGGCCGACGCCACGCGATGATCCCGCTGAGCGATATCACCCATCGCCCGGTCGAGCCCGCCGCCGCCGAGGCGATGCTGCAGATCGAGGTCGACTTCCTGCGCCGGTCGCTCGACATCGATCCCTCCCCGGAGCGCAGCGGATGAGCGGCCCGATCGAGGAGACGTCGCTCGCATCGTCGGGGCTGGGCGTCAGCGCGATCGACGTCACGGAGGGCCGGCAGGCGACGATCGGGCGTCTCGGCGTGGTTCGGGTCCTCCCGGGCAAGGCGCGAAGGTCGATCGGCCCGTGGTGCTTCGTCGATCTGTTGAGCCCGGGAGACGTGAGCGATCCGCCTCCGATCGAGATCGGGCCGCACCCCCACATCGGCCTCGCGACGGCGACCTGGCTGTTCCAGGGGTCGGCCCTGCACAGCGATTCGCTCGGCACCGAGCAGTTGATCCGTCCGGGCCAGCTGAACCTGATGACGGCCGGTCACGGCATCGCCCATGCCGAGCTGGGGGTCGACACGGCCTCGGCGGTCGAAACCAACGGCGTCATGGGTGTGCAGATGTGGCTCGCGCAGCCGGAGAAGACACGCCACGGGGGGTCCCGCTTCCAGCATCTGTCGGAGCTCCCGAGAGCCGAGCTGTCCGGGGGCGCGGTGCAAGTCCTCGTGGGATCCGTCGCCGGCTCGTCGTCGAGCGCTGCGGTCGATCACCCGACCGTCGGCATCGACGTGGTCGTCGAGACCGCCCTCGAGTTGCCCGTGGACCCGCGCTTCGAGCACGCGGTGGTGCCGATCGACCGCACGGTGAAGGTCGACGACGCCATCGTGGAAACCGGTTCGCTCGCGTACGTGCCTCCGGGCGACGACCTGCTGCGGCTCCGGACCCGTGGCGGCTCGGCGCGCCTCCTCGTGCTCGGCGGCGAGCCGCTCGGCGTCCGTCTCAAGATGTGGTGGAACTTCGTGGCGCGGACCGAGGACGAGATCACGGCGGCGTGGCGCGATTGGCGCGACGGCAACGACGATCGGTTCGGGCGGGTGCCCTCCGCGCTCGCCCGGATCGAGGCGCCCAGGCCCCCCTGGCTGCGGGGCGATCGGGGCTCGCTGCACGAGCGGCGGCAGGGCGACCGATAGACTCGACCGCGTTCCCCGAACCGCGGCGCAGGAGCCCCGATGCCCATCATCGTGCAGAAGTACGGCGGCACCTCCGTCGAGTCGGTCGAGCGCCTCCAGGCGGTGGCCGATCGGGTCGTCGGGGCCCGCGAGGACGGCAACGACGTGGTGGTCGTGGTCTCTGCGATGGGGCACACCACCGACGAGCTGCTCGCGATGGCCAACGAGATCGCCTCGCCCCCCGACCCTCGCGAGCTCGACATGTTGTTGACGGCCGGCGAGCGCATCGCGATGTCGCTGCTCGGCATCGCGATCAACGCCAGGGGCTGCAGGGCGGCGAGCTACACGGGGTCGCAAGCGGGCATCATGACCGACCACCGGCACGGGCAGGCGAGGATCGTGGAGATCCGCCCGAAGCGCATCATCGAGTCGCTCCAAGCGGGCAACGTCGTGGTGCTGGCCGGCTTCCAGGGGCTGAGCTTGAGCGGATTCGAGATCACGACGCTCGGGCGTGGAGGCTCCGATCTCACGGCGGTCGCGATGGCGGCGGCGGTCGGGGCCGAGATCTGCGAGCTCTACACCGACGTCGCGGGCGTCTACACGACCGACCCTCGTATCGAGCCCAATGCTCGCAAGCTCCCGGTGGTGAGCTACGACGACATGCTCGAGCTGGCCGCATCGGGGGCGGCCGTGCTGCAATCACGTTCGGTGGAGTACGCGCGTCGCACCGGTGTGCGCCTGTACGTCGCGTCGTCGTTCGAGGACGAACCGGGTACCTGGATCGGAGAGGTGGAGCAACCCATGGAAGGCGTGATGATCTCGGGGATCGCCCTCGACACCGACGAGGCGAAGGTCACGCTCGAGCGCGTGCCCGATCGCCCGGGGGTTGCCGCCACCGTGTTCCGGGCGATCGCCGACGAGGCGATCTCGATCGACATGATCGTGCAGAACGTCTCGCACGCGGGCGCGACGGACCTGTCGTTCACGGCGCCGCGGGTCGAGCTTCCCCGCGTGCACGGCGTGATGGAGCGCCTGGTGAAGGAGGTCGGCGCCGATTCCTACACGGTCGACGACGGCATCGCGAAGCTCTCGCTCGTCGGGGCGGGCATGAAGAGCCATCCCGGCGTCGCCGCCGACATGTTCGACTCGCTCGCCGGTGAGGGCGTCAACATCGAGATGATCTCGACGTCGCCGATCCGCATCTCGTGCGTGATCCGCGAGGCAGACGGCGAGCGGGCGGTGCGGGCCGTTCACGAGCGATTCAACCTGGACGAGACCGGTTCGACCCCCGAGCTCCCTACGGGCTGACGTCATGTCGCTGGACGACCTGGGTGAGGCACCGCTGGAGGGGACCGTGGAGGGTCTTGCGCAGTCCATCCCGCTCCCACCGGACAGTGCCGGCGGGCCGCCGCTGCCCCCACCGCCAGGGGGCGGCGATGATGGCGAGGTCGACGTCGATGCGGGGGGGCCGGTCCACCCCGAGCGCCGGGCGACCGTGCCGGTGGTGTTGGCCCTGGCCCTGACCGTAGTGGTCGGCGTGGGCGCCTTCGCCCTCGTCTCGTGGGCCGGCGGCGGTTCGTCGTGCGAAGACGGTGACTTCGAGTCGGTGCGATTCGGGTACTGCGTGCGAGCGCCCTCAGGATGGGTCGCCGAGGCGGCCGAGGTCGACGCCGCGTCGCACGACCTCTTCCTGCTGCCGTCGGGCGCCGCGACGATCACGGTGACGGCCGTGCCGCTCACCAAGGGGCAGGACCTGGCTCGGTTCGAGCAGTTCGTGCGCGGGTACGACGAGGATGCCGGGGGAAGCACCGGATCGTCGACGTCGCTGGAGGTCGACGGCGCCGATGCCGTCGCGTTCGACGTCACGGTGGACGCCCCCGATGGAGTCGTGCGCTCGAGAGAGGTGCTGTTCACACGGAACGGCGTCGCGTGGAGGGTCACGCTCGCCGACGACGAGATCGGCTTCGGTTCGAGCATCCGCCGCCTCGACGAGCTACTGGATTCCTGGCGCTTCACCTAACGCCCGAGATGCCCGGCCGTGCGACGGCCAGGTCCTAAGACCTTTGGGTCCTTGTACCTCCCGCTGCCCCACACCTACATTTCGAGATGTCCTTGCCCGGGGCACCGTACGACTCGCGGTGCGTTCGGGCCGAGCGAAGGCGGCCCGGCGGCGGTCGCCGAGACAACTGGGAGGTCTCGCATGAAACCCCGCTTCAGGACGACGATGGCTGCTGCGGCTCTGGTGGTGACCCTCGGGGCGAGCGCGGCGATCGCCCTGGACCAGACGAACGGATCTGGCCTTACGAACGAGGGCGCCAGCCTCGGATTCAACGCCAAGGCGAACCTCAAGGGGAACATCACCTACATCTCGCACGACGGAACGCATTTCAAGGTCTTCTGCCGTGACGGGCTCACCGCGTACCGCAATCAGAAGCCGACGGCACAGGGGCACCTGCGCACGCGGGTCACGGCCACCTGCAAGGACCAGGACGGGAAGACGATCTACGCGGAGATCTACTTCATCGACCGGGGCGAGCCGGGAAAGCGTGATGTGGAACGGATCTTCTTCACCTACGACGACGCCTTCGCGCTCGACGCGAACGGCGACCCGGACGTCTGGCTCACGACGTGCAACTCGGGCGTGTCCATCACCGAGGCGTGTCACGATGTGGGGATCATTTCCAAGGGCAACGTGCAGATCCACAAAGGCAAGTCCGCCGCACAGACGTGGACGAGGGTGACGCGGCGCTGACGCCAGCTCCTCGGGGCGCGGCCCCGATGCATGAAGACACCGGGCGGGCCGGGGGCGTGGACCCCGGCCCGCCCGCATGACTCCGAGGCTCGGTGCGTCGGCGAGATCGAGGTCACTGGTACGGTGACCCGACGATGAAGGTCGCCGTGATCGGAGCCACCGGGGCCGTCGGTCGTGAGATGGTTCGCATCCTCGAGGAGCGGGCATTCCCCGTCGACGAGCTCGTGCCGCTCGCGAGCGCGCGCAGCGCCGGCCGGCTCGTCGCGTTCGGCGGGGCGGAGCACGAGGTGCGGGAGCTGACAGTCGAGGCGGCGCGCGGGGTGGACGTCGCCTTCGCCTCCGCCGGAGGATCCATCTCGAAGGAGTTCCTGCCCGACATCGCTGCCTCGGGAACGGTGTGCATCGACAATTCCAGCGCCTTCCGCATGGATCCCGGCGTGCCGCTCTCGGTTCCCGAGGTGAATCCCGACGCGCTCGAAGGCTGGCCGCGCCCGGGCATCATCGCGGTGCCCAACTGCACGACGATCACGGCGGTGCTGCCGCTCGGGCCACTCCATCGGACCGCGCGGTGCACGTCGCTCGTGCTCTCCAGCTACCAGGCGGTGAGTGGCGCGGGGTGGAAGGGAGCCCAGGAGCTCGCCGAGCAGGTGGAGAAGCTCGGCGGCGACGTCGAGTCGCTCGTTCGCCCCGACCCGGACACGTTGCCTCACGGCGAGGTGTTCTCCAAGCCGATCGCGTTCAACGTGGTAGCGAAGGTGGGCGAGTTCGAGGCCGGTGGGTTCACAGGCGAGGAAGCCAAGATGATGGCGGAACCTCGGAAGATCCTCGATTCACCGGAGCTGCCGGTGGTGGCGACGTCGGTTCGGGTGCCGGTCGTCGCCGGGCATGCGGTGTCGATGCTCGCAGAGTTCGAGCGCGCGATCTCCGTCGAGGAAGCCCGCGAGGTGCTCGATGCGTCCCCGGGCGTTCGCCTGATGGACGATCCGCACGCCGACGTCTTCCCGTCACCGCTCGATGCGGCGGGAGGCGACGAGGCGCTCGTGGGGCGGATCCGACAGGTGCCGGGCCGCGCCGACGCGCTCGCACTGTTCAGCTGCGCCGACAACCTTCGCATGGGTGCGGCGCTCGATGCGATCCACATCGCCGAGCACCTGTTCACCCGGGGCTGAGATGGACATCGCCTCCCTGCGTGCGATCCCGCTGTTCGCCGGAGTCGACCAAGGGGGCCTGGGCGGGATCGCCGAGTTGGCGACCGAGTTCACGGCCCCCGCCGGCCAGGTGCTGGCGGAGGTGGGCCAGCCGGGCACGGGCCTGTTCGTCATCGAAGAGGGAACCGTCGAGGTCGATCTGCCCAACGGCTCGACGGTCGAGCTCGGCCCGGGTGAGTTCTTCGGCGAGGCGGCGCTGCTGACCGATTCGCCTCGGAACGCTCGGGTGCGTGCCCGCACCGACGTTCGATGCCTGGCGATCGAGCGACTCGCGTTCAGCCGGCTGCTCGAGGAGCAGCCGTCGATCGCGGTGGCCATGCTTCCCATCGTCGCTCGGCGGCTCGCCGCCGATCGTGAGCCCTGACGGGCGGAGCCCCGTCAGTCGTCGTCGGCCGATCGGCCTCCGGGCGTCACGTCGTCCGCGAGCGGCTTCACGAACCACGCCCCGTACTCCTGCCAGCCCTCGCGCCGATAGAAGCCGATCGTCGGCTCCCGCCACGCGGCGGTGACGAGTGCCATGCGGAAGCACCCACGCATCCTGGCGAGCTCCTCCGCACGACGCAGCAGCGCAGTTCCCACCCCGGCGCCGCGCACGCCCTCGGTCACGACGATGTCGTTCACGCGCGCCTGGGGGCGATGGTCGCCCAGGCGTTGGTGGTACTCCATGTCGACGACCCCGACCACCGAGTCGCCGAGGTGCGCCACCAGCGTGACGTTCCCGAGGTTCCGGACGTGGCCGGCGAAGGCCTGGCGGTGGGTGGGATCGTGGGCTGTCCCCTCGGCCACCCCGCGGCCGAGCTCCACCAGCAGGCCGGCGACCGCCTCCCAGTCCTCGGGTGTCGCCAAGCGGACGATGAGGTCGCTCACGCCGTGCCTACCCGGTCGAGAACGGACGCCGTGCGGCCCGGGTCGTGCAGACGCTCACGGGAACGGGCATCGGCACGGCGCGACGCCGCATCGGGGGCACGTCTCCGCGTACCGGGCGACCGCCGCCCCGAGGTCGATGCGCTCGAGGTTCGCGAGGGAGGCGATCCAGGCCAGCACGTCGCCGAACTCGTGCTCGAGGTTGGCTCGGTCGCCCGTCCGCATCGCCTTCGCGAGCTCCCCGACCTCCTCAGCGAGCCATCGGAACGTCGCGTCGCTCCCGCGCCGGGCGTCGCGCTCGAGATAGAGATGTGCCATCGACGCCTGCAGTTCCTCGATCTCCATACGGGTGAGGAGTGTAGCCGCCGCCGTTCCGTGCTCGGATCCAAGAACCTTCGCCCTTGGGGTCAAGTTCGAGGCGCCACACGGCCGAAGCTTCGCAGAGAGAACCTGCGATCCGGGAGGGATCATGGCTGACGACACCCTGCGACACGCGGACGCCGAGCTCGACGGCGCCATCCAGCGGTTCGAGCGGGCCGAATCCGAGCTCGAGGAGAATGAGGAGCGGCGTCGCCGGCTGGCGGAGGAGGCCGAGCGCGCGGCCTCCGAGCTCGAGGCGACCCTCGACCATGGGATCCGGAACGCGATCGAGAAGCGCGACCGCATCGAGGAGGAGCTCGCCGCGGTCCTCGACCATCTCGCTCGGCTCGAGGCGATCCGCGCCCGGTCGTCGGGACGGGCTGGCCGTGGCGCTGCCGAGCCGGCACCGCCGGTCGAGCTCGAAGCAGCTGCGTCGGAACCCTCGTCGACGGGCGAGGGCGGTGCCGAGGCGTACGAGGACAAGTGGTACGAGATGATGAAGTCACGCGACAAGGACAGCGCGTTCACCCAATGATCTGACACGATTTGTCTACCGACCGGTAGACGGGCATAATCTGCCGTGTGGTAGAGACCCGGCAGCCGGCATCCTCCTCGATCGTCGAGGCCCTCTCGGGCAAGACGATGCTGCTGACCGGGGTCACCGGCTTCCTCGCTCAAGTGGTGTTCGAGCGGCTGCTGGCCGACTTCCCGGAGACGCGCGTGCTGCTGCTGGTGCGCAGCCAGAGCGGTGCCGCGAGCCGTGAGCGCGTGGAGTACCTGTTCCGCAAGCCCGCGTTCGACGCGCTGCGCGAACGCGTCGGTGAGCAGGGCTTGCGGCGGATGCTCGACGAGCGGGTCGATGTCATCGACGCCGACTTCGGCATCGGCCGGCCCGACGTGCCCGCCGGTGTCGACGTCGCGATGCACTCCGCGGCGACGGTGAGCTTCGACCCGCCGATCGACGAGGGGTTCATGACGAACCTGCAGGGCGCCATGAACCTCTACGGCGGCGTGGTCGCCGGTGGCTCGACGCCCGCCCTGGTCCACGTCTCGACGGCCTACGTGGCGGGCGTGCAGAAGGGCGTGATCCCCGAGGGGCCGCTCGAGCACAAGGTCGACTACCGGCTGGAGCTCGAGCTCGCCATGCAGGCGCGTCACGACGTCGAGGCGGCGAGCCGCAAGCCCGAGATGCTCAACGCGTTCATGGCGCTCGCACGCGACGAGCATTCCCGCGCGGGCCCCACGACGGTCGCGGAGGACGCCGAGGAGCGCCGTCAGACGTGGGTGAGCAAGCGGCTCGTGGAGTACGGGCGCACGCGTGCACGATCGCTCGGGTGGCCTGACGTGTACACGTTCACCAAGGCGATGGGCGAGCGGGCGGTCGAGGAGCTCGCGGCGGAGTCGAACCTGCCGCTCTCGATCGTACGGCCGTCGATCATCGAGTCGGCGTACACGCACCCGTCCCCCGGGTGGATCGACGGATTCAAGATGGCCGATCCGATCATCCGCGCCTACGGGCTCGGGCAGATCCCGGAGTTCCCGGGCATCCCCGAGGGCATCATCGACATCATCCCCGTCGACTTCGTGGTGAACGCCCTGCTCGCCGTCGCCGCGAACCCTCCGCCGCCGGGTGAGGCCGCTCACTACAACGTGAGCTCCGGGTCACGGAACCCGCTGCGCTTCTTCGAGCTGTACGAGTGGGTGCGCGCCTACTTCGAGGAGCACCCGCTGCCGGAGCGTGGGCGCGGTGATCACAAGGTGCCGACCTGGGAGTTCCCGGGGAACCTGAAGGTGGAGCGCATGCTCCGCCGAGCCGAGCGTCTGACCGACCTGGCCGAGCGGGTCGTCACGCACCTGCCGAAGTCGAAGGCGATGCGCGAAGCGGTGCGTCGGGTCGACCGCGACAAGGCTCGGGTCGATTTCGTCAAGCGATACAGCAACCTCTACGGCATGTACACCGAGACCGAGGTCGTCTACACCGACGATCGCACGCTTGCGCTCTTCGAGTCGCTGAGCACCGAGGACAAGGCGAACTTCCCGTTCGACGCCGCGATGGTCGACTGGAAGTACTACCTGCAGGACGTGCATTCGCCCGCGGTCACCCGGTCGCTCCGCGAGCTCTCGAAACGAGACCGGGAGCGTCCCACCGTCTCGATCCGCGAGCGCGAGGAGCCGGTGCTGGCGCTGTTCGACATGGAAGGCACGATCATCTCCTCGAACGTCGTCGAGAGCTACGTCTGGGCCCGCATGGCCGACCTCACCCCGGACGAGTGGCCGCGTGAGCTGATGAGCGTCTTCGGTCGCATCCCCGGGTACCTGCAGGTCGACCGGCGCGATCGAGGCGACTTCCTGCGCACGTTCTTCCGACGGTACGAGGGCGCGAGCGTCGAGGGCATCGACCGGCTCATCGCGAACCACGTCGCGGAGTTCATGCTGCAGAAGGCGAGCGCGGCGGCGATCCGGCGCATCCGTGAGCATCGCGCTGCCGGCCACCGCACGTTCCTGATCACGGCGGCGGCAGAGGCCTTCGTCCGCCCGCTCTCCCCCTTGTTCGACGTGGTGATCGGCGCCGAGCTCGAGGAGCGCGACGGCCGCTACACCGGCTTCATGTCGGCGCCTCCCCTGGTCGGCGAGGCCCGCTCGGCGTGGCTGCGCCGGTACGCCCTGCTCGAGGGCGTGGACCTGCGCCATTCCTACGCCTACGCCGACTCCTACTCGGACCTGCCGCTGCTCCGGGCGGTCGGGAACCCTGTAGCCGTCTCGCCCGACTCGTCGTTGTATCGGTACGCCCGTCGCAGGCGCTGGCCGATCGAGGAATGGGGCATGACCAAGGGCATGCCGCGCGTCCGCTTCCCGAGACCGGCGGTGCGCACATGAGGGTGCGGTGATGGCGCTCGCGCTGGAGTACTTCCGGTCGATGCCTCGGTACGTGGGCGCACGGGTCGCGGGCCGAAAGGTTCCCGGCCTCGTGGCGGGCGGGCCGCTCGCTCCGCTGCGCCTCGTGTCCCAGGTCGATCCGGAGATCCGCGGTGAGGGCTGGGCCCGGCTGAAGCCGACGCTGGCGGGCATCTGCGGCAGCGACCTCTCGACGATCGCCGGCGAGTCCTCGTTCTACTTCTCGCCGCTGGTCTCGGTGCCGGTCGTGCCCGGCCACGAGATCGTCGGCGAGCTGCTGGACGACTGTGGCGACCATGGGGCCGGGCAGCGCGTCACGCTCTCGTCGGTGCTCGGCTGTGCCGCGCGCGACCAGGCCGATCTCTGCGAGCACTGCGCGGCCGGGGACTACGGTCGGTGCGATCGCGTCACGGTCGGATCGCTCGAGCCCGGCCTGCAGACGGGGTTCTGCGCGAGCACCGGGGGCGGGTGGAGCCGGATGATGCTCGCGCATCGTTCGCAGCTGTGGGCCGTGCCCGACGGCATCGACGACCGCACGGCCGTGCTGATCGAGCCGCTGGCCACGGCGATCCACTCGGTCTTCCGGGCCGCGATCCCCGAGGGTGCTGACGTGCTCGTGATCGGATCGGGCACCGTCGGGTTGCTGACGCAGGTGGCGATCCGGCGATTCGCGCAACCCGGCAGGGTGATCGTCGCGGCCAAACACACGGCGCAACGGGCCGCCGCGAAGATGGCCGGCGCCGACGAGGTCGTCCGCCCCGAGCACGCGCTGAAGGCCGTGCGTCGGGCGGGCCATGCCGTCAAGCTCACGCCCGAACGGGGACAGGAGTTCCTGCTCGGGGGCGCCGACGTCGTGTTCGAGTGCACGGGATCGAAGGCCGCCCTCGACATGGCCCTGCGCACGACGAAAGCCGGCGGCCGCGTCGTCGTGAGCGGCATCCCGGCGGCCGGCGCCGACCTCACTCCGCTGTGGTTCCGCGAGCTGGAGCTCGTCGGTGCCTACACGACCGGCATCGAGCGGACCGAACAGGGCCGTCGGCACTCGTTCGCCCTCGCGCTCGAGCTCGCGAACCAGGTCGGCCCCATGCTGGCGCCGATGGTCGGCACGACGTACCCGCTCGCTCGATGGCGTGACGCGATCGACCATGCGATGTCCGCGGGCCGCCTCGGCACGTTCAAGGTCGCGTTCTCGCCCCAGCTGAGCTCCACGGCCTCGCAGCCCTCATCGACCTAGGAGACGACACCGATGCCCAGACCCGGATTCGTGTTGGACGTGGACGAGCGGACGCCCCCGCTGCTCGTGCACGAGGGCGAGGGGTACCGCATGCAGAAGTTCCCGCTCGGCACGCGGGTGGTGTACCCGCCCGACCCGCTCCCCGGGGTCCGCGACGTACCGACGGCCGTGCGGCACGCGCTGCTGAATCCGGTCGGCGACTCGAAGCCGCTGCAGGAGCTGCTGTACGCGGGCATGAAGCTCACGATCGCGATCGACGACATCTCGATCCCGTTGCCACCGATGCGCACCCCCGATGTGCGCCAGCCGATCCTGGAACACGTGATCGAGCTGGCCGCGAGGAGCGGGGTCGAGGACGTCGAGCTGATCGTCGCCACCGCGCTGCACCGACGCATGACCCCGGGTGAGATCCGGCGCGTTGTCGGCGAGCGCGTCTATCGCTCGTTCTACCCGGAGCGCCTGAAGAACTTCGATGCGGAAGACCCGCACGGCCTGGTCGAGATCGGACAGACGAGCGAACACGAGCTGGTCGAGATCTCCAAGCGGGCAGCCGAGAGCGATCTGATCGTCTACGTGAACATCAACCTGGTCGCGATGGACGGCGGCCACAAGTCGGTCGCGGTCGGCCTCGCCGGCTACCGGAGCCTCAAGCACCACCACAACGTGCACACGATGCTGCACTCGAAGTCGTACATGGACCCTCGTGAGGGGCACAGCGCGATCAACGACTCCGTGAACCGCATGGGCCGAGTGCTCAAGGACGCCGGGGTGAAGATCTTCCAGATCGAGACCACGGTGAACGCCGAGACGTTCCCCTCGAACCTCGGGTTCCTGAACGAACGCGAGTGGGAATGGAGCGCCGGCGACCAGGCCCTGATGATGGCCGCGAAGAAGGCGAACGACTTGGCGCCACCGCGGGTTCGCCGCGAGTTCTTCCGTCGGATCGAGGCTCCCTACAAGCTCACGGGGGTCAATGCCGGCGAGGTGGAAGCCGTGCACGAACGCACGCTCGCGAACCTGCACCGCCAGCAGCTCGTCGAGGTGCAGGGGCAGAGCGACGTGCTGATCATGGGCGTTCCCTACCTGGGGCCGTACAACGTGAACTCGATCCTGAACCCGATCCTGGTGCACTGCCTGGGGCTGGGCTACCTGTTCAACATGTACCGGAACAAGCCCCTCGTGAAGCAGGGCGGGGTGGTGATCCTGTACCACCCGGTGCCGTGGGAGTTCCATTCGATCCATCACCCGAGCTACATCGACTTCTTCGAGGAGGTGCTCGCCGAGAGCACCGATCCGAAGACGATCGAGACGAAGTTCGAGGAGCGCTACGCGACCGACCCCTGGTACGTGCACCTGTACCGCACGAGCCATGCGTATCACGGCGTGCATCCGTTCTACATGTGGTACTGGGGTGCGCACGGGCGCGACCACGCGGGAGACGTGATCTTCGTCGGCGGCAACCCCTCGAGCGTCGCGCGGCTCGGCTACCGCCGGTCTGATTCCCTGCGGGACGCCCTCGAGATGGCGAAGGACTCCGTCGGGTCCTCGCCCTCGATCACGTATTTCCACGCACCGCCCGTGATGATCGCGGACGTGCGCTGAGGCGGACAGATGGGCAGCGCTCGAGCACCGAAGGGATAGCGCGATGGGGATGCGCGAAGAGCTGAAGACGATGGCCGAGGGGTTCCGCTGGGGGCGGCGGCCGATGGTGCCGCGCAGCGCCGAGCCACACGCGTCGCCGCGGGAGGATCCGGTCTTCCCCACCGACTGGGCGCGCACGGGCGCGGGCACCGCGGCGCGACTCGTGATCCTCAACGCGGGGCTCGGACCGCTGCTGCGCAGCCAGGTGGCATTGCGCGTGTACGGCCTCGAGCATCTCCGGGCGGTCGACGGCGGCGTGATCTTCTTCTCGAACCATTCGAGCCATCTCGACGCCACGATCATCATGACCGCCCTGCCGGAGCGCTGGCAGGAGAAGACCGCGGTCGGCGCCGCGCGTGACTACTTCTTCGACGTGTGGTGGCGGGCGGCGTTCACGGCGCTCACTTACGGCGCGTTCCCGATCGACCGCTCGCGAGGGGCACGCCATGCCGTGACGAAGGCGCGCGAGCTGCTGGACGACGGGTGGAGCCTCGTCGTCTTCCCCGAGGGCACGCGCTCGCCCGACGGTCACACGAAGCGGTTCCGGCACGGCACGGCGCGCCTGTGCATCGAGGCCGGGGTCGGCGCGGTTCCGGTCGGCATCCGCGGCGCGTACCAGGCGATGCCCAAGGGGCGGTGGTGGCCGCGCGCCGGCCGTCCGCCGGTGCGCGTCCGGTTCGGTGCTCCGCTGTTCCCCGAGGAGGGTGAGACGCATCAGTCGTTCACGGCTCGCATGACCCAGGCGATCGCGGAGCTGCTCGACGAGGATCGCACCACGTGGTGGGAGGCGCTGCGGCGGGCCGAGAGCGGCCAGACCCCACCGCCGTACGGCCCGAGCGGACCGGAGTGGCTGAAGCGTTGGGAAGGCACGCGTCCGATCGAGCGGCGCGGAAGCCGGAAGACCTGGGAGTAACGGTGCCCCGCACGGGCGGCGAACAGCGACGCACCACGATCGTGGCGGAGGCGATCCATCAGTTCGGCCGCGACGGGTACAAGGGCGCGAGCCTCGAGAGCATCGCCACGGCGGTCGGGGTGCGCAAGCAGACGCTCCTGTACTACTTCCCGAACAAGGAGGCCCTGCTCGAGGCATGCCTGCAGGCGGCGGGCGAGCGACTCGGCTCCGAGCTCGCCTCGGCGCTGGAAGGCGCCGAGACGTATTGGGAGCGTGCCGAGGCGGTGATCCACGGGGTGTTCGGGCTCGCCGCCGAGTGGCCGGAGTTCCCGATGTTCGTCCGTGAAGCCGCGAGGCTCGGACCGGCCGCGTTCGATCGGTTCGCCGACGTGCTCGATCCACTTCGCAAGCAGGCGATCGAATTCCTGCAGGCGGGCATGGACGCCGGTGAGATCCGCGAGCAGGACCCCGCGATGCTGCTGTTCACGCTCTACACGGCGGTCGTGGGCTCCCTCACCGAGGCGAGCGTGCTGAACGCGGTGGTGGGTTCGGACAAAGGTCGAGCATCATTGCGGCGCAGGGAACGTGAGGTGCTCCTCTTCGTGCGAGCCGCGCTGCGACCGGCGGCCGACTGAAGCCCCGGGAGGCCGACGACGGCGAGATCGATCGCCGGGCTGTCGCGCATCCGATTGTCGGGCGCGCTCACGTGCCGCAGGATTCACGGGTGGACGTCCGCGATGAACGACGGGTCGTCACGGCGCTGTTCGCCGATCTGGTCGGATCGACCTCGCTCGGTGACCGTCTGGACCCCGAGGAGTTGAAGCTCGTCGTCGGCGAGGCTGTCGCCCGCATCGTGACGGCGGTCGAGGCCTACGGCGGCACCGTGAAGGACCTCGCCGGCGACGGTGTTCTCGCGCTCTTCGGTGCCCCGGTCGCCCACGAGGACGATCCCGAGCGGGCGGTCCGGACGGGGCTGCGCATCGTCGACGACATCGAGGCGTTCGCGCGCGAAGTCTCGGACGCGTGGGGGGTCGACTCGCTGAACGTGCGGGTCGGTGTCAACAGCGGCCCGGTCGTCACCGGCGCCATCGGAGCCGGGGAGCGCGTGGAGTTCGCCGCGATGGGCGACGCGGTGAACGTCGCCGCGCGGCTCCAGTCGGAGGCGTCGCCAGGATCCGTGCTCGTGGGCAAGGCGACCCGGCAGATCGTGGCCGACCGGTTCGCGTGGGACGGCGGTGTGACGCTCCAGCTGAAGGGCAAGGACGATCCGGTGACCGCGTTCACGGTGACCGGCGCCGGCCCCGCCGCTCGCGGGCGGGGGGACGCCGGCTCGGCCACCCGCACGATCGGCAGGGAACGCGAGCTCGCACGGGCGCGTGAGGCGATCGACGCGGTCGCGACGGGCACGGGTGGTTTGGTGTTCGTCACCGGCGAGCCCGGCATCGGCAAGACCCGCATGGTGCAGGAGTTGCGGCTCGCATTCGGCGCGACGACTCCTCAGTACGGCCGTTCGTTGTGGCTCGAAGGACGATGCGTGAGCTACGGCGGGTCGATCCCGTACTGGCCCTTCCGCGATCTGTTCCGCTCGTGGCTCGGGGTGGGGGGCGACGAACCCGAGCTGCGCGTGCGGGTCGCGCTGCGGCGACAGGTCGACCGACTCTTCGCCGAGCGCTCCGACGACATCGTGCCGTACCTCGCCGCGCTGCTCGGCCTCACACCGACGGACGCGGAATCCTCGCGTATCGACCAACTTTCGCCCGAAGCGCTGCAGTACCGCACGTTCGAAGTGGTTCGGCACACCCTCCAGGCCCTCGCGGCGGCGGGACCGGTCGCCGTCGTGCTCGAGGATCTCCACTGGGCAGACGCCACGTCGCTCCAGCTGCTGGAGCGGCTCATCGGCGACACCGAGGATCAGGCGATGGTGGTGATCTGCACGCTGCGACCGGAGCGCGACCACGCGTCGTGGCGCCTGAAGGAGGACGTGGCCCGCGCGCTGCCGCACCGGTTCCGGGAGGTCTCGCTCGAGGCGCTCGGCGGCGATGCGGGGCGCGAGCTGCTCACGGCACTCGTCGGCGAGGGCACGCTGCCCCCCGATCTGGAGGACCGCATCCTCGCCTCTGCGGAAGGCAATCCCTTCTTCCTCGAGGAGCTCGTTCGCTCGATGGTCGACGCGGGAGCGCTCGTCCGCGAGGGGCGGGGATGCCGGTTCGACCACGAGGTCGCGTTGCAGGTGCCCCCAACGGTCGAGAAGGTGATCCTGGCCCGCATCGACCGGCTGGATCAGCGTGCCCACGACGCCGTCGTCGCGGCGTCGGTGCTGGGCCGCACGTTCAGCCTGCCGTTGCTGCACGCGGTGGCGACCGGCGACGACGTTCGCTCGACCCTCGGGGAGCTCATGCGGGTCGACCTGGTGCGTGAGGGACGTCGATGGCCCGAGCCCGAGTTCCGGTTCACCCACGCCCTGATCCAGGAGACGGCCTATCGCACGCTCGTCGCCGACGACCGGCGGCGGCTGCACGGGAAGGCGGCCGTGTGGTTGGAGCAGCATCACGCCGGCAAGGAGGACGAGGTCGCCGGCCTGCTCGCGCACCATTGGCTGGGCGCCGCGGACGAGGCGAAGGCGATCCGTTACCTGACGACCGCGGGCGACCGAGCCCGCCAGGAGTATGCGCTCGACGAGGCGATCGCGTACTACCGGGAGCTGCTGCCGCTGCTCGACCGGCGAGGCGAGGACCGTGAGATCGCCCTCGTGCTCTTCAAGCTGGCCCTCGCGTTGCACATGTCGCTCCGGTTCGCCGAGGCGAACGAGGCCTATCAGCGCGCGTTCGATCGATGGACGCCGCCTCAGGGTGCGCAGGATGAGCCTGCCGCGACGCTGCGGGTCTCGACGAGCTTCCTGCCCGACGATCCCGACCCTCGCTCCGCGATCGCATGGCCGAACATCCAGCTCTGCATGCAACTGTTCGACCGGCTCGTCGAGCAATGGCCCGAACGCACGATCGTGCCGTCGCTCGCCGAGCGGTGGGACATCGCCGACGACGGCCTCCGCTACGTCTTCCACCTGCGGGAAGGACTCACGTGGTCCGACGGCGAGCCGTTGACGGCGCACGACGTGGAGTACGGCATCAAGCGAGTGCTGAACCCCGCGGCGCCGGGATCCTCGGTCGCGATCTACTTCGTGGTGGAAGGTGGTCAGGCCTTCTACCTGGGCGAGGAGTCCGACCCGTCCGCGATCGGGGTCCGCGCGCTCGACGATCTCACCGTGGAGTTCCGGCTCGCTGCCCCGGCCCCGTACTTCATGAGCGTGATGAACCGACCCGACGGCGGTCCGCAGCCCCGGCACGCGATCGAGGCCCTCGGCGATGCCTGGATCGAGCCGGGGAAGCAGGTCGTCTCCGGAGCGTTCTCGGTCACCGAGCGGTCCGAGGGCGCGCTCCGACTCGAGCGACGCCGGGGTGGCGCACCTCGCGCCGGCAACGTCGCAGCCGTCGAGTACTCACAGGCCCGGATCGGGGAGGCGTTGGCCCCGTACGAACGCGACGAGCTCGATCTCATCGTCGCGCGCTACACACCCAGGCTCGCCGATCTCATGGCCCGCGACCTCCCCGACGCCACGATCGGGCCAGCCGGATGGTCGGGCTACCTGGCCTTCGACCACGCGAGCGAGGTGGGCTCGAACCTCGAGCTCCGCAGGGCACTGGCGCACGCGATCGATCGTGATGCGCTGGCGTCGGCGATGCCGGCCAATCTGATCGCGGCAACCGGAGGCATCGTGCCACCCGCGCTCCAAGGCCACACCCCCGACATCACGCTGCGCTTCGATCCCGACACCGCTCGCGAGTGCCTCCGACGGTCGAGCCACCGTGGAGGGCTCGAGGTCGCGTTGCTCGACGACGACCGCCCCGTCGTTGAACCCGTGCTGGCGTCGTGGCGCGAGGTGCTCGGCCTGTCGACGGAGGTCAGATCGTGGTCGTTGGACGAGATCGCGACGATGCGGCCGCCGCCGGAGCAGGCTCCGATCTACCTCACGGGCTGGCTGCCCGGCTACGCCGATCCCGAGTACTTCCTGCGACTCCTGTTCCATTCGAAGAGCCGCACCAACGAAGGCGGGTTCGACCATGCCGCGTTCGACGACCTGATCGAACGCGCGCGCCAGGAGCGCAGCGACCGCGGCCGGCTGGCGCTGTTCCACGAGGCCGACCGCATGGCGGTGGTCGATCAGGTCGCCGTGATCCCCCTCGTGTACGGCCGGAGCCTGGCGGTGGTGAAGCCGCGCGTTCGCGGCTGGTGGGAGTTCGGCAAGACCTCGGTGAACTTCGCCGACCTCGACGTGTCGGTCAGCGACTGAGCTCACACCTCGGGGAAGGCGTCGTCGGCGAACGAGCGGAGCACGTGCTCGGCGCCGCCGTCGCGCAGCTGGTCGACCGAGTACTCGCCCGTGGCCACGCCGACCGCGATCGCTCCCGCGCCGTGTGCGGCCTCGACGTCCCTCGGGGTGTCGCCGACCACGAGCACCTGCGACGGATCGATGTCGTGGCCCGAGAGAGCCTCGGCCCGAGCGATGGCCGCTCGCGTGAGGTCGCTGCGTTCCGCAGAATCGCTGCCGTAGCCACCGAACAGGAAGAACCGCTGCAGGCCCGCTCGCGAGATCTTGATGTGCGCGGCGCCCTCGATGTTTCCGGTCACGAGGCCGAGCAGCGTGTCGGCCGCGACCAGCCGCTGGAGCAGCTGGTGCACTCCCGGCATCACGCGGTACCCCGACGAGGAGGCCACTTCCTCGGGCAGGCGCAGCACGTACCGCATCATCAGCCGGATCACCTCGTCGGTCGTGGGCTCGCGGCCGAGCGTGCCCTCGAACGTCTGGCGCGCGACGACGGGATCGGTCATGCCGACCTCGCTGAACTTCCTGATGTCGCCGTCGATGCCGAACGCTTGACGGAACGCGTGCGACCAGCTGCGGCCGCCGGCGCCGCCGGTATCGATCAACGTGCCGTCGACGTCGAAGAGCACCACCTTCCGGTCCGTCACGCGTCGTGCCCCCCTTCCTGCTCGGCTCGCATGTGCCAGTGGTGCGGCTCGATGAGCTCGTCGGCCTGGGAAGGTCCCCACGTCCCTTGCCGGTAGAAGAACAACGGCGACGGCCGCTCGAGCACCGGCGCCACGATCTCCCACGCTCGCTCGACCGCATCCTCCCGGTTGAAGAGCGTCTGGTCGCCGTCCATCGCGTCGTGCAGTAACCGTTCGTAGGCCTCGGCGAGCGCATCGTCGAACGACCGGTCGTAGTCGAAGTCCATGCGCACGGTTTGCAGCTCGTATCCCGGCCCGGGCACCTTCGCTTGGAACGCGAGCGAGATGCCCTCGTCGGGCTGCACGCGGATCGTCAGATGGTTCGTAGGGATGTGTCCGAGATCGAGCTCACGGAACAGCACGTCGGGCGCCTGCCGGAAGTACACGGCGATCTCCGTGTCGCGTTCGGGCAGCCGCTTCCCGTGCCGCAGGAAGATCGGCACCCCGTCCCAGCGCCAGTTGTCGATCCACAGCTTCGCCGCGACGAATGTCTCGGTCTGGCTATGCGGATCGACGCCGTCTTCGATGCGGTAGCCGTCGTACTGCGCCCGAACGACGTCGGCGGGATCGATCGGCCGCACCGCGCGCAGCAGCTTCACCTTCTCGTCGCGGAACGCCTCGGCCTCGAGGGCGCGCGGCGGTTCCATCGCGAGGAACGAGAGCGCCTGGAGCATGTGGTTCTGCAGCAGATCGCGGACCGCGCCGGCTCGCTCGTAGTACGCGGCCCGCCCCTGCACGCCGATCGACTCGGCCACGCTGATCTGGATGTGGTCGACGGCATCGCGGTTCCAGACCCGTTCCCAGATTGAGTTCGCCCACCGGAAGACGACCAGGTTCTGCACCGTCTCTTTGCCCAGGTAGTGATCGATGCGCAGCACGCGCTGCTCGTCGAACGCGGTGTGCACCTCGGACGTGAGCGCCCTCGCCGACTCGAGCGAGTCCCCGAACGGCTTCTCGATCACGATGCGCGAGATGGGCGTGTTCGCACCGATCGCGGCCAGGCCTCGGACGATCGTCGTGAACGCGGAGGGAGGAACGGCGAGGTAGAACAGGCGGCCCTGCGCGCACCGCAGGTCGTCGTCGGCGTGGTCGAGCCATTGATTCAACCGGCTCATGGCCGCGTCGTCGTCGAACGTGCCCGAGATGAACGAGAGCGAGTCGGCGAACGGCCGCCAGACGGCCTCGTCGAGCGGCGTTCGAGAGTGGGCCTCGATCGACTCGCGGGCGTGCCGACGGAACGCCTCGTCGTCCCACGTGTCCATCGAGTATCCGATGATGCAGTAGTGCTCGGGCAGCAGCCCGGAGACCGCGAGGTTGTACAGGGCCGGGATGATCTTCTTGCTCGCCAGATCGCCGCTCGCCCCGAAGACGACGATCGCCTGCGGCTTCGGAGCTCGCAGCGTCATCGCGCCGGCCCTCGAGCACTACGAGTAGTACTCGACGATGAGTCGCTCCTCGACCGCGACGGGCAGCGGGATCTCGTCTCGCTCGGGCTGGCGCGAGAGCGTGCCCTGCAGCTCTTCCTTGTTGCGGTAGAGGTAGGGGGGTGGGTCGGGGGTGATCTCGACCGCCTCGCGCACGCCGACGAGATTCTTCGCCTTCGGCGAGATCTCGATCGTCTGCTCGGGCCTCACCCTCGCGCTCGGCACGTTGACGCGCTTGCCGTCGAGCAGCACGTGCCCGTGCGAGACGAGCTGGCGCGCCTGTCGCGTCGTGAGCGCGAACCCGAGGCGCAGCACGACCGTGTCGAGGCGGGTCTCGAGCCGGCGGATCAGCTCCTCGCCCGTGACGCTGCGGCTGCGTGTGGCCTGATCGTAGTACCGGCGCATCTGGCTCTCGCTGACGCCGTAGATCGTGCGGAGCTTCTGCTTCTCGACGAGCCGGGTCTGGTACTCCGAGATGCGCTTGCGTCCGCGGCCGTGCTGGCCGGGCGGGTAGGGTCGCTTGTTCGACGGGCAGTTCGGACGACCGCAGAGCGGCTCGCCGACACGCCGGCACTCACGGTGCTTCGGTCCGATCTTGTTCATGGTCTCCGGGTTCCTCCGGCCCAGGTCGGGTGTTCCCGCTGGTCGGGGCGCGTGGGCCGGATCTGGCCCCCGACCGTGAAGACATCGCCGAGCACGCAGGCGAGCTGCGGGAACTCGTGCCCTCGGTGCTCACCGACGATACCAGCGACCTGCGAAGATGCCCCGCGTGGACGCCGTCGCGGACCGCGTCGTCGGCAGCATCCTGGGGCTCGCGCTCGGCGACGCCCTCGGCGCCCCCTTCGAGTTCCGGCGGGCCCGCGACGTGCCCGATCCGATCCCCGCCTTCGAGCTCCCCTGGATGGGATCGCCGCCCGGCTCGACCACCGACGACACGGCGATGGCACGGAACCTGTGGACGAGCCTGATCGGATCGGGGGGCACGCTCGACCCCGACGACGTGCTCCGCAGACACCTCGAGTGGCTCGCGACCTCCCCGCCCGACGTGGGGAACCTCACCCGCAGCGTGCTGATCGCATGGCGAGATGGGGTCCCCGACGCGGCGCGCGACTCCGTCGCGCGCCGCGGTCCGGAGGTGAGCGCCGGCAACGGCAGCGTGATGTACTGCGCGCCGCTCGGGCTCGCTCACGCATGGCGCGCCGAGGAGCTCCACGAGGCGGCGCCGGCGCTGAGCGCGATCACCCATGCGGACGATCGCTGCATCACCGCGTGCCTCGCGGTGACGCTCACTGCCGCCGCGCTCGTGCGAGGCGAAGGCGGGGAGGCCGCCGTCCGCGGCGCCCTCGCCGCGATCGACGGCCGACCTGGAGCCGAGGAGCTCGAGCACCTGGTCGGAGGGGCCGGCATCGAGCGGCCGATCGACGGACCCGACCAGGGGTTCGTGTTCTTCACCGCGGGCGTGGCCATGCGAGCCGCCGGCGAGTCGCGACCGTTCGAAGCTGGTCTGCGGCAGGTCGTGGCGCTCGGGGGCGACACCGACACGAACGCCGCGGTCGCGGGTGCGCTGCTCGGCGCGCTCCACGGCACGAGCGTGCTCCCGCAGCCCTGGCTCGAACGGCTCGCCGACCGAGACGCGATCGAAGCGGAAGCGGGGGCGCTCGCAGCGATCGCGACGGGGGATCGCCGTGCTTCCTTCAGGCCCCCATGAGGTCGTCCCCGGCGACCGTGTACTCGTCGTCGGACCCTTCGATCAGACGCACCATGCCATCGCGCACGAGCTGGGTGAGGATGCGGCGGGTGAGTCCGGGCGAGAGGGCGAGCGTGCGAGCCAAGCTCTCGCCGGTCCACACGTCGTAGGGCGCGAGGTTCAGCGCGCGGACGATCGCCCGCCGCGTTTCGGCCTCGATGTCCCCCGGCTCGGTCGCCGGATCGATATGCGCGCTCATGGGTCTCCTTCTCGAAGGGGGTCGCAGCGACCGCCGTCCGCAGAGGTGTCCGATGAGAGTGTCCGACGACGGCACGGAAGAGGGAATGGCCGACGGGGAACCTTCCCGCACCGTTCGCCGGACGTTCGCCGGTTCATGCCCTGGGCGAACCCCCACGTGACACCCCGGGTGGAACGTGCGATCGGTCCCTGCCTCGACGTCGCGCTACGGTGTGGTCCACCGCTGTGAGGAGGAACCCCGTGGAGCCGGCCGAGATCTTCCAGTTGATCGTGAAGGCGGACGAGAAGCTGAAGTACGCGACCGCCGAGAAGGGCGACGTTCGCCGATCGCAGGCGGCCGACCTGCTGGCCGATGCGCTCCGAGAGGCCGAGGCGATCGGGAACGATCAGCTCGTGCAGCAGGCCAAGGTACGACTGGCTGATCTCGAGGCGAGTCTCTGAGCGCCGGTCAGCCGGGGAGCGGTTGGATCAGGTGGGGCGTGTGACCTTGACGACCGGCGTGCCGTACCCGCCCACGCTGCCGATCTGCACCTGCCCACCCGGTCCTGGATGACGTGCGTGGATCATCATGCCGCCGCCCATATATAGCGCCACGTGGCTGACCGGAGAGTAGAAGAACAGCAGGTCGCCGGGCTGTGCCGCGCTGTAGGGCACCGTTGGGAACGCAGATGCTTGAGCGGCGGACGAGTGAGGCAGGTATACGCCGGCCTGTGCGTACGCCCAGCTGGTGAGCCCCGAGCAGTCGAATGTGTCGGGGCCCGCGGTGCCCCAGACGTACGTGGCGCCGATCCTCGTCTTGGCGGCCGCGATCGCGATCTGCGCCGCACTCGAGTTGGGCGGAGGAACGAACGTGCCGCCGCCCCCTCCGGTGTCGACACTTCCCCCGCCGCCGGAGCCCGTATCGCTGGCGGCCGCGGATTCAGCGGCCGCCGCCGCCGCAGCCTGGGCCGCCTGAGCGTCGAGGTAGTCCTGGTACTCGCGACCGAGCTTGTCGGCGAGGGCCTCCTGCTCCGCGAGCATCCGCTCGATGTCGCCCCGCCTGGCGGCCATCTGGTCGAGCTCGGCCTGCTTCTCCTCGATCGCCTGGCCGTACCGTTCGGCCGCCCATTCGGCCTGTTGCTGTGCCGTCAGGGCCTCCGTGGCCAGGTCGGCGTCGTTCTGAGCGAGCGCTCCCATGAACTCGAGGCGGTCGGAGAACTCGGAGATGTCGGAGGCTCCCAGCAGCACGTCCATCTGGGAGCCGGCGCCGGTGTAGGCCTCGACGGCACGCTCCTCGAGCTGCCCCATCGCCTTGGCGGCCAGCGCCTCGGACGCCTCCTTGTCGGCGAGCGCGTCGGCGAGCTTGTCCTGTACGCCCTGCAGTCTCACCCGTGCGTCGTTGTACTGCTCGATCGCGACCTCGAGCTCGTGCCCGATCTCGTCGGCCTTGGCCCGTGCGGCCTCGACCTCGGCCTTGGTCGGCGCGGCGACCGACGCCGATCCGACGGCGACGACGATGGTGGGGACGACGATGACGATGGCGGCGGCGAGCCGTGTGAGCCGCTTCGGCGTGCTGCTCATCGTCCTCCGGGGGTCGGGCTACGGACAAACGAAAGGCTCCGTTCACCGGAGCCAACGGCCACGAGGCTACCGAGCGAAATGGGGGGCGTCAAACTCCCGGCCGATCGAACGGAACCGTTTTTCAGCGCTCGAGCACAGGCCGGATGGTGGAAACGGCCGAGGACGGGCCTCGCTCGCTGCGCGGCCCGCCCTCGCACCCTGGTCGGGACGGCGGGATTTGAACCCGCGACCTCAGCGTCCCGAACGCTGCGCGCTACCAAACTGCGCCACGTCCCGCGGGGCATCGAGTCTATCGATTCGCCGCAGCTCCAACACGGTCGCCTCCGGCCTGCAGGCGAACCGGAAGGGGGCGAACTTGCTCGTGCCGAGCCCGGGCGACGTGTGCAGGACGGCGCCACCCATGCGCACCAGGCCGGCGGCCAATCTCCGGGGCATGGAGCAGTTGGTGACGATCGCGCCTCCGAACGGCACGCAGACCTGGCCTCCGTGCGTGTGCCCCGCGACCATCAAGTCGTAGCCGAGCGCCGCCGACTCCGGGGCGGAGTCTGGGGAGTGCATGACGGCGATGCCGAAGCGATCGAGCGCTCGGCGGGGGGCGACCGTGAGGTCGTGCTGTCGGATGTGCGCGTCGTCGAGTCCGAGCAGCTCGACCGGCAGCCCGTCGAGATCGATCTCACGCCGCACGTTCGTCAGGTCGTGCCACCCGTCTGCCTCGAGCTGCGCGATCAGCTCCGGTGCGCGCCCGGCCCGGGCGCGGCGCGGCTTCCTCTTCGCGCGGAAGTACGCGAAGTAGTTGAGCGGCCGAGGCATGTAGTAGTCGTTCGAGCCGAGGACGAACCACGATGCCATCCTGCCTCGAACCGGCGCGAGGGCGTCGACGGTCCGTTCGACCGCATCGGGTTCTCCGAGGAAGTCGCCGGTCACCACGGTGATGTCGGCTCGCGGCAAGCCGGCGAGGAACCGCGCCTTTCTCTCGTCGCCTCGCACGAAGTGCAGGTCGCTGAGGTGCAGAACGGTGAGCGACTCGGGCCCGTCGCCGTCGGCCGGTAGGATGGCGAGACGGTGCCGCACCAGCCGGTACCAGCGGCGTTCGATCACGACGCCGTAGACGACGCACGCGGCCCCGGCGATCGCCAGCGCGGCGGCGATCTGCAGCGGTCGGGGAAGCATCTGGAGGAGTGTAGTGACCGGATCACCGTTGAAGGACGAGATCCACCGAAGGATGACGACCGCCATGAAGGCGCGCGACGAGGTCTCCCTGGGCGCCCTGCGCATGCTGATATCGGCGACCCGGTACAGGGAGGACGAGGTCGGTCACGAGCTCTCAGACGACGAGGTCCGTGAGGTCGCCGGCAGCCAGGTCAAGAAGCGCACCGAATCGATCGAGGTGTTCGAACGAGCCGGTCGATCGGAGCTCGCGGCCAAGGAGGCCGCCGAGCGAGAGGTGATCGCCGAGTTCGCTCCCGAGCAGCTCCCCGACGAGGCGGTCGACGCCCTGATCGACGAGGCGATCGCCGCGGTCGGCGCGACGTCGATGCAGCAGATGGGCCAGGTGATGGGCGCGATCATGCGCAGCGCCGAGGGTCGCGTCGACGGCTCGGTCGTACGGTCGAAGGTACAGGCGCGTCTCGGCGGTTGACGCGCGGGCCGGAGCCGCTCAGCCCGATCGTTCGCCGACCACGATCGTCACCACCGAGCCCTCGGCGGCCTTGGTGCCAGCCGGCGGATCTTGTCGGAGCACCTTCCCGGCGTCCGAGTCGTCGTTCACCTGTTGGTAGGTGACCTGCACCTCGAAACCGGCTCCCTCGAGCGCAGCCCTCGCCGCCCCTTCCGGCCGGCCGACCGTACCCGGCACCGAGGCCTCGGGTTGCCTCCCCGTGCTGACCTCGATCCTCACGGCGATGCCGAGATCGGCCGTGGCGCCGCCCGCCGGCGATTGGACCGCCACGATCCCCTCCGGCTGGCCCGAGTCGACCTCGACGACCGTCGCGGAGAACCCCGCGGCATCGAGGGTCGCGACCGCTTCCTGCTGGGTGAGCCCGACCACGTTCGGCACCGTGCCGGTCGGCGGCGGTGGCGGCTCGGGGAATCCCTCGACCGGCATGCCGCTCACGATCTGGGCCATGTAGTTGCGCCAGATCGGTGCCGCGACCGACCCGCCGAAGACGGACCCGAGCGAGTACGGGTTGCCGTTCGACCCGACCCAGACCGCCGTCGCGAGCTGGCGGGTGTAGCCGCAGAACCACACGGCCTTGTTCAGGTCGGACGTGCCCGTTTTTCCCGCAACGGGTCGCGTGCCCCATCCGCTGAACGCGCTCGCGGCGGTGCCGCTGGCCGGGACCCGCTGCAGCATCGCGGTGATGAGGTTCGCGATCTCGGGGCTCAGCACGCGCTCGCAGTCGGGCTCGTGCCGGTAGATCGCGTCGCCGGCGCGAGCGATCGATTCCACCGTGTACGGCGTGCAGTGCACGCCCCCGTTGGCCAGCGTGGCGAACCCGACGGCCATGTCGAGCGGTGAGACCTCCGCCGAGCCGGTCGCGAGCGAGGCGACCGGCGGCAGATCGTTCGTGACCCCCATCTTCGAGGCCACGGGCGGCACGGTCGCCGGCCCGATGTCGAGGATCAGCTGGGCGAACACGACGTTGATCGAGTTCTCGGTGGCCGTCCACAGGTCGACCTTGCCCACGCCGCTGCCTTCGGCGTTCGAGACGCAATGGTCCTCGTCCTGCCAGAGCGGGCTACAGAACGGCGACGTGCTCGAGTAGCTCTGCGACGGAGGCACGCCCTGTTCGAACGCGGCAGCCAGCACGAACGGCTTGAAGGCCGATCCCGTCGGGTGGGGGTCGGTCGCGAGCGCCAGCTCGTCCTCGAGGAACTGCTTCCCCGACAGCATCGTGCGGATCGCGCCGGTCTTCGACGCGACCGTGACGATCGACGTGTCGGGATGCGCGTTGCCCAACGACGGCATGGACACCGCGTAGGGAAGATCCGCCACGCGTTGCGCGGTGGCCTGCCACGCGGGCTCGAGGGTCGTGGTGATCTTCAGGCCCCCTTCGAACAGCGTGCGCTTGCGGGCATTGACGCTTCGGCCGAGCGCATCGAACTCGCCGTTCGCGTTCTCGAGGACCTGCCGGATCATGTAGCGGACGAAGAACGGCTGCTTCTTCTGCCGATGTTTCCCGACGTCCTCGGGGAGCCCGAGGGGTTTGGCCTTCGTCCGCTCCTCGCGCCGCTCGGAGATGCCGACCGGTGAGTCCGGCCCGAGCGCACCCATGCGGACGAGAACCTCGTTGCGCCGGACGCGCGCGATCTTGGGAGCGTCGATCGGGTCGTAGTACTCGGGCGCCCGGATCATGCCCGCGAGCAGCGCCCCTTCCCGGAGGGTGAGCTTTCGAGCCGGCTTGTGGAAGTAGAACTGGCTTGCGGTGCCGATGCCGTAGACGCCGTTCCCGAAGTAGACCTGGTTCAGGTAGAGCTCGAGGATCTCGCTCTTCGTGTATTTCTCCTCGACGCGGATCGCCAGGGCCAGTTCCTGGAACTTGCCCTCGAAGCTCTGGTCGAACAGCTGGTCGGCTCCGAGCGTCGCGCCCACGAGCTGCTGGGTGATCGTCGAGCCGCCCTGCACGACCTCGCCCGCCTGCGCGTTCTCGATCAGGGCCCGGACCAGGGAGCTCCAGTTCAGGGCGCCGTGCTCGTAGAACTCCGCGTCCTCGATCGCGAGCACGGCTGCCTGGGCCACGGGGCTGACGTCCTTGAGCCGGATCAGCTCCCGGTTGTCGAGGTACACGGTCGCGAGCTCGGTCTGACCGTCGCTCGCGTAGATCGTCGAACGTTCCGGGAACCGCGGGATGCGGGTGAAGTCGGCGCCGAGCGTCGAGAGCTTCGCGTCGACCCGGACCACGCCGAGCGCGGCGCCCAGGAGCGGAGGCGCGATCAGGAGCGAGAGCAGCCCGCTGGCGAGCGCCATGACGGGCACCAGCAACAACAACGCCAGCGGCTTGAAGGCCGGACGGTCGGAGATGGGCCGCTTGTCGGGCCGGCGGGGGATCGACGGTTGAGGCATGCGCGTTGCGCCCAGGATACCCCTCACTGCCTGCGGGTACGATGGGTGCATGCGCCCCGCCCTCTCCCGTTCCGCCGTGCGTTCCTTCGTGGTCGTGGCGCTGACGGGCATGGGCGCCGCGACTGCGGACGCCGCGTCGGCGGCCGAGCCCACGCCGGTCGTCGTGCTGCGGATCGAGGGCGCGATCGACCGCCCGGTGGTGGGCTACCTCGACGACCGGCTGACCCAGGCGGAACGTGAGCGGGCGATCGTGGTGCTGCAGCTCGATACGTCGGGCACCCTCGATCAGGACGGTGTCGCGCTCGCGCAGCGGATCGCAACCCTGAAGGTCCCGGTGCTCGCGTGGGTCGGGCCCACCCCGGCGAAGGCTTCCGGCGCGGGCATGTTGCTGATGTACGCCTCGTCGCTGGCCGGGGTCGCTCCCGGCTCGCAGACGGGGCCGCTGCACCCGCTCGAGCTCCTGCATCCCGATGAGGACCCTCCCGAGCTCGAGGCGACGATCCAGGGCTGGCTCGACGATCGAGGGAAGGACACACGGCTCGAACGCCTCGACGAGCCACTGCCCGCGGCGGAAGCGATCGCGCTCGGTATCGCCTCGGTCGCCGCGACGTCGGTGACCGGGTTCCTCGACGGGGTCGACGGACGGACCGTGCGAACGCCCGATGGCCCGGTCACGCTCGAGACGCACATCGCGACCGACCGGACCGAGGCCGAGCAGGGCACCGTCGCGCTGCGCTTCGACAACCTCGGACCCATCCAGCGGGTCGCGCACGCGATCGCCACGCCGTCGATGGTCTACTTCCTGCTGGTGCTCGGCCTCGGGGCGCTCGCGTTCGAGATCACCCAGCCGGGGTTCGGGTTCGCGGGGTTCGCGGGCGTCGGCATGCTCGCGCTCGCCGGATACGGGCTGTGGGTCGCACCGCCGTCGATCCTCGGCGCGGCGCTGCTGCTCGGCGGCGTCGGGCTCATGGTGCTCGACGTCCGCAGGCGCAGCCTCGGATGGTTGACCGGGGCCGGCCTGGTCGCCTTCGCGGCCGGATCGGTCCTGGCGTGGTCGGGAGTGGCCGACGCGATCCGCATCTCACCCTGGTTGATCGGCGGTGCCGTGGTCGCGTCGTTGCTGTACTACGGCTTCGCCCTCACGGTGGCGATCCAGTCGAGGGACCGCATCGTCACCACCCAGAAGGGCCTGATCGGGCTGATCGGTGAGGCGCGCGGGAAGCTCGCCCCCGAAGGTCCGGTGTTCGTGAAGGGCGCGATGTGGAGAGGCCGCACGGCCGGCGACCCGATCCCCCCCGGCACGAAGGTCCGTGTGCGAGGGGTCGACGGGCTGGTGCTTCGCGTCGAGGAAGAGCCGGGGGCCGAACCGACGGGGGCGGCCTCGCACGCCGGCTCCGTCTGAGGCCCTCGACCGGTCCTGCTCAGGTCCTTCTCGGCGAACCGTGGTGTTTCGGTGGCCGTCCTTCGCACATCGTGCGCTCGGCAATCCTGAGCCGGCGCTCGGTCCGAACAACCATTTGAGATGTGGAACGTCGCCGAGGATTGGCAGCACGAGGCCGCGTGTCGCGGCCAGGACGCCGTCTACTTCTTCGCGCCGAGCTATTTCGAGCGTCGGGAGGAGAAGAACGCCCGGGAGGCGGTGGCCAAGTCCTTCTGCGCCAGATGCCCGGTGCGCGAGGAGTGCCTCGAGTACGCGCTCGCGTCACGGGAGGGCCACGGCATCTGGGGCGGCCTGAACGAGATGGAACGCCGCCGGCTGTTGCGGGAGCGAGCACGCGCCGCGAGCTGAGTCGCGCGTCCGTGCGAGGATGTTCCGCATGGACGACCGAACGATCCTCGCACGCATCGCAGAGCTGGGTCTCGATCTGCCGCCCGCGCCGAAGCCCGTCGCCTCGTACATCCCGGTTCGTGTGAGCGGGAAGCTCGCCTTCGTGGCCGGACAGGTGCCGATGCTCGACGGCGTCGTGCTCCACGTCGGCAGGCTCGGCGACGCCGCCGGCGAGGTGACGGTCGACGACGGGGCGGCCGGTGCCCGGCAGGCAGCGCTGCAAGCGCTCGCTGCCCTGCGGCAGGGGCTCGGCTCGTTCGAGCCATTGGAGGGCATCGCCCAGGTCACCGTCTACGTGGCATGTGCGCCCGGATTCACCGATCATCCGGCGGTGGCCAACGGGGCGAGCGACCTGCTGGTCGACGTGCTGGGTGAGTCCGGTCGTCACGCCCGCGCCGCGGTGGGCATGGCGTCGCTTCCGCTCGGGGCATCGGTCGAGGTCGCGGTCACGGCCGCGCTCGTCTGAGCGTTCATCGCGGGAACCGAAGGTCGCCGTCGCGGCGACTGACGCCCGCACGGTCGAAGTGCTCGAGTAGCGGCAGGGCGTACTTGCGGCTCGTGCCGAGCTTCTCGCGGAACGTGCTCACC
>DASTBT010000076.1:0-6624 GCA_035711865.1 Actinomycetota bacterium
TGCGCCGCTAGCGGAGCACGAGCGTCGGGTCTTCCTTGTACCGGCGCTTCAGCTCGTCCTGGAGCGTGTCGAGCACCCCGATGACCTCGGCCCGCGCCGTCGAGACCTCGTGCTCCTCATCGGAAAGGACCTGCACCGCCGCGGCCAGACGTTCGTCGTCGAGCTCGGTGGGATCGGAGATGCCCGCATCCGACACCAAGCGCTCGATACGGCGCCGAGCCTGGAGCATCTCGTCCTCGGGGAGCCCCACCCGAACCGCCTCGCCCCGCGAGGCGGCATGCTGCTCGTCGCCTGCCAGGATCGTGGACAGCCGCTCGACCAACGACGTGCGGTCGGCGTCGCTGCCTCGGCCCTCCAGCTCGGCCTGCAAGATCTCGGCCCTTCCCTGCACGAGCCGTCGCAGCAGCGACAGGTACTCGCGCTCGGCGAGGCACTCGTCGCGCCGAGCCCGGAGCTCGTCGAGATCGAGCCCCTCGATCGCTTGAACGAATGCCGGATCGCGGACGCGGTCGATGCGCCGGTTGGCCGGGCGTTCCTGGTCGTCGCTCACGCGGCACATCCTACGGCAGCCCACGCCGGTGACGAAGGCACGGAGCGATCAGCAGGCACCGAGCAGCGCCGTGTAGGGGTTGATCGCGGCCCCCCCGCCCGGGTGGTACTCGAAGTGCAGGTGGTACACGGTCGTGCCCGTGTTCCCGACGTAACCGATCGTGCTGCCGGCAGAGACGTGGGCGCCCTCCCCGTACGAGCCGTACGAGCTGAAGTGCGTGTAGAAGGTCCAGTCCGAGCTTCCGTCGTGGAACACGACGACCCCGAGGCCCCCGATCGAACTGCCGGTGCGGTGCACGGTGCCGGAGTGCACGGCGACGACCGGTGTTCCTTGGGGCGAGATCATGTCGATGCCGGCGTGGCTGCGACCGCCCGAGCGGGGGTCGCCGAACGAGTCGATGAACGAGTTCGGTCCGTTGACCGGACAGGTCTGGATCCACCCCGAGCCGGTGACCGGCGCCGGGCTGCCGTCGTTGCCCCCGCTCCCCGGGCTGCCGCCGTTCCCGGAGGCATCGGCGGCGGCGGCCGCGCGGGCCGCCGCGGCGCGTTCGGCCGCGAGCTGGTCCTCGAGCTCGTCGACCCGCGCGGCGAATCGCGCGAGCTCATCCCGGATCGCGCTCTGCTGGGCTTCGATCGCGTCGACCGCGGCTTCCTGTCGCGAGATCGCCTCGGCCAGCTGCTCCTGCTGCCACGCGAGCTCTTGTGACTCGACCGCCACCTGGTTCGCGAGATCGCTGTCGCCCTCGGCGACCGCCGAGGCGAACTCCATTCGATCCACGGCGTCGCTCACCGACTGCGACGTGAGGAGCGCGATCGCCTGCGGGTTGCCGCCGGCGATGAACAGCGCCGCCGCTCGTTCGCCGAGCTCGCGGCGGATCTTCTCCAGCTCCGTTCGCAGGACCTCGATGCGGGCCCGGGCGGCCTCGGCGGCGTCCTGTGACCGCCCGAGTTCGGCCTCCGCCTCCTGCCACAGCTGGTTCGCGCGGTCCAGGTCCGCTCGAGCGCTCTCGAGCTGTTGCTCGGCGGAATCGAGGTCGGACTCGGTGTCGGCGCTCGCCGGAACGACCACGGCCGCACCCACCAGGGCGCACGCGAGGATCAGGCTGAGGGAAGCTCGGGAACGGATCGTCGACTCCTTGTGAGCGGGCTCATCGTTCTGGCCGATAGACCGGAGGACGTTCGCTGGAGGCTACCAGCCCCCATGGAACGGCTCAACCGCGCGGGTCGGAGCCCTGATGCGGATCGAGGCAGGTTGATACGTATCTGTATCTACCTCTCGCCAGGCCGTGCTTTCCGGTCAGCCTTCCTGCATCGCGGCGATCAAGATGTCGGCGACCTCGGGGCGCGAGAACTCCTGCGGCGGCCGCTCGCCGTTGCGCAACATCTCGCGCACCTTCGTGCCCGACAGCGAGATGCGCGTCTCCTCGCCGTGCGGACAGGTCTTCGGCGAGGCCATGCCTTCGCACGCCTCGCACCAGAACGAATGCTCGAACCTCAAGGGCGTGATCCCGAGCTCACCGGGCTCGAACTCCTCGAACAGCTTCTGGGCATCGTAGGTTCCGTAGTAGCTGCCGACCCCGGCATGGTCGCGCCCGACGATGAAGTGCGTGCATCCGTAGTTCTTGCGGCAGATCGCGTGCCAGATCGCCTCACGGGGCCCCGCGTATCGCATCGCTGCCGGGAAGACGCTCACCATCGCGCGGTCCTTCGGGTAGTAGCCCTCGAACAGGGCCTCGTAGCACCGCATGCGCACGTCGGGCGGCACGTCGTCTGCCTTCGTCGCCCCCACCAGCGGGTGCACGAGCAGCCCGTCGACGATCTCGAGGGCGCACTTCTGGATGTATTCGTGCGCCCGGTGGATCGGATTGCGGGTCTGGAAACCCACGACGGTCTTCCAGCCGCGGCTCTCGAACTCTGCGCGGGTCTGGGCGGGCGTCAGCCGGTATTCCCGGAAGTCCTCGTGGGTGGGCAGCGCCAGCACCTCGAGGTCGCCCGCCAGGCAGTAGTCGCCCGAGTCGTAGACGGCCTTCACGCCGGGGTGCTCGGCCTCGTCGGTTCGGTAGACGGCGACGGCCTCCTTCGGCTTGTCTCGCTTGAACGATCCGCTGACGCGGAGCACGGCGATCGGATCGGCGCCCTCAGCCGGCACCAGCGCCACCGCGCCGCCGGAGCCAAGCCGGTGCGCCTCGTCCTCGCTCACGCCGAGCACGACCGGGATCGCCCACGGCAGACCGTTGGTCAGGTGCATCGAGTCGAGCACCGAGTGGTAGTCCGCGTCGCCCTGGAACCCGGTCAACGGGCTCAGCGCACCCACCGCGAGCATCTCGAGGTCGCTCAGCTCGCGCTCGTTCGGCACGAGCGTCGGGAGGTTGGCGGCCTCGGCCGAGAGCGCTTCGGCGGCATCGCCGGTCACCACCAGGTCGACGAGGGTGCCGCCGTGGGGCGCGATGGGATGGGTCTCGGACATCGTCG
Organism: Actinomycetota bacterium; assembly: GCA_035711865.1. Taxonomy (GTDB): domain Bacteria; phylum Actinomycetota; class UBA4738; order UBA4738; family HRBIN12; genus JAOUEA01. The sequence goes on from DASTBT010000076.1 coordinate 3,022, forward strand.
CGAACTCCTTCGGTCTGAGGCTGGATGGGAGGTTCGCCGGGGGCGAACGACGCGCACAGCATACGCGGTATGCTCCGCGGACCCGAAGGGTGCCCCGCTTCCATCATGCAGACCCTGCTCTCCGACGCCGAGCTCGTCGACCTCAACGCGCGCTTCGAGCACGTGCACCCGCGCGAGGTCCTCTCGTGGGCGCTCGAGTCCTCGGGCCTGCGTCGCGTCGCGATCGCGTCGGCGTTCCAGGCCGAGGGCACGGCGATCATGCACATGGCCTCGACGATCCGCGCCGACGTGCCGGTGCTGTTCCTCGAGACCGGCTTCCAGTTCGCCGAGACGCTCGCGTTCAAGCAGCAGCTCACCGAACGGCTGGGGCTCAACGTGATCGACCTCTACGGCGATCTCACCGTCGAGCAGCAGGCCGAGCGGCACGGCGAGCGACTGTACGAGCGCGATCCGGAGCTGTGTTGCGACCTGAACAAGGTGCGTCCGATGTTCGAGGCGCTGCGCGGGCTCGACGCCTGGGTCACGGCGTTCCGGCGCGACTCGTCGCCTACGCGAGCGAACGCCCCCTTCGTCGAGCAGTACGAGCTCGAGCCCGGCCGCCTGATCGTGAAAGTGAACCCCGTCGCGGCCTGGTCGCGCCAGGACACCTGGGCGTACCTGAAGGAACACGACCTGCCGCACAACCCCCTGTACGACCTCGGCTACGCCTCGATCGGATGCGCGCCGTGCACCCGACTGCGCTTCACCGGCGAGCCCGAACGCGCGGGACGCTGGGCCGGCCTGTCGAAGTGGGAGTGCGGCATCCACGAACGGGAAGCCGCCTCTCAGCCTCCCCACTCGTAGCCGGGCGGCGGCGGGTCGCAGAGTTCCCTCGCGAGGGCACGAAGCTTCAGGCGCTTGTCCTCAGAGGATGGACTTGCCGCCAGGTTTCGTTGCTGCAGGGGATCGGCGCGAACGTGGTAGAGCTCTTCGAACCCGTTGTCGAGACTCCCTCCACCCTGCCAGTAGCGGGCGTACATCCATCCGTTCCGGGTCCGAACGCCACAGTAGGCCGGGATCCCTTGGCCGGAATTGAAGTGCTCCAACGGGATCGCTCGCCTGCGGTGTCGGCGCAGGAGGCTCATCCCATCGGGCCGGACCGGCTCCCCGGTCGAGACGTCGATGCCGGTCGGCGTCGACTGGGGCAGTCCCGCAGCCGACAGGAGCGTCGGCACGATATCGACGTTGAGTGCAAGGCGTCGATCCGTGCCCTCGCGCACACGACCCGTCCACCGCATGATCAGGGGGATCCTGATGCTTTCCTCATAGGGCACACGCTTGGTCGTCCATCGATGTTCACCCCACATGTACCCGTTGTCGGACAGGAAGATAAGGAGCGTGTTGCGAGGAACGTCCTTCAACAGGCGAAAGATCTGACGGTCGAGCGATCTCAGCGCCTCCAGCTGACGCTGGCGGAACAGATCGATGCGTTCGCGCTGCGTGCGGTTCCATCCGCGCGCCTGGATGAACGAGGGCATATCGGAGACGTCATCGCTCCTCCCGAACGACTCTGGTCGCCATCGCTTGATGCCGTCGAGCTGACCCCTGTCGCGACGACTGGGGATCGGCATGTTCTGACCGTCGACGGTGGACCGGTTAGAGCCATGAGCCGCGGCCGACGCGAAAACCAAGAAGAACCGCTGCCCGTTCGGGCTTCTTCGGATGAACGAGCGCGCCTGCCGCGTCATCACCCGGGCCGAGTAGTGAGCCTCCCGCGCACCGTACCTGTTGATCTCTCCGTCAGACGAGGCCCTATACCGGTAGTAGGCGCCATTTCCGAAGGCGAACCAGCGGTCCCATCCAGGGGGGACGTAGGTCATCGTCGAGGGGCTGTACCCGTTGAGGTACTTGCCGATGTAGGAGGTCCGATATCCCGCCTCCTGGAGTACCGTCGCGATCGTGATCCGGTCATCGAACGCCGCGAAGCCCCCGTGGGGTGCCGCATTGTCGTAGACGCCGGTGTGGTGTGAATGGAGACCCGTGAGGATCGAAGCCCTGCTCGGGCAGCACAGCGGGTTCGGGGCGAATGCGTTGGGGAAGTAGCTCCCTCTGGCCTTGAGTTGATTTCTGACCGTTGGCATCGTGCTGAGAGCGTTTGCCCGCTGGTCGTCGGTCAGGATGACGACGATGTTGGGCCGTCCTCGGGCTTCGGCAACATCCGCGGCGAAGGAAGAGATCGCGATCGACGACCCGAGCATCGTGACGGTCACGAGCCGGAGCCACCTGATTAGGGGTGCCCTCACCATGTGAACCCCGGAGGTACCGGGTCGCACCGATCGCGCGCATAGTTGCGCAGCTCCCGGACCTCCGACCCCCAACCGCCCCTCCCGGCCAGGTTGTGCAGGGCCCACCGATCCTCGTCGAGACGATAGTACTCCTCCTCCCCCGTCGAGTACCGCACGAACAGCTCGTTTCGCGTCCTCGCGCCACAGTAGGCGGGAACCTGGGTCTGATGGTGCTCGATGATGAAGCGCGTGCGCACCCGCGATGCGGATCCGCCCAGCAGGGGCCGGAGACTACGGCCGTCGACCGGTGAGCCGGGCGTTGCCCCGACCAGGTCCATCACCGTGGGAGCCACATCGATGTTCAGCACATTTGACGCGACGTCCGAGCCGCGTCGCGGTCCTCGGACCAATCGGTCGTACCGCACGATCATGGGCACCTTCGAAGCGCCGTCATAGGGCACGGCCTTCTTCCTCAGCCGATGTTCACCCCACATGAGGCCGTTGTCGGATGCGAATACGAGCAAGGTTCGTCGAAGTCGCCCCTCACGCTTCAACGCGCGGACGATCCTTCCAACCCCGTCGTCGACCGAGAGGAGGGTGCGGTACTGCGCGATGCGCTCGGCGTCGATCGCCTTCCTGTCCCGCCCGGCGAGCCGGTCTTGGCGCCGGACCCACTTCGGCTTGTCCGACACGTCACGCTCGTTGTAGTTGGGTGGTCTCCAAGGGGAAACGTCGATCCCGGCGTCGGCGTATCGATCTTCCGGTACGAACGGACGGTGTGGCGCAACAGGGGTCCAGACCGCGAACAGCGGCCTTGACTCCGGAGTGGATCGGATGAAGTCCACGACCCGCGTGTACGTCTCCACGGTCGAGTACACGTCGTCGGGGAAGTCCACGGACTGGCCGTTCTCGCTCGCTTCGAATCCGTAATACGTGCGTCCGTCCCCTCCGCTGAAACCGAACCACTCGTCCCACCCGGGTGGCACGATCGACAGATCTCTGTAGCCGTTGAGGTACTTGCCGAACAGGCCGGTGCGGTAGCCGAGACCGTTGAGCCATATCGCCAGGTTGGACGAGTCGTCGTACGCGAGGAAGCCGCCGAACAGACCACCGTTCCCCCACACGCCGTTCGTGTGAGAGTAGGTCCCGGTGTAGAAGCTCACGCGACTGGGGCAGCAGGTGGAGTTCGGCGCGTATGCGGATCGAAAACGGATGCCTCGGCGGATCACGCGACGCTGAAGCTGTGGCATGTGGGACAAGGTCCCCGCGCGCTGGTCGTCCGTGATGATCAAGACGATGTCGGGTGGCCGGAGTTCACCGGCGTAGGCAGGACGAGGGT
>DASTBT010000077.1:0-14738 GCA_035711865.1 Actinomycetota bacterium
GCAGGACGATGCCCTGCTCTTTGTAGGGCGGCATCTGCGAATCGTAGCGCCCGGAGTGTTGCAGACACCTCAGCCGAAGTGTGGTGTTTCGGTGGCGGACACCGACTTCCGGCCGGTTCAGTACGGGCCCGTCCATGCCGAAACACCCAAACAGCGTGCCGGGATCACTCGGCCGCCCCAGTGCGAAGGGAACGCGGGAGGCCGGTACGTGAGCGACACGATGATGGAGGCCCAGAGCCACCCGGTCGGTCAGGTGGGCACAGGAACCGTGCTCGACCGGGTGATCGAACGGTTCCGAGAGCAGAACCCGGGCTTCCTGATCGGCGACGACGTGATCCGCCGGTACCACCTCGCGATGCAGTCCCGAGGATTCGTGATCCTCTCGGGCGCAAGCGGAACGGGCAAGACCTGGCTCGCTCAGGCCTACGCGGAATCGGTGGGCGCCCGCCCGAAGCTCGCCGCGGTCGACCCGAGCTGGTCGTCGAACGAGGACCTGCTCGGCTACCTCTCCCCGCTCGACGGCTTCTACCACCACACCCCGTTCAGCGAGTTCGTGCAGGAGTCCGCCCGCGAGTGGAGCTCGGCCGATCTCGGGGGACGCACCGCCCGCGAGTTCCACGTGATCCTCGACGAGATGAACCTCGCGCGAGTCGAGCACTACTTCTCCCGGTTCCTCTCGGCGATGGAGGTTCGCTCGCGCGAGGGCATCGCGCGCCTCGACCTCGCGCCCGGTCACACGGTCGAGCTGACGCCGAACCTGCGGTTCGTGGGCACCGTGAACATCGACGAGACCACGCACGGGTTCGCCGACAAGGTCTACGACCGCGCGCAGCTGATCGAGCTGCCGCTGCAGCGCGACTACGTCGTCGAGTACCTCGAGGCCGAGCCCTACGGCGAGGTCCTGCTGCGCATCTGGGACGTGCTCCGGCCGATCGCGCCGTTCGGATTCCGGGTGCTCGAGGAGGTCCACAACTACGTGGTCTCCGCGGGCGACGTCGGGGTCGAGTGGCAGGTCGCGCTCGACGAACAGCTCGTGCAGAAGGTGCTCCCCCGCGTGCGCGGCGCCGACGCCCGGTTCGACGAGGCGCTCTCCGGGTTCGCGCAGGCTTTGGACGATCGGTTCCCGCTCGCGAGGTCCAAGGCCGAGCTGATGCGTGAGGACTACGCCTCGCATGGCTTCGCCAGTTACTTCTGAGCGGGGTGCCCAGCCGGCCGCCGAGCCGGCTCCGGTGGGGCTGGAGACCCTCGATCGGATCGTGCACGGGGTGGAAGGCCGGCCCGGTCTCGCGGAGGTGCTCGTTCGGCTCCAGCAGGCGCATCGCAAAGACCTCGTGCGGGTGGAGCGTTGGACGTCCGGCGACCTCGCGCGGCACCCCGAGCCACGGGAGCTGATCCGCAGCCGCCGCAAACCCGGGAACCTCGACGAGCTCGGCCGGCTCAAGCGCGTCTACGACTCGCGGCGCGTGATGACCTCGGACATACACGAGAACCGTGTGGTGCTGCATGCGGTCCGTGAGGTGCGGCGTGCCCTCGAAGCTCTCGAGGAAGCCGATGCCGCGGCACTGCTCCTCGCGCTCGACGCGGCGATCGCGCAGGCGCCGTTCCTCGAGGACGTCGGACGGCTGCGGGGGCTACCCGGGGTGCCGACCGCGACGCTCGCGGGCGACCCGCTCTACCGGACCGTGTACGAAGCCTGGCTCACCTTACGCTCGTGCGCCTGACCCCGCGAGGGTGTCAGAACGTCTTGGGGAACGCGATCAGGAACCCAAGCCCGATCACGAGCACAACCACGGCGAGCACGATCATCGCCGCCTGGATCGGGTAGCTCCGGGACTTCGGCGCCAGGCCCGCGAACAACAACACCGACGCGAACAACACGGCCAGCAGCACGTAGTTGTCCGAGCGTTGATTGTTGTCGAGGGCGTCCTGGAACCGGGCTTCGGCCCGATGCTGCAGCTCCTCGGATTCGACGGTCGCGGAGAGCTCGTACTCCGGCAACGCGAACGGGGTCGAAGGCGCTCGCTCGATGTCGTTCCGAGCCTGCGCGATCCACGCCTCGAGTGCCGGCTCGAACTCGGCACGCGCTCGGTCGCGATAGAACTCCTCGAGCCGTCGGTCTCCGGCCGCGAACGCGTCGACGATCTGCTCGAACACCGAGACGTCGATGATCGTCTGCTGGCCCGCCAGGGTCGAGGCCCGGACCGATTCCTGCCGCAGGCTGCTTGCCTGTGCGTAGGCCGTGGCCTGCTCGCCGCTCCATTTCGCGGACTGGAACGCCGACCAAGCCGCGAGCACCGTCGCGACCGCGAGCAGGGACGCGCTCGCCACGTCGATCCGGCGCTCGCGTCGATCGTCGGCACCGGCCCCCGGAGTGTCGTCCATACGTCTCGCGACCTCCTCCCTTACCGGCCGCACACACTACCGCGCACGTCTCCACCCAAGGACGCCGAAGTCGAGGCCCCTGCGAACGCCGAAGATCCAGGTGGCGTCGATGAACAGCGACGGTTCGGTGCGGGCGTCCTGCTCACGCGCCCATCGGGTGCCAGACGGTCTTGGACTCCGTGAACGCCGTGATCTCGTAAGGGCTCTGCGCCGCCTCGTCGAATGGATCGGCGTCGGGAGCGTGGTGCACGCGTTTCACGTTCTCGGCGGCGGCACGCTCCGTGTCGGCCAGCAGCTCGTCGGGCACGCCCGTGACGTCGAGGCCGTTCACGTCCATGTGGCTCGCCAGCCACGGCACGAGCTCGGCGGTGCGTCCCGTGAGGATGTTCACGACACCTGCGGGCACGTCGCTCGTGGCGAGCACCTCGGCGAGCGAGACGGCGGGCAGCGGCGACCGCTCGCTGGCGATCGCGACCGTGGTGTTGCCGCTCACGATCACCGGGGCGAGGCGTGACACGAGTCCCAGCAGCGACTGGTCCCCGGGTGCGACGATGCCGACCACCCCGGTCGGCTCGGGCAGCGTGAAGTTGAAGTAGGGGCCGGCGACCGGGTTCGTGGCCCCGACGACCTGGGCGAGCTTGTCGGCCCAGCCGGCGTACCAGACCCACCGGTCGATCGACGCGCTGACGCCCCGAGCCGGGTCGGCCGCGCCCGCGTCGGCGAGCTCGTCCTCGAACTGGACACGGCGACCTTCCATCATCTCGGCCACGCGGTAGAGGATCTGCCCGCGGAGGTAGGCGGTCGCTCCCGACCAGGCGGGGAACACGGCACGGGCCGCGACCACGGCCTCCCGCAGGTCCTTGCGGGAGGCCTGCGAGACCTGCGCGAGCGGCTCGCCCTCGTGGGTCGTGACCTCGTAGGAACGGCCGCTCTCGCTCCGCGGGAACGCGCCTCCGATATACAGCTTCGCGGTGCGGCGCACCTCGAGCCGGTCGGTCATCGGGCGCCCCCGTCGAACGTGAGGTACGGCTCGAGGCCGTGCAGGCCGCCTTCCCGACCGAAGCCGCTCTCCTTGTAGCCACCGAACGGCGACGTGGGGTCGAAGCGATTGAACGTGTTCGCCCACACGACGCCGGCGCGAAGCCGCTGAGCCATGTGCAGGATGCGCGACCCCTTCTCGGTCCAGATGCCGGCGCTGAGCCCGTACGGCGTGTTGTTCGCCTTCTCGACGGCCTCGTCGACGGTCCGGAACGTGAGGATCGACAGGACCGGACCGAAGATCTCCTCGCGTGCGATTCGATGGGACTGCGAGACGCCCGTGAACAGCGTGGGCCGGAACCAGAAGCCGCGCTCGGGCAGCAGGCACTCGGGCTGGTAGATCTCTGCACCTTCTTCGACGCCGGACTCCACGAGCTCCTCGATCTTCTCGAGCTGAGCGCGCGAGTTGATCGCGCCGACGTCGGTGTTCTTGTCGAGCGGGTCGCCTACGCGCAGGGTCTGCAGCCGGTCCTTCAGCTTGCCGAGCAGGGCGTCGAAGACCGGCTCCTGCACCAGCAGGCGGGAGCCGGCGCAACACACATGCCCTTGGTTGAAGAAGATGCCGTTGATCACGCCTTCCACGGCCTGGTCGAGGGGCGCGTCCTCGAACACGATGTTCGCGGCCTTGCCGCCGAGCTCGAGCGTGAGGCGCTTGCCGGTGCCGGCGGTCGAGCGCCGGATGATCTTGCCGACCTCGGTGGAGCCGGTGAACGCGATCTTGTCGACCGGCGCGTCGACGAGTGCCGCGCCGGTCTCCCCGGCGCCGGTGACGATGTTCACGACGCCCGGAGGCAGCTCGGCTTCCTGCATCACCTGGGCGAGCAGCAGCGCGGTGAGCGGCGTCGTCTCGGCCGGCTTCAGCACGGTGGTGTTGCCGGCGGCGAGCGCCGGGGCGAGCTTCCAGGCGGCCATCAGCAGCGGGAAGTTCCACGGGATGATCTGCCCGGCCACGCCGACCGGCCTCGGTGCGTCCCGTCCGGGGAACGCGTACTCGAGCTTGTCGGCCCACCCCGCGTAGTAGAAGAAGTGGGCGGCGGCGAGCGGGATGTCGACGTCGCGCGACTCCTTGATGGGCTTGCCGCCGTTCAGCGACTCGAGCACGGCGAACTCGCGAGCTCGCTCCTGCAGCTGCCGGGCGATGCGGAACACGTACTTCGCGCGCTCGGCCGGCGCGAGAGCCCGCCAGACGGGCGCCGCATCGCGGGCGGCGTCGACCGCACGGGCCACGTCGGCGGCGTCGGCCTCGGCCACCTCGGCCAGCGTCTCCTCGGTCGACGGGCTGATCGTCGGGAACCACCTGCCGCTCTTGGGCTCGACGAACTCACCGCCGATGAACAGCCCGTACCGATCGTCGAGCCGGACGATGTCGGTGGACTCCGGCGCGCTCGCGTACTCCCACGGCGGAACCGCGCTCGCCGGTCGCTCGATCGCCTCGGTCACACGCTTCACCCCTCAGTCGACCGTGAAGTAGTCCGGACCGGAGTAGCGCCCGGTGTGTTCCTTCTCGAGCTGCATCAGCACGTCGTTCAGCAGGCTGGACGCCCCGATGCGGAACAGGTCGGGCGTCATCCAGTCGGGCCCGAGCGTCTCGTGCACGAGCACCAGGTACTGGATCGACTGCTTCGATCGGCGGACCCCGCCCGCGACCTTGACCCCCACACGTCGGTCGGTCTGCCGATGGAAGTCACGCGCCGCCTCCATCATGCAGAGCGCGTTGGGAAGCGTGGCGTTCACCGAGATCTTCCCGGTCGAGGTCTTGATGAAGTCGGCGCCGGCCGCCATCGCGAGCATCGAGGCCTGTCGGACGCGGTCGTACGAGCCGAGCTCCCCCGCCTCGAGGATCACCTTGAGGTGAGCCGAGCCCGCGGCCTCGCGTGCGGCCACGAGCTCCTCGAACGCCTCCGCGTAGCGGCCTCCGAGGAACAGCGAGCGGTTCAGCACGATGTCGATCTCGTCGGCCCCGGCGGCCGCCACGCCGGCGATCTCTCGCAGGCGGGCGTCGAGCGGTCCGAGCCCAGACGGGAACCCGCCCGCGACGCTCGCCACGGCGACCCCGGTGCCGGCGAGCTGTTCTACCGCGACCGGCACGAGCTGGGGGTACAGGCAGACGGCCGCCACGCCGGGCACCTCGGGACGGAGCGGGTCGGGCCGAACCGCCTTCGCGCACATCGCCATGATCTTGCCGGTGGTGTCGCTGCCTTCGAGGGTGGTCAGGTCCATGCACCGGATCGCGAGTTCGAGGGCCCAGACCTTCGAGTCGCGCTTGATCGAGCGGGTCGCGAGCGCCGCCGCCCGTCCCTCGAGGCCGACCGCGTCGACCGCCGTCGCCCGAGCCACGATGCGAGCGGCTTCCGAGGCGGTCGCGACGGGTTCGAGGGGCTGGCGCGGTGAGAGCTCGGCTGCCTGGGACACGCCCACCATCGTAGCGACCGGGCCCGGATTCAGGCGTCGAAGATGCTTCGGCCGTCGTCGGGGTCGAAGAAGTGCATGCGTTCGACGTCGACGACCATCTCGAGCGGCTCACCTCGCCTCGCCGAGGTTCGAGGATCGAGCCGCGCAACGAAGGTCGACGTGCCCTCGCCGGCCTCGAGTTGCGCGGTACCGCCGAGATCGCGGACCAGCTCCTTGGTGTCGTCGGTCACGACCGGCGGCGCATCGACCGTGAGATGCGCGAGCACCTCGGCACCGAGAGCTTCCAGCAGATCGACGCGACTGATCATGCGCCGTGCCGCCCCGGCATCAGCGACCAGGGCGGCGTCCTCGATGTCCTCGGGTCTGATCCCCACCACGACGCGGCGCCCCTCGTACCCGCGCAGCGCCGGCCGCCGGTCGAGCACCGCGTCGTGGAGCCCCAGCGTCGTCGTTCCGAAGGTGACCAGCAGACGGTCGCCCTCACGGCGCAGCGACGCCTCGGCGAGGTTCATGGCCGGCGATCCGATGAACGCGGCGACGAACAGGTTCGCCGGGCGGTCGTAGAGCGCCTGTGGCGCGTCGACCTGCTGCAGATGCCCCTGCTTCAGCACGGCGACCCTGTCGCCCATGGTCATCGCTTCGGTCTGGTCGTGCGTGACGTAGATCGTCGTGACGCCCAAGTTCTGCTGCAGCTTCGCGATCTCCGCCCGCATCTGCACGCGGAGCTTCGCGTCGAGGTTCGACAGCGGCTCGTCCATCAGGAACGCCTGCGGCTCACGGACGATCGCTCGCCCCATCGCCACGCGCTGGCGCTGGCCGCCCGACAAGGCCTTCGGCTTGCGCTGCAGGTACTCCGTGAGCCCGAGGATGTCCGCTGCGACGTGTACCCGCCGCGAGATCTCGTCCTTGCTCATCTTCCGGAGCTTCAGGGCGAAGGCCATGTTCTCGTACACGGACATGTGCGGATAGAGCGCGTAGTTCTGGAAGACCATCGCCACGTCGCGGTCCTTCGGCGGCAGGTCGTTCACGATGCGCTCGCCGATGCGCACGGTGCCGCTCGTGATCTCCTCGAGGCCGGCGACCATGTGCAGACCCGTCGTCTTGCCGCACCCCGACGGGCCCACGAGCACGACGAACTCCCCGTCACGGATCTCGAGGCTCAGGTTCGAGACCGCTTCGGTGCCATCGGGATAGACCTTCGTGGCGTCCTCGATCGCGATGTCGGCCATGACGTCTCTCTCCTTCGGTGCGCGCTACCCCGCGATGCGGAGCGCCGCCTCCATCTGCGGGTGATAGGTGCAGGCGACCGGGTAGGTGCCCTCGGAGATCACCGGCACGGTCAAAGTGGCACGTTCGCCCGCCGGCACGTCGGCCTCCGCGACAGCGTCGTCGCTCTCGACCGTGAACGTGTGCGGCGCGCTGCCGTCGTTCACGATCTCGAGCTCATCGCCGGCGGCAGCTTCGATGCAGCTCGGCTCGTAGGAGAAGTCGGCCATCGTGACGATGGACCCCATGACCGGGTTCTCGCACACGGGGGCCTCGGCTCCGCCGCACCCCGCCAGCATGAGACCGAGCGTGGTCGCTGCAACGAGCCGAGCCATGCCTCGGATCCCACGGAGCTCAGCCACAGTCGATCCTCGCATCGCCCCAGTCGGCATGATCGAAGTCGACCCCGTCCACGGGCCGGACGCGCAGCTCGAGGATCCGCACCCCGGCGATGTCGGCGACGAGGGGCCTGGCCGGCTGTGCTCCGTCGACGAGACCGCTCTCGGCGAGCCGCGAACCGTCGCCCCACACCTCGAAGCTGACCGAGCCCTGCGTACCGGTCTCGTCGTCGAGCCCGACGTCGGCCGCGAACACCCTGCACGTGCCGTCGACGTCGACGACGATGCGCGACGGCGCGTGCACACCGATGCCCTTGTCGAAGACCACGCCGCCGATCGTCAATTGGGCGCCGTCGCCCTCGGCCTTCTCGCCATTGCTCAGGTCACGCTCCGCCGGCCCCCACCCGTTGGACTCCGAGCGCCACGACATGTCGCTCACGTAGCTCGGGGTCGCGATCGTGGGCGTCGGTGAGGGCGGCGCCATCGGTCGCTCGAACGCCCCGAGATCGGGCCGGCCGTCGTCGAGCCGCGCAGACCCGGCCAGGTCCAGATGCCCGGCCAGCGGCAGGTAGGCGCCGGCGTCCACCGCCGGGGATCCCTCGGTCAGTCGATAGTCGTGAACCGCGGCGTCGAGGAAGTCCGGGTCGGCCACGATCGACGCGGCATCGTTGTCGGCGCCCCGCTGGTAGGCCTCGAAGCTCGGGTACGTCCGACCCTTCCACTGCCAGGTTCCCGCGCCCGAGGCCGAGTAGTAGAGGTTGTTGTCCACGAGATTGCCGACGTTCTCGGCGTAGGCGTTCTCCAAGAAATTGCCCGGCTCGGCGGCGGCGACGACGTTGTTCTGGATCACGTTGTTGCGGGTGTCGAACTGGACCAGGAGCTCCACGCCCTCGCTCCCCACGAACGTGTTGTTCACGATCACGCAGTCCTCGGTCGATCCGCGGCGCCGGTCGTAGCCCCCGATCGCGAGACTGATCACGCCGGCGTCGTGGACGAGGTTGTTCCGCACCGTGATGCCGCTGGTCGATCTGTCTGCATGCTCGCTCGCGAGCTCGATCCCGATGTTGACGTCGTGGATGACGTTGCGCTCGACGATCACGTCACGGCCGCCGTCGACGTAGATGCCGTCGGCACTCCGGCTCTCTCCGTAGGCGGGGTTGCCGAACGAATCGATGTTGTAGACGAGGTTGCCGGCGACGAGACCGCTCCGCGCCTGGTCGACCGAGGGGTCTCCGGCCTTGCCCTCGAACCCGATCACATCGATCCCGATGTTGTCGTTGTCGTGCACCTCGTTCCCCGTGATCTCGAACCCCTGCACGTTCCCGTTCACGACGACCGATTCACTGGAACCGAGATTGAGATCGAAGACCTCGTTGCCGTCGATCACGACGTCGCGGATCGGGCTCGCGGCGTCCGTCCCGTAGACGGCGATGCCGTGCGCGTCTGCGCCCGTGCGACGTTGCACGTCGGTGCCGAGGTCGTGGATCCGCATGTCGAGGACGCTGATGTCGCTCGATCTGCCGTTCACCCAGACGCCGACCGGCACGTGTCCGGGTTCGGAGGAGCGATACCCGCGCACATCGAGGCCTTGGAGCGTCACGTGGTGTCGTGACTCGATCGAGATCATGCCGCTGAAGCCGGCCGGCACGGTCAGGCCGCTCCCGTCGAGGATCGGCGTCTCGCCCGGCTGGTTCCGAAGCACGATCCTGCCGGCATCCTCGGAACCCGACACGGTGATGTCCACGCGTTCGCGGTAGGTGCCACCTCGGATGAAGATCGTCGTCCCCGGATCGGCGTGATCGACCGCCCACTGGATCGATCCGAACGGCGCGGCTTCGGTGCCGGGGTTCGCGTCGTCGCCGTCGCTCGCCACGTAGAACGCACTGCCGACCACGGCAGACCGACCGTCGACGCGGGTGACGAGCGCCCACACCGTCACCGCCCCGAGGCCGAGCAGCGCGACGGCCACGGCGACGATGGCCCCGACGCTCACGACCACGCCGCCATCACGCGAGGAAGGCCGGGATGTCGGCACGCTGAGCCTCCACCATCGCATCGAACAGGGCCCGGATGTCGGCCGGTGGACAGACCGCCGACGTCAACGGGTCGAGCATCAGGGCCTGCACGGCGAGCTCACGGTTCCGTTGGAGCAACGAGGTCACCGCGAGGTCGTGGATCTCCAGGTGACGACGGTCGAGCGACGCGAGCTGCGGCGGCAGCTCCCCGAACGGTTGCGGGTGGATGCCCGAGGCATCGACGACCGCCTCGACCTCGATCACGCCGCCCCGGGGGAGGCCGTCGATGAAGCCGTTGTTCGGGATGTTCACGTACACGTGCGCCGGCTCTCCGGTCGTCATGGCCTCGACGATCCGCGATGGATACTCGCCGCCTCGCTCCATCGGGTAGTCCTCGTCTCCGGCGAGCACCCTGGCGAGCCGCTCGTCGCTCTCCGCGCGCCACGTGGGCCAGTTGTTCGCGTAGAAGCCGGACTCGCCCCGGTACTCCGGGCGCGCGTATCGGGCGAGCGTCTCGGGCCGCGAACGGAAGTACGGCACGTACTCGCTCACGTGCCCGCTCGATTCCGTCGGGAACCGGCCGAGGTGGAACATCAGCTCGAACCGGACGGGATCCTGCTCCCAGATCTCGTGCACGCGTCCCCGCTCGCGCAGCATCGGGTACGCGTCCTCGCCGTCGAGCCAGAGCTCGGTGATCCATGCGAGGTGGTTCACGCCTGCGGCGCGGAACGTCAGGCGGGCGAGGTCGACCTCGAGGTACTCGGCGAGCTGCTCGATCGTGTAGTGGACCGAGTGGCACATGCCGTACACGGGGATCGACGACGTCCGGGAGGCGGCCAGCACCATCATCGACATCGGGTTCGTGTGGTTCAGCACCAGCGCCCGGGGACAGAGTCGTTCGATGTCGCGCAGGATCTCGAGCCACGCCGGGATCGTGCGGAACGCCTTGAACAGACCCCCCGGCCCGATCGTGTCCCCGATGCACTGGTCGACCCCGTAGCGCATCGGGATGTCGTAGTCGTGACGCACGTTCCGCATGCCGGCGACCTCGATCGTGTTGATCACGACGTCGCTGCCGGGCAGCACCGCTGTCCGGTCGACGTCTGCTCGCACGGTCCACCCCTTGCCGGTGCGCTCGATCAGGTGCTGGGCGAACCGGCACGCGAGGTCGAGCCGCACCGGGTCGATGTCGACCAGTCGGAACTCTCCCTCGGGCAACGCGTCGACGCTGAGGAAGTCGGTCACGAGCTCGGCGGCGAACTCGGCGCTGCCGGCCCCGATCAAGGTGATCGTCGTCATTTCGTGCCCGTCAAGGTCAGACCGCGCACGATCCACCGCTGCGAGACGGCGAAGATGATCAACACCGGGATCACCATCAGCACCGACGCCGCCATCACGAGGTTCAGCTGGGCTGCGTGCTGGGTGTTGTACCAGGTCAGGATGATCGGCAGGGTGCGCTTCTCCTGCTCGGTCAGCACGATCAGCGGCCACAGGTACGCGTTCCAGTGGAACATGAACGTGAGCATGCCGAGCGTCGCGAGCGCGGGCTTGAGCTGGGGCAGCACCACGGAGCGGTAGATGCGCCACTCCGACGCGCCGTCGACCCGCGCCGACCAGATCTCGTCGTCGGGGATCGAGAACATGAACTGCCGCATCAGGAAGATGCCGAACGCATCGACGAACGCTGGCAGCACGAGACCCCACAGGTTGTTCAGCAACCCGAGCTGCAGCAGGATCAGGTACCCGGGGATCATCGTGACCTGGGCGGGGATCATCATCGTCGCGAGCACGAACCAGAACAGCGGCTGACGCCCGCGGAACTCGTACTTCGCGAAGACGTAGCCGAGCAGGGAGCTCGTGAACAGGGTCGCGATCACGACCGTGACCGCCACGAACAGGGAGTTCCGGTAGAAGAGCGCGAGCGGCAGATCCGGGTCGTTCAAGATCGTCTCGTAGTTCCCGAGGGTCGGTTCGTGCGGCCAGAACGTCGGCGGCGTCTGCCGCAGCTCTGCACCGGTCTTGAACGAACCGAGGATCATCCAGACGAACGGGACGGCCGCGATCACCCCGAGGATCGACAGCAGCGTGTAGAGGGCGACGCGGCTGAGCCCGTGACGGCGCTGACCCGGCAACCTCCGGTCCCGTGTCGCCTCGTCGGCTCGCCCGCTCGCCGATGGTCGCTCGATCGTCGTCGCCACTCAGTACTCCCAGTTCGCCTTCAGGAACCGGGACTGCACGAGCGAGATCGTGAGCACCAGCGCGAAGAGCACGACGGAGACCGCGGCAGCCCACCCCATGCGTTGGTAGCGGAACGCGCTCTCGTAGATGTCGAGCGAGAGGGCGCGCGTCTGATCGTCAGGGCCGCCGTTCGTCATCACCTGGAACAGGTCGAAGACCTGGAACGACGAGATCATCGTCAGCACCGACGCGAGCAGGATCGTCGGCTTCAACAGCGGCAGCGTGATGTAGCGAAACGTCTGCAGCGCGCTCGCGCCGTCGACCCTCGCGGCGTTCTTGACCGAGTCGGGGATCGACTGCAGCGCGGCGATGAAGATCACGAGGTTGTAGCCGATGTCCTGCCAGAGGTAGGCGACGATGATCGCGATCAGCGCGACGGGGAGGCCCCCGAACACGAGGTCCGCGTCGCTCGTCCACGCGATCGACGTGAACCTGCCCGTGAGGCGCGTGATCGTTCCGTTCAGCAGGCCGCGCTGTGGGTGGAGCACGAACCCCCAGATGATCGCCACGCCGACGGCCGACGTGAGCACGGGAAGGAAGAATATGGTGCGATAGAGCACCTTCCATCGGTCGCGCACCGACTCGATCATGGCCGCGAGCGGCAACGTGATCGCGAGGTTCAACGGCAGCACGAGGAACGCGAACAGCAGCGTGACCTTGAGCGCGGTGTGGAACTGCCGCACCTCGAGCGGCGCCGTGTTCGAGAAGTCGAGCATGCGCCGGAAGTGCTCGACGCCCACGTACGGGTTGTCGAGCCCGAGCCCGAGGAACGGACTGCCTGTGCGCCGCGGACTGAAGTCGAAGAACGCGAGCAGGATCGCCCACCCGATCGGGAGCAGCAGGAAGATCCCCATGTACACGAGCGCGGGCGAGAGGACCAGCGCCACGAACCGACGCTGGGCACCTTGGCGCCCGCCGAGCCACCGTCGTGGTCTCCGTGGTCGCTCGATGGTCGCGCTCGCCATGACGAGCTCCGCTAGCGGAACATCCCGTTGGCTTCGGATTCCATCGCCGCGAGCGCGTCGTCGACGCTCTCGCGGCCCTGGAGCACCTTCAGCAGGTGCGGGCCCGTGATCTCGTACCAGAGCAGGTCACGGTCGGGGATGTTCCCCAGGAAGTGACCGAACGGAAGCAGCTCGAACCACGGCGCGAAGTGCGGGAACGCATCGATCAGCTCCTGCTGCACGGCGCCTTCCCCGTTGGCTCGCAGCCCCGGCAGGGTGCCGGTGGCGACGTTCCACTCGGCGGCGACCTCGGGGTCGAGCGTGGCGTACTCGACGAAGTCCCAGGCGACGTTCGTGGCCTGGCTGTCCGCCGAGACCGTGAGGCCCCAGCCCGAGTCGGCCACGAACTCGGGGGTGTCGCCGAGCGTGGGCAGGGGAACGTACTCCGTGGCCGCCGCGACGTCGGGGAAATCAGCCTGGTAGTCGGTGATCACCCAGGGGCCGACCAGCCCCATCGCGCACACCTCCTCGAAGTAGCAGTCCCCGACCCAGTTCTCCACGTCGTTGAACAACGTTGGATCGGTGATGCCGTCGTCGACGATCGACTGCATCAGCGCGACCGCCTCACGGGCCTCCGGTGTGTCGATCGTGAACGACTGGCCGTCGTCGGCCAGGAACTGACCGCCCGCCTGCAGGATCAACGAGTAGAACGTGAACGCCAGGCCGTCGCCGGCGGTGAAGTGATAGCCCGATCGGGTGATGGTGCCGTCCTTCGTCTCCGTCATCGCCTTGGCATCGGCCCTGAACTCGTCCCACGTCGCCCAGCCCGCGGTCGGATCGACGCCCGCCGCAGCGGCGATCTCCGTATTCACGAGCGTTGCCCCGTACTCGATGTTGAACTCCTGCGGGAACCCGTAGAGCTGCTCGTCGCATGTGAAGCCGTCGATCGGCGCCTCGAAGAAGTCCGCACGAGCGTCCTCGAGCGACATCAGGTCGGCCGGGACCGGGGTGAGGGTGTCGGCGTAGCTGCACACCCACGTGCCGAACAGCTGGATCACGTCGGCGCCGCTGCCCGAGGGCAACGAGGTCTGGAGCGTCTGGATGTAGGTGTCGTAGTCGAAGAACTCGACCTCCACGTCCACGTTGGGATTGGCGTCTTCGAAGCCGGCCTCGAGATCCTTGAAGGCCCGCTTGTACGACGGGCTCTGCAGCGACCACACGCGCAGCGTCACGGGCTCGTCGGGCGCGGCCGTCTCCCCGCCGTCACCCGTGTCCTCGGCGCCGAACGTGCACGCCGCCACGAGCAGCGTCAGCGCCACCCCGGCCACCAGCCATCGCGTGAACCGACGCTTCATGTGTTCGCTCCTTTCGCGGACAGCACCACCGAACGGGTCAGATGCTGCGGATGATCGGGGTCGAGGCCCCGCTGCTCGGCGAGGGCGAGCATCAGGGTGTGCACACGGACCAGCTCCGCCATCGGATCGAAGGTCGCCGCTCGAACCGAGGCGCCCACCGAGCGAACGTCGTCGCCGATCGACGGGTCGGGGGTGCCGATCACCCAGACGAGCGTCCGGGTGCCGGCGATGCTGATCGGGCCGTGTCGGTACTCCATCGCGGGGTATGCCTCGGTGTACGAGCGGGTGGCTTCCCGGAGCTTGAGCGCGGCTTCCTCCGCGATGCCGACGCTCCATCCGTGACCCAGGAAGACGAAATGCTCGAAGTCGAGATCCCCGGCCGCGGTCGGCTCGGCGAGTGCCCGCTCCCCTTCGGCGATCACCGGCTCCAGGTCCTCGCCGAGGTGGGCTCGGAGCAAGGCGAGCGTCGCCGTCGCGAATCGCGTCTGCACGACGGAACGCTCGTCGGCGAATCCCATCGTCACGCGCTCGGACGCGAGCATGGCCGCGGGGGACCCCGGCACACCCGTGATCACGGTCGTCCGCTCGTCGGTCAGACGCTCGAGCAGGCTCACGACCTCCGAAGTCGTGCCGCTCCGGCTGATCGCGAGCACGTGGTCGTAGGAGCGGCCGGCCGGGAACTCCGAAGCCGGGAACGCGTCGGTCTCGCCGTGCCCACGCCGCTCACGGAGCGACGCGAACGCCCGGCCC
>DASTBT010000078.1:0-11295 GCA_035711865.1 Actinomycetota bacterium
GCCAGCCTACCGGGCACCGCCGGGCCGCGTGCCTGCGCGACCGGGTCAGTGGCCGGAGCGGTCGGAGTCCATGACGCCGTCCCGACCGTCGAGCCCGGCGAGCTCGCCCAGGTCGTCCTCGCTGAGCTCGAAGTCGAACACGTCGATGTTCTCGCTCATCCGGGACGGCTTCGAGGTCTTGGGGATCGGGATCAGTCGGAGCTGCACGTGCCATCGCAGGACGATCTGTGCCGGCGTCCTGCCATGGCGTCGAGCGATCTCCGCGATTGTCGGCTCGGCGAGGAGATCGTTCCCCGCCCCGAGCGGAGACCAGCTCTCCGTCACGATGCCGTGCGCGGCGTGGTATCGGCGTTCGTCAGGTCGGCTGTGTCTCGGGTCGAGCTCGATCTGGTTGACGTGGGGCGCCACGCCGGTCTCGTCGAGCAGCCGATCGAGATGTGCCGGCTTGAAGTTCGAGACGCCGATCGAGCGCAGCTTCCCTTCTTCGAGGAGGCCGATCAGACCTCGCCACGCATCGACGTAGCGGTCCTGCCGGGGATTCGGCCAGTGGATCAGCATGAGATCGATGCACTCGAGACCGAGCCGCTCCGCGCTGTTCGAGAAGGCCTGGCGCGCCTCATCCTCACCGTGCCACCGCTTGTTGAACTTCGTGGTCACGAAGATCTCGTCGCGATCGACGCCGCTCGACCTGATGCCTCGGCCCACGCCGGCCTCGTTCCGGTAGTTCTCAGCGGTGTCGATCAGTCGGTAGCCGGCGCCGAGGGCCGCGGCGACCGCTTGCTCGGTCTCAGCGTCCCCCATCGGAGACGTGCCGAACCCGAGAGCCGGCATCGCGACGCCATTGGCGAGGATCACCGTGAAGGCCGTCATCTGTTCCCTCGAGACATCGATCAAGATGGTATCGCCGTCGAGCCCCACGCCTCGTGGGATCAGGGGACGCCGGGATGGCGAGGGGCGTCGGGAACCGGCGCCGGCGCATGCCACACAGCCTCGACGTTGTTCTGATGCAGGTCGTTGACGAATGCCGCGTAATACCGCTCGGAGTACTGCGTCCAGACCCCGGGCTCCCCGCGGACGGTCGCACCGTTGGCGACGGCGGCCGCGAAGAACGCGTCGACGGCTTCCCGACCTTCGGCGGAGAACGCGACATGCGCCGCCGTGGACACCGGATCCCCACGGCAGATCGTGAAGTCGTCCAGGTCCTCGGCCCCGTAGGAGACACAGTCGTTCTGAACGTAGAGTTCCTCATAGCCGAGCGGGGCGAGGGCGGCTGTGTAGAGCTGGCGGCTCGCGTCCAGGTCTGCAACGACGAAGAGCACGTGATCGACGACGATGCGGCGAACCTCCATCGGTTCACGGTAACAACGACGGGCCGCCGCTGTTGGCGGAAGCCACGCGTAGCTGCACGGATCTGATTCAGGGCCACCGCCGCTTCGGTGGGTAGACGCTCGCGTCCAGGATCTCCCGATCGCCTAGTGGCGAGTCGAGTTGAACCTCAACCGGGAAGGCGGGGTTGCCCTGACAGGTCGTTGCGCCCTTCGTGAGCTCGACCAGGATCACGAGTGAGACCATGCGCTCGTTCTCGTCGAGGATCACATGCTTCACCGCCCGGTCCCCAGGTGCCTGGCCTCCGGCGCACGCGACCTCGGTCGCGAGCAGAGATACCTGGTTCGCCTCCGGGTCGGGCTCGTTCCGTGGATCCACGACGAACCGTGCGTTCCCCCATCCCTCTGCATCGAGCTCGATCTGGCATCCACCCCAGCCGACAGGAGCCCACCCGTTCTCGCCCATCTCGATGCGCATCGAGGCGTTCGGCTGATCGGCATCGGGCTCCGCAGCCCGGCCGAACAACTGACGCCAGCCCTCTCCCTCCTGGGTGACGAACCACTCGTAGCCCGAAGAGAACTTCCGGAAGTAGGGAGCTTCTGCGCCGACGTGGGACAGATCCAGCTCGTCGATCGTCGTGAACGGCGCGAAGGCGGATGTATCCGGTGGGAGCTGCTCGAACATGGCCCCGCCGCATAAGGCTGTCAGCTGCATCCCCTGAGATCCACCGGTCACGCTCGATCCGGGGCGTGTCTGTCCGCACGAGGGGGCGATCAGCAAGATCATGAGCATGAGTGGGTGGGTCAGGCGCATCCAGCCTCCGATCTCAGACGATCATGCCGCCCAGGGCAACGCCCGTGACATCCAAACCTGGTCGCGGATCAGCACGCCAGGATTGCGGCGAGGTCCCTCGATGCAGGCCGGCCTGCCGGCTGTGGGCCGATCCGCCCCTACTGCTCCGGAGGCGGTTCCTTAGCGTGAGAGATGAGGAGAACGAAGGGAGACGACCATGGATGAGCTTTCATACAAGATCAGGATCGCGGCGCTCTGGCTCCTGGCGATCGTCGCCTTCGTCGGCTACAGAATCCTTGCCGTCAGCGAGCAGGCGAGGGAGGTGTCACTGCTCGGCAATCAGGACTTCGCATCCTATCTGTTGGTCATGATGACGTTCGCGTTCTTGTCCCTGATCCTGCCGAGCCGACTGAACCGCTTGTTGAACATGATCGCCGGAGGGATCTTCTTGGTACTTCAGTCGATCATGCTCGCGGACGGAGCGTTCGGCTATCCGTCTGGGACCTTCAACGCCATGACCGGAGTCACCCTGGTGGGCATGGCCTCGATCGTCTGGCTGGCGTTCAGATGGCCACGCCGGGAGCACGTGCTCCGGAACAAGGGATCGGACGTCGGGATCGAGGAGCCGGCATCCACGGCCCACGCCGCGTAGAGGTCTGACCAGACCTCGCGGCGTCGTGTGGCCTCTATCCTTCCTCGATGTCCGGCGATCCCCACCCCTCGACCGCCAAGGTCTGGACGATCCTCGGCGCCCTCTACTTCGTGTGGGGCACCACCTACCTCGGCATCGAGAAGGTCAACGAAACCGTGCCGACCCTGCTCGGAGCCGCCGCGCGGTTCTTGTTCGCCGGTGCCGTGCTGTTCGCGTGGACGTCGGAGCGCACCGGCGAGCGCACGAGGCCGAGGCAGTGGCGGGCCGCGGGCATCGTGGGCATCTTCCTGCTGCTGGGAGGGAACGCGCTGGTGGCCGTCTCGGAGAACATGGGCACGCCGACCGGTCTCGTGTCGCTGATCATCGCCCTGATCCCGCTCTGGCTCGCGTTCTTCGATCGGGTGGTGTTCCGGGCGGCTCCGCTCGGTTGGAAGGTCGTCGTGGGGCTGATCGGCGGGTTCGGCGGCGCGGCCCTGCTCGTGTCCGGCAGCGCGGGGGCGGGCGTGCCGGTCGGCGGCATGCTCGTCGCGGTCGCGGCCACGCTCTGCTGGACCGTCGGTTCGCTCTACGCCCGCACCGCGCCGCTGCCCAAAGCACCGCTACTCGGCAGCGGCATGCAGCAGATGGTGGGCGGCGCCGTGATCCTCGCGGTCGCGCTGGCGATCGGGGAAGGAACCGACCTCGACATCGGCAGGATCTCGACGTCGTCGTGGCTCGGTCTCGCGTGGCTGATCGTGGCCGGATCGTTCGTCGGCTTCAGCGCCTATCTCTGGCTGCTGCGGAACGTGCGCACGACGCTCGTCTCGACCTACGCGTACGTGAACCCGATCGTCGCCGTCACGCTCGGTGTCATCGTGCTCGATGAGGCCCTCACGGGTCGGATGTTCCTGAGCGGCGCGATCGTGCTCGCGTCGGTGGCGATGATCGTCTCGTCGAGCGGCACCGCCAATCGAGTGCCCGGCGACGAGGTCGAGGGATCGGTCGAAGCGGGCATCGCCGAACCGGAGGTTCGGGCGGGCTCAGGCGGCGCTGAGGAGCGGGGGCCGCAACTCGAGCGCGAGGTCTGACTCCAGGGCGGCGGCGGCGCGGAACATGGTCGGCTCGTCGAGCGCGGTCGCGGTGAGCTGCAGGCCGATCGGCAACCCCTTCGCGTCGAGCCCGCACGGCACGCTGATCGCCGGCACCCCGCCGAGGTTCGCCGGGATCGTGAAGATGTCGTTCAGGTACATCGCCATCGGGTCGTCGGCCTTCGCGCCGATCGGGAACGCCGTCGTCGGCGACGTCGGTGAGACGAGCACGTCGAACCGCTCGAACGCCGCAGCGTAATCCTGCAGGATCAGCGTTCGGACCTTCTGCGCCTGCCCGTAGTACGCCTCGTAGTACCCGGCCGACAGCGCGTACGTGCCGAGCATGATGCGTCGCTTCACCTCGGGCCCGAACCCCTCGCCGCGGGTGCGGAACATCATCTCGATCGAGTCCTCGCCGTCGACGCGCAGGCCGTAGCGGACCCCGTCGTAGCGGGCCAGGTTCGAGGAAGCCTCGCTCGGCGCGATCAGGTAGTAGGCGCTCAGGGCGTACTCGGCGCGCGGCAGCGTAGCCTCCCCCACCTCGGCGCCGAGCGCGGCGAGGCGATCGACGCCGGCACGGACCGATGCCGCGACGTCGGGCTCCACGCCTTCCCCGAACGCCTCGGCGAGCACGCCGACCCGCAGGCCCCTGACCCCCCGGTCGATGCCTTCGCCGTAATCGGGCACGTCGGCGTCGAGGCTCGTCGCGTCGCGATGGTCTTTCCCGGCGAGCGCACCGAGCAACGTCGCGGCGTCACAGACGCTTCGGGTGAACGTGCCGACCGTGTCGAGCGACGATGCGAACGCGATCAACCCGAACCGGCTGATGCGGCCGTACGTGGGCTTCAGGCCGACGACGCCGGACAGGGACGCGGGCTGTCGTACCGAGCCCCCTGTGTCGGTGCCGAGCGCCCACACGGCCATGCCGCTCGCGACCGCTGCCGCGCTCCCGCCGCTCGAGCCGCCCGGCACCGTGTCGAGGTCCCAGGGGTTGTGCACCGGCCCGTACGCGGAGTTCTCGTTCGACGAGCCCATCGCGAACTCGTCGCAGTTCGTCTTGCCGACGAGCACCGACCCGCTCCCGGACAGCCGCGTCCAGGCGGTGGCGTCGTAGGGCGGCACGTAGGTCTCGAGGATCTTCGACCCGCACGTCGTGCGGATGCCTTTCGTCGTCAAGACGTCCTTCAGGGCGAGGGGGATGCCGGCAACTCCGGACTGCGGCGCCCCCGACGCGAGGTACGTGTCGAAGGCCGCGGCCCGCTCGAGCGCGACCTCAGGCGTCGGGGTGAGGAACGCGCGCACCTGATCGTCGAGCGCCTCACGACGCGCGATCGCCGACTCGGCGAGCGCGACAGCCGTGATCTCGCCGTCACGGAGCTTCGCCGACAGCTGCGACCCCGTCAGGTCACAGAGGTCGTTCACGACCCCGACTCCGCGATCTTCGGAACGAGGAACCGCTCGCCGGCGGAGGCCGGAGCGTTGGCCATCGCGGCCTCGTGCGGCAGGCTGGGGTCGGACGTGTCGTCGCGGAAGACGTTGACCTGGGGGATCGGCGACGCGGTCGGCGACACGTCGTCGGCGGCGACCTCGCCCACCTTCGCCGCGTGCTCGAGGATGACCGCGAGTTGGTCGCGCATGCGCGCCTTCTCGTCGGCGGTGAGCTGCACGCGAGCGAGCCTCGCCACGTGATCGATGTCGATCTCCACCGGCATGTCGGCAGTCTAGCCCCGGCGTCCGGACGGCCTCACACGATGGAGCCGAAGCGTGGCTCGACCTGCACCGAGAGCGCCGCGGCCACGAGGGTGTTCCCGACCAGCCAGACGTCGGTGATGGGCCCCACACCGCCCGGCACCGGCGTGATCGCCTCGGCCTTGGCGGCCACCGAGTCGAAGTCGAGGTCGCCAACGAAGCTCGTCTTGCCGGTCTCGGGATCGACGATCGTGTGGAACCCGACGTCGACCGCGACGACCCCCTCGCAGACCATGTCGCCGGTGACGAGGCCGGGCTGCCCGGCCGCCACGATCAGGATGTCGGCCTGCAGCGTGGCCTCGGCGAGCCGGCCCGACACGGCCGTGCGGCTGTGCGCCGCCAGCACGGTGGCGTGCCGTTCGAGCCCGAGCCACATGGCGGGCTTGCCGACGCTCGTGGATCGCCCGACCACGACGAGCGTCTTCCCGACGTAGAACTCGGACGGGTCGACCCCGGTCGATCGGGCGTACGAGTCGAGCAGGTAGAAGCACGACGCGGGGGTCGAGGGCACGAACCGCGGCCGGCCGAGCGCCAGCAGCCCGGCGTTCTCGGGGTGCTGGCCCTCGATGTCCTTCCGCGGATCGACGGTGGCGTTGATGACGGCCTCGTCGAGATGTGGGGGCAGCGGGCGCAACACGAGCACCCCCGTGACGCGCGGGTCGGCGTTGACCTTGCCGATCGTGGCGAGCACGTCGGCGATCTCGACGTCTTCCGGCAGCCGCTCCGAGACGTAGTGGTAATCCAGGCCTTCCGCGAGCCGGCGCACGTGGCGCTCGTACGCGGAGGCGTCGGCCTCCTCGCCCACCATGATCGTGGCGAGACCGGGGGTGACCGCCGACATGCGGAGCACCTGCAACTCTTCGTCGATCGTCTCTCGGAGCTGTGACGCCAGGCGGTTCCCGTCGATCACGTGCGCCGCCAACGCGACCGCCTCAGCCGCGTCCGAGCCGGCGCCGGAACTCCGCCTCGTCGATCACCTCGACGCCGAGCGTCTCCGCCTTCGCCAGCTTCGAACCCGGGTTCTCTCCGGCCACCACGAACGAAGTCTTCTTCGAGACGCTCGACGCCACCCGGGCTCCGGCCGCCTGAGCGAGCTCGGTGGCTTCCTCGCGGGTCATGTCGTGCAGCCCACCGGTGAGCACGATCGAGAACCCGTCGAACGCCCGGCTTTCGTCGTCGCCGGATCGGCGGTCGGCCACGCGCACGCCGGCCGACCGGAGCTTCTCGATCAGCGCCAGGTTGTCCTCGTCGTCGAACCACCCGCGGATGGTCGCAGCGATCTCGGGACCGATCTCGGGCACGGCGTCGATCTCGTCCTCGCTCGCGGCCGCGATCTCGTCGATCGAGCCGAACGCCCGGGCCAGCACCTGGGCCACGTGCGTACCGACGTGCCGGATGTTGAGTCCCACGAGCAGGCGCCAGACCGGGCGATCCTTCGAGGCCTCCACCTGCTCGAGCACGTTCGTGATCGCCTTGTCCTTGAACCCCGGAAGCTGCGAGAGCTTCTCGGCGTCGAGCGCATAGATGTCGGCCGGGTCCTCGATCAACCCGGCCTCGAGCAGCCGCATCACGGTCATGTAGCCGAGGTGCTCGATGTCCATCGCGCCTCGCCCGGCGAAGTGGAACAGCCACTCGATGCCCTGCGACGGGCAACCCCGCTTGTTCGGACACCGGTGGTCCGCCTCGCCCTCGGGCCGCACGAGCGCGGTGCCGCACGAGGGGCACCCCTTCGGCATGGACCAGCGGCGGGCTCCCTTCTTGCGCCTGGAGAGCACCGGACCGACGATCTCGGGGATCACGTCGCCGGCGCGCCGAACGATCACCGTGTCGCCGCGACGCACGTCCTTGCGGCGCACCTCGTCTTCGTTGTGCAGCGTCGCATTGGTGATCGTGACGCCCCCGACGAACACGGGCTCGAGCACGGCGAACGGCGTGACCTTGCCGGTGCGACCCGTGTGCACATCGATCCTCTCGAGCAGCGCCGTGCGCTCCTCGGGGGGGAACTTGTAGGCGATCGCCCATCTGGGAGCGTGGCTCGTGGCGCCGAGCTCGCGCCGCAGGTCGGACTGGTCGACCTTGATCACGATGCCGTCGATCTCCCAGTCGACCGAGTGCCGGTTCGTCTCCCAATGCTTCAGGAAGGCTTTCACGCCTTCGATCGACTCCCGAGCCTCGGTCGTCGGCGCGACCGGCAACCCCGTCTTGGCCGCCCAGTCGAGGAAGCCGAGATGGGAGTCGAACGAGACGCCGTCGGCGTAACCGAACGAGTGCACCCAGAGTCTGAGCGGGCGAGAGGCCGTGATCTTCGCGTCCTTCTGACGCAGGGAGCCCGCGGCAGCGTTGCGGGGATTCGCGAACGCCCTGCCACCCCCCTCGAGCAGCTGCCGGTTCAGCTCTTCGAAGGCGCTCATGGGGAAGTACATCTCACCCCGGATCTCGATCAGGTCGGGAGCGTCGTCGACCGCGAGCGTTCGCGGGATGCCCGCGACCGTTCGGACGTTGCTCGTGATGTCCTCGCCGATGCGCCCGTCTCCGCGGGTCGCCGCTCGCACGAGCCGGCCGCGCTCGTACGTCAACGCACACGCCACGCCGTCGATCTTCAGCTCGCACGCATACCGCGCCTCGTCGCCCACGACCCGCTCGACCCGCGCCGCCCACGCGTCGAGCTCCTCGAAGCTGAACGTGTTGTCGAGCGAGAGCATCGGCGCTCGGTGGGTCACCGGCGCGAAGAGATCGGCGGGCGCCCCCCCGACCGTGACGGTCGGCGAGTCGGGCGTCTGCAGCTCGGGGAACCGACCCTCGAGCTCGCGCAGCTCGCCCATGAGCACGTCGTACTCGGCGTCGGCGACCTCGGGGTCGTCGAGCACGTGATAGCGGTAGCGGTGGTGATCGATCTCGGAGCGGAGCTCCTCGACCCGCAGCTCGGCCTCCACCCGCTCACGCTCGTCGGATGCGCCGGCCGGTCTCGTGCGTGGGCTCACGCCGCGATCTCCACGCCACCAGCGACGCCGATATCGAGACCCGTCACGACCACACCGCCGTGCACGCCCGGCACCTCACGCAGGTACTCGAGGGCCCGATGGAAGCCGCCGGGCTTGCCGAGCACCGCTTGCACGCCGGCGGCCGCGGCATCGGCGAGCATGCACGTGTCGGCGATCACCGCCAGGCCGTCGGGGCCGCCGCCCCCGCGGCCCCGACCGAGCGTCGTCGAGACCCCCACGCCGGGCTGCGACGGCGCCAGCGCCACGGTGATCGGCTCGCCGCCGCGCCGTCTCACCCCGAGCTTCATGCGCTTGCGCGACCGGATGAAGTAGTCGCCGTCGCAGGCCACGGTCAACTCGTGCAGCTGCTCGGCGAGGAAGCGCCCGACCTGGTCGACGACCGCTCCCCGGAACGTGAACATCGGCCCGACGCCCGCGCTCGTCGCAGTGACCACCATCTCCTTGACGATGTCGGGTGCATCGGCGGTGATGCGGTCGAGCGGCCGCTTGCTGTCGCGGAACGCGGGATACCGCAGGGCGTACGACTGGAGCTGCTCCCAGAAGCTGAGCGCCGCGGCGCGGGATTCCTCAGCGTAGTCCTCGGGAGCCGTGATGTGCAGCACGAGGTCCTGCACCTGGATCTCGAAGTTCTTGGGGCGACGCCGGAGCAGCTTCACACGGCCTCCGATGGGACGGACGCACTGAGACCTCGATGATAGCGACACGGGCCGACCCGGCCCGTTCCGGGCAGGTACGGAATGCTCAGCGGAACGACGAGACGATGCGGCCGCCGCCGAGCACCTCGTCAGCACGGTCGACCACGGCGCTCTGGCCCGGGGCTATCGCCACCTGGGGTGAACGGAACGACACCGTGAATCGTTCGGCTCCCGACGGTTCGATCACGGCAGGCACGTCGTCGCCCTTGTACCGCACCCGCACCGTCGCCTCGAACGGGCCGTCGTTCGGCGGACCCCCCGCGACCCATGAAGCGCGGTCGGCGTCGAGCCCCGTGCTGGACAGCAGATCGCGCGGACCGACGACAACACGGTTGGCCGGGGCATCGACCTCGAGCACGTAGACGGGCTCGCCCACCGCGACCCCGAGCCCGCGCCGTTGGCCGACGGTGAACGCGTAGGTGCCGTCGTGCTCGCCGAGCACGCGGCCATCCGTATCGACCACCTTCCCGCCGGGGTGCACGAGCGCGGGCGCCTGGCTGCGCACGAACCTGGGCGCGTCGCCACCCGGCGCGAAGCACAGCTCCTGGGAATCGGGCTTGGTGGCAACGGGAAGCCGGAGCCGTTCGGCGTGCGCTCGCGTCTCGGCCTTCGACATGTTGCCCACCGGGAAGATCGAGCGCGACAGCTGCTCCTGGCCGAGCATGTGCAGCATGTAGCTCTGGTCCTTCGCGCGATCCGCTCCGCGGAGCAGCCTCCACCGCCCGTCGCCACCGACCTCGCTCCGCACGTAGTGGCCGGTGGCGACCAGGTCGATGCCGAGCTCGTCGGCCCGCCGCAGGAACGCCCCGAACTTGATCTCCCCGTTGCACCGCGCGCACGGGTTCGGCGTTCGGCCGGCCTCGTGCTCGGCCACGAAGTCCTCGATGACCGCCGCCTCGAACGCGTCGGACATCTCGGCGACCTCGAACGGGAACCCGCCGAGCCTCGCAACCGCCTCGGCGTCGGCTCGCGCCGACGGTCCGCAGCACCCGTGCTCGACGCCGTCGAGATGCACGAGGCGCATGTGGGAGCCGAGAACCTCGTACCCCTGCTCGTGCAAGAGGCACGCCGCGACCGACGAGTCCACCCCGCCCGACATCGCCACCAGCACCGATGGTTTGGGTCCCATCGCCTCAGGCTACCGTCGACGGCGAGCACCCTCCACGGTCGGGCTCTGCCGACGGACATCCGTCTATCGTTCCAGGACATGATCGAAGCTCGGTTCGACGACCTGACCGGCGTATCGGATTCGTTCCGCCTCGTGGGGCCGGCGGGCGTGCTCGAGGCGTTGCGCCCCGACGAGGTGCCCGGCGCGATCGACGCCGCCGAAGGAGCCGCGGCCAGGGGGCTGTGGGTCGCGGGGTTCATCGCCTACGAAGCGGCTCCCGGACTCGATCCCTCGATGACCGTCCGAGCTCGGTCGGCGACCGATCCGTTCGCCCGCCTGCCGATGGCATCGTTCGCGATGTTCGAGGAACGCGAGCGCACCGTGCTGCCCGAGCCCCACGACGGGGGCGCGCGAGGAGGGCCCGCGGCCTGGCGTCCGTCGATCGACAGGGCGGCCTACGACCGCGCGATCGCACGGATCCGGGAACACATCGCGGCCGGCGACACGTACCAGGTGAACCACACCCTCCGACTCACGTCCCGGGTGGAGGGCGACGAGCGAGGCCTCTATCGGGATCTGTGCTACGCGCAGCGAGCGGCCCACGCCGCCTACCTCAACCTCGGGCGATACCGTGTGCTCTCGGCTTCACCCGAGCTGTTCTTCCGCATCGACGGCCGCCGCATCACGACCAGGCCGATGAAGGGCACCGCCCGTCGGGGGCGGTGGTCGGCAGAGGACGAGGCGGTCGCGACGCGCCTGCGCGGATCGGTGAAGGACCGAGCAGAGAACGCGATGATCGTGGACCTGTTGCGCAACGACATGGGCCGGGTCGCGCGCACCGGATCGGTCCGGTGGAGCGACGTCTTCGACCTCGAGCGCTACGAGACGGTCTGGCAGCTGACGT
>DASTBT010000079.1:0-70263 GCA_035711865.1 Actinomycetota bacterium
TGTGCAGCAACACCGCTTGCGGAGGCCGATTCGGATCGAAGCGGGCGCAGTACATCGGCTTCTACTCGTCGGCCGAGTTCTGGATCGACAACCGAAACGAGTTGCTCGACGACCAGTTCGAGATCTACCGCAGGGGAGTGACGAGCGCACCGCGGCCCAACTGCTGCGACAACCCGCTCCTTCAGAGCCGGGGATTCGCGGAGGCCGAGCACAACTGGATGGTGCCGTACCCAACGGCCTTCGTGATCCCGTTCCAGAAGGAGGCGGGCGGGTTCGCGTCCGGTGACGGCGGTCAGCGGAGCGAGGCCGAGGCCAACCGCCTCGCGCAGTGGCTCCTGGACAACGGCGTCGAGGTTCACCGGCTCCAGCAGCCCTACACCTGGCAAGGACAGACCTTCCCCAGGGACTCCTATCTGGTGCCGATGGATCAACCGTTCCGCGGCTTCGCGCTGACCGCGCTGAGCGCGGGGCAAGACATCTCCGATCGCATCACGCAGCTCTACGCGCCACCCGGTGCGTGGAGCCACGGGCTCCTGTGGGGGGCCGACACGGTGGAGATCCCCACGGGCGCGCAAGGCTTCAGCCCCATGAGCCGGCAGATCTCGTCGGTCAACGAGCTCAAGGGCGGGGTCCGTGGAGGCGGGCCGGCCGATTGGTACGCCGTCGACATCCGTGGAGCGGTCGAGCTCAGGGCGGCCTTGGACCTGCTCAGGTCCGGGCTCGACGGCGAGATCGCCGAGCAGGCCTTCATGAGCGATTCCGCCGGGGAGATGCCGGCCGGCTCGCTCATCTTCCCCAGGGAGGCGGAGGACTCGCTCGACGCCGTGGGTCTGGCGACCGGCCTGTGGTTCGAGCGGGGCCGCGGCGCCAAGCCAGACACCACCCTGGTCACGGAGGCCCCGCGGGTCGCCGTGCTCGTGAACAACACGAACCGGAGCGACACGCTCTGGTCGTTGGAGCAGCTGTTCGGCTCCGACGCGCAGTTGGTACAGGTCACGAGCGGGCCAAATTCACTGCAGAACGCTCCGGAGGATCCGCTCGAGGCGTTCGACGTGATCTACAACGCCGGCCAGCAATACCCGTCGGCGGGGAACCAGCTCGCGCGGGACCGCCTGATCGCGTTCTTCGAGCGCGGCGGCGGGTACATCGGCACGAGTCAGAGCGGGAACAACTTCTCGTTCATGACCCAAGCCGGGCTGGTCGATCAGATCGCCCAAGGCAGCGCTTCGGCGGGCGGCGGCATCGCCCGTTGGGCGAACATCGCGGGGCTCGACAGCCCCATGACCGGTGGGTATCCGGAGCAGGACTTCCTGTTCTTGCCGAGCACCATCACCTACCTGTCGGCCGTGCCCACGGGCGCGACGGTCGCGGGGAGCTACCCGGCGACCGACACCGAGCTCTTCGTCGCGGGACTGTGGCGCGACCGCACATCCGCGGCGTCGCTCGGAGCGCTCGGCGCGCCCGTGGTCGTCCACGGACCGACGACCGTGGACAGCCGGTACCTCGCGCTGGCGGCCAACCCCTTCTCGAGGGGTGACGCCGAGCGTGAGTGGGGGCTGATCGGCCGGGCGGCTCTGTGGTCGAACCTGACCGACGAAGCTGCCTAGAGGCGGCACCGAGGGGACGGGCTCCGGCCCGTCCCCTCACCCGCCGCAGGTCTCGATCGCGGCGCGCGCCTCGGGAACCATGCGCGCCCACGGAGAGTCGCCGGCTCCACCGGAGACCCCGATCTCGTTCGCGAGGATGCGGGCAGCGTGGTTCACGGGAGCTACCAGCGTCTCGCCCTCCCCGATCGGTGACGCGTCGGTGAGCCAGAGCGCGGGACCGACCTTGACCGCGAACACCTGCCGTTGATCCCTCGTCGGCGATGTCCCGACGCGGACGGCGACGGCGGGATCGCTCCATCCGTACCGTTGGGCCCAGCCGTCGGCGTGACCGCAGACCGACGCCCCTACGTGGGCGGTGGCCGATCCGGTGTCGGCCCGCGGCACGACCCGCGGAGGCGACTCGGCACACGCCACGAGCCCGAGCACCATCAACGAAACAGCCGTGATCCTCGATCGCACCAGCCGAGCATGGGTCGACGCTCGAGCCCATGCAAGCACCATCCTCGGGTTCCACGCGGACGCCCCCAGGTCCGCCGTGGGGAAGGGACCTAGACTGGGCGATCGACCGAGGGGAGGCGGAGATGAGCGACGAGAAGCTGATCGAGGAGGCGCAGGCGTTCCTGGGCGAAGGCGAGCATGTGGTCGCAGCGGGCATCTTCCAGCCGCGAGGCTCCACGGGTGGCATGGTCGGCGTGGCCGGGGCGGGCTTCGCGACCGACAACATCGTGGGCGAGATCGTGGGAGCGGCCGCAGCGGTCGAGTCGGGACGGGCGATGTCCCACGTCGACGGCGTGCCACGATGGACGATGCTCGCGGTGACGCCCGCGACGGTCTACGCGATCGCGTGTGACCAGCACGCCGTCGGCTGGCAGCCGCGGGAGACCTTCGCCACGTTCGACCGTTCGAAGGTGCGCTTCACCGTGCACGGCCGGGTCAACGTGCGAACGCTCACGGTCGAGGATCCGGATTCGGACCGCAGCTATCAGTGGGAAGGCGATCGCATCGGACCGGCCCACGCGAAAGCCGTGATCGAGGCGCTGGAAGCCGAGGAGGTCGAGCCGCCAGAGGCCGAGGAGTGACGGGCCAGAAGCCGGCCCGCGCCGAGGTCGTCGGGTCGTTGCTGCGCCCGCCCCGGCTGCGCGCTGCGATCGAAGCGTTCTACGAGCCGGGACACTCTGCGGCGCTCGACGAGGAGCGGGCGAAGGACCGCACCGCGTTGCGTGCCGCCGAGGACGACGCGATCCGCGAGGCCGTGCGGCGTCAGCGCGACGCCGGTCTCGACGTGATCACCGACGGGGAGTACCGCCGGTGGATGTTCATGAACTCCTTCTACGACGCGGTGAGCGGCGTGCGAACCGGCAAGACCGTGACGTTCCGCAACGACCGCGACGAGGACGTTGAGCTCGCGGTCCACGAGATCGTCGCCCCGCTCCAAGCCGTCGACTCGCCGGGGGAACGGGAGGCGGACTTCATGCGTGAGGTGGCGGGCGGGACGCCGTTCAAGGTCACGTTTCCGGCGGCATCGATCTTCACGCATCCCTTCACGACGGTGGGAGGCGCATACGAGAGCATCGATGCGTTCGTCGATTCGGCGGTGGCGATCGAGCAGAAGCTGGTCGCCGACACGATCGACGCGGGCGCGCGGTACGTCCAGTTCGATTTCCCTTTGTATCCCTACCTGGTCGACCCCGCATGGATCGCGAGGTTCGAGGGAGCAGGCCATGACGTGGAGGCGCTGATCGAGCGAGCGCTCGCCGCCGACGCGGCCGTGATCGACGGCATCGCCGGCGACGTGACGGTGGCTCTGCACATCTGCCGCGGGAACTTCCGCTCGTCGTGGATGTGCGAGGGATCGCTCGAGCCTCTCGCCGAGCGCGTGTTCGGCGAGCTTCCCTACGACGCGTTCCTCGTGGAGTGGGACGACGAGGGCCGCGACGGCGGCTACGCGCCGGTGCGCCATCTGCGTCACGGCAGCGTGATGGTCATGGGACTGATCAGCTCGAAGACACCGAAGCTCGAAGACGAGCACGACCTCATGCGCCGGATGGAGGAAGCCGCCGGATATGCCGGCGGCATCGAACGGCTCGCGATCAGCCCGCAGTGCGGCTTCGCGAGCGTGATGGTCGGCAACGAGACGAACGAAGAGGCGCAGTGGCGCAAGCTCGAACTCGTCGGAAGGGTCGCCGACCGCCTCTGGGGAGGTCGCTGATGCGCGTGCTCGTGCTGAAGCCGCAGGAACTGTCGAGGACCGGTCACGTCGGTGCGAGCCTGATCGACCGAGGCGCGGAGGTCGTCGAGCACGTGCTCGATGCCGACGGGCCACCGCCCGAGCTCGACGGGTTCGACGCCGTCGTCGTCACCGGCGCTCCGTGGTCGGTCTACGGCGAGGAGGTCCGTCGGTGGATCGGGGATCTGCTCGAGCGTCTCCGCGAGGCCGTTGCGCGTGAGGTGCCGGTGCTCGGCATCTGCTTCGGGGCGCAGGCGTTCGCCGAGGCGAACGGTGGATGGGTCGCGCGAGCCCGCGACAAGGAAGTCGGGCTGCACGAGGTGCAGACGGGCGACCCCGATCTCGTGCCGCCGGGACCCTGGTTCATGTGGCACGGCGACACGTTCGGCCCGCCCGACCAGGCGACCGTCGTCGCTCGCACGGAAGCCGGGCCGCAGGCGTACACGCTCGGTCCGCACCTGCTCGTGCAGTTCCATCCGGAGGCCACCGCCGACATCGTCTCGGCCTGGCTGGCCTATGACGACGCGGACTTCCACGAGGCGGGGATCGACCCCGAGGCGACGCTCGCCGAGCTGCGCAGGAACGAGGACGACGCGCGAGCCCGAGCCGACGCCTTCCTCGACCGGTTCCTCCGCGACGTCAACACACCAGTGTGAGGCGTTCCCGCGGCCAGGCCCGGAGGGCGAAGAGCTGGACGAGCCCTGCCGCGTCGATCGCGGGCGTGCCGTCGTAGGTGCCGATGCCGCCGGCCGTGAACAGCCCGTCGGCGTCGCGGCCCACGCGCCACGCCCGCGCCAGGTATGCGTCGAGCGCCACGCGGAGCCCGTCGACCCTCCCGGCCGTGCTCAGCGCCAACAGGTTCCGGAACCAGACGGCGTTGAAGACCGGCGAATGCCTCCAGGTCCGCTCCGCGCCGAACCTGCGGAGCGATGTGGCCGCGGTCTGCCGCGCCCGAGCGATCGCGACCTCGTCGCCGATGGCGGCGTGGAGCAGCCACAGCGCGCCGGCGGGGGAGCCCTGGTTGTAGGTCCAGAGGCTGCGTTGCACGCGGCCGGGGGCGTCGATGTGATCGGCGTAGAGCCCGCCCCGCATGCGAAGCGCGCCATCGAGCCACGAGAGCGTTCGCCGGGCGAAGGCGAGCGTGTCGGCGTCGCCGTCGGCCAGGTGCAGACGGAGCGCGAGCTGGGACGCCGGCGCCGCCGAGCAGGTGTGGCGTGCGCGCCGTCCTTCCACCCAGCGCATGCCGCCGTCGGGGTCCTGTCCCTCGAGCACGAACCGGAAGACCTTCCGGGCGCGTCGGAGCCATCTCGCCTCCCCGGTCTGCAGATGCAGCTGGGCGAAGCACAAGCCGATCCACGCGTTGTCGTCGTAGTAGCGGCGACGGTCGCCGGGCGCGGGCAGGTAGCCGTCGCCGGCCGCGTAGGGGCGCAGGCCGATCACGAGTCGTTCCACGTCGTCGTAAGTGCCGGTCAGCTCCGCGATGTCGATCGCCGCGGCGAGCACCTGGCTCACCGGCCAGACCGGGGCGAGCTTCCGGCGACGCGGCCGCTCGCGCACGACGAGAGCGCCGTGATCCGCTGAGCGCAGGCAGACGCGTGAGAGCGACTCCCAGGCCACGAGCGCCCGGTCGGCGCGTGGAGCCATGGATCAGCGGCCGGGCTCGAACAGCTCGACGACGTTGCCCGACGGATCCTCTGCCAGGATCTGGCGTCCCCCCGGACCCTCGACGACCTCGTTGCGGAACGCGACGCCGCTCGCGCCGAGCGCGTCGATGCGCGCGTCGAGGTCGTCCACCTCGATCACGAGCCGGTTCCATCCCCCCGGCTCCGGTGTCCGCCCGTCGGGCATGGGTCGCGCCGCCGACGATGCGGGCCCTGCGAGCCAGAGCAGGAGGTCGTCGCGGCGGACGATCGCGATCGTCTGGCCGAAGCGCTGGACCTCCTCGAAGCCGAGGCCGTCGATGTAGAACGTCAACGCCCTGCCGACGTCGTCCACCATGTACCGGACCGTCGCCATCCACTCACTCCTTCCTGGGAGGTCGCACGCCTCGGAACTCCCAGTCACCGCCGAGCGCGGTCGAGATCACTTCCTCGCTCTCGCTCGGCTGCGCGCCGACGTCGTCGCGCACGGGCACCGAGCCCTCGACGACCGTGTTCCGCAGCAAACCGAGGCCGCCGACCTCCACCTCGACGACGTCGCCGGGTTCGACCGGCCGCGAGTTGGCCGGCGTGCCCGACAGGATCACGTCGCCGGGCTCGAGCGTGATCGTGCGCGCGACGTCGGCGACGAGGTAGTGCATGTCCCAGATCATCTCGTCGGTGCTCCCGTCTTGCACCACCTCGCCGTTCACCCGCGTCTGCAGACGCTTGCCGTGGAAGTCCCAGTCGGTCACGAGCCCGGGCCCGAGGGGGCAGAGCGAATCGCTGCCCTTCACGCGCAGCATCGATCCGGCGTCGGTGTCGCGGAAGTCGTGCAGCCCGTAGTCGTTGCCGATCGTGTATCCGGCGATGTACTCGTCGGCCTCGTCTGGCGCCACGTGCCGGCAGCGTTCTCCGATCACGATGCCGATCTCGCCCTCGTAGTTGAGGTACCGGCAGCGCGGTGGCCGCACGATCTCGCCGCCGTGCGCGTTCAGGGACGAGATCGGCTTGTGGAAGTACGTCGGGGCCGGCCCGAGCGTCGCTCCGAACTCGGCCCGGCGGCTCTCATAGTTCAGGTGCACGCAGACGACCTTCGTCGGGACGACCGGCGGCAGGTGGATCGGGTCGTCGAGCGGCATGCGACGGCCGTCGGGCGCCACCAGCTCATCGTCCTCGCGTGATACGGCGGTCGGCACGCCGTCGAGCAGGATGCGCCTGGTCTCCATGCCCGCCCCTTCCTTGCGATGGCCGAAGCGTACGATAGGCGCCGTGTCGGAGGGGTTGCAGGGGTTCATGTCGCCGCGGTCGTCGCGAGGCCGCGCGTCGATCGTGCCGAGCCCACCCTGGCACTACTCCGGCGACGTGTTGACGATCGAGTACCGCACCGACCCTTCCAACGTGGAAGCCCTGCTGCCGAACGGCGTCGGCCTCGCGCCCGAGGATCCGGGGGCGGTCGCGATCATCTGGGCCGACTGGCAGTCCTGCAGCGACTCGGGGGAGGAGCTGCTCGACCCCGTGCGCTCCCAGTACAAGGAGACGTTCGTGGTCGTGCGGTGCACCTATGGCGGCGAGACCTACTCGCGGTGCGTGTACATCTGGGTCGACAAGGACTTCGCGCTCGCCCGCGGCTGGTTCCAGGGGTACCCGAAGAAGCTCGGCCAGATCTGGATGACGAGGCCGGTCTCGGTCGGCAGGGCGGGGCCGAGGCTCGAGCCCGGCGGACGGTTCGGCGCGACGCTCGCCGCCAACGATCGGCGTCTCGCGGAGGTCACGCTCACGCTCACCGGCGAGAGCGAGACCGGGGGCTTCGTGAACGCGCTGCCGATGCTGCACTCCCGGTACATGCCCCACATCGATCCGTCGCTGCCGGCGCCTCTGGACGAGCTCGTCACGATGCGCTCGCTCGACGTCGACCTCGGCCAGGCCCACGTCGGCGAGCCGACCGTGACGCTCTTCGATGCTCCCGCCGAAGAACTCGCAGCGCTCGAACCGGTGGAGACGATCGCGGGATACTGGCGACAGGTCGGCGCGACGTTCGCCGGTGGCACCACCGTGTAGCCTGCCGTTCCCATGCGACTCCTGCGCTTCCGGCACGGCGACCGCATCGCGACCGGCGTCGCTGACTCCCACGACGACACGGTGCGCGTGCTCGCGGGCACGTTCTTCGAGGATCCGCTGCCCACGGGGGAGGAGCTTCTCCTCGACGAGGTGCAACTGCTTGCCCCGGTGCTGCCCTCGAAGCTCGTCTGCGTGGGCCGGAACTACGAGGCCCACGCGGCGGAGTGGAACTTGACCGTTCCCGACGAGCCGCTGTTGTTCCTCAAGCCCTCGACAGCCGTGGTGGGCCCGAACGATCCGATCACGCTGCTGCCCATCAGCCGCCGGATCGACTTCGAGGGCGAGCTCGTCGTCGTGATCGGGCGCCTGGCCAAGGACATCCGGGCCGAGGACGCCTATCGCGTGATCCTCGGCTACACCTGCGGCAACGACGTGACCCTGCGCACGCTGCAGAAGACCGACGACCAGTGGGCCCGGGCCAAGGGGTTCGACGGTTCCGCGCCGCTGGGCCCGTGGATCGAGACCGACCTCGACCCGAACGACGTCGTCGTCGAGGCGCGGCTCAACGGCGAGGTGCGCCAGCACGCGAGCACCACAGACATGGTGTTCGGGGTCGCGACGCTGATCGAGTACATCACGTCGTTCATGACGCTGCTCCCGGGCGACGCAATCATGACCGGAACCCCCGAGGGCGCCGCGAAGCTCGACGCCGGCGACGTGATCGAGGTCGAGATCGAGGGGGTCGGCACCCTCGTCAACCCGGTGCGATGAGCGACGAGGCGGTCCGATGTCGGTTCGCGCCCGCCCCGAGCGGCTCGCTCCACGTCGGGAACGTGCGCAGCGCCCTGTTCTCGTGGTTGTTCGCGCGCCATCACGGCGGGACGTTCGTCCTGCGGGTCGAGGACACCGACGCGAGCCGCGTCACCGAGGAGGCCGTCGCCGGCGTGCTCGAGGACCTGCGCTGGCTCGGCATCGACCACGACGAGGGCCCCGATGTGGGCGGACCGCACGAACCCTACCGACAGTCACAGCGCCTCGGCATCTATCGCGAGCACGCCGACCGCCTGCTCGCCCAGGGCGATGCCTACCGCTGTTACTGCACCCCCGAGGAGCTCGAGGAACGCCGGAAGGCCGCTCTGGCCCACGGCGACGCCCCCGGGTACGACGGCCACTGTCGCGACCTGAGCGCCGAGACGATCGCGGCGCGCGAGGCCGAGGGCCGGGCGTCGGTGGTCCGGTTCCGCATGCCCGATCGCGAGTGGGTGGTCGAGGACATCGTGAAGGGCGAGGTGCATTTCGCACCCGGCCAGCTCCGCGACTTCGTGCTGCTGCGCTCCGACGGCTCGCCGGTGTTCCTGCTCGCGGTGGCCGTCGACGATCTGCTGATGGGCATCACGCACGTCGTGCGGGGTGACGACCTGCTCGCGAGCGCTCCCCGCAACGCCGCCGTGATCGAGGCCCTGGGCGGAACACCGCCCCGGTACGCGCACGTGCCACAGGTGCTCGGTCCCGACCGCCATCCGCTGTCGAAGCGGCACGGATCGACGAGCGTGGAGTCCTTCCGGGAACAGGGCTTCCTGCCCGAGGCGATGGTGAACTACCTCGCCCTGCTCGGCTGGTCGCCCGGCGACGATCGCGACGTGCTCTCGCGCGACGAGCTGATCGACGCGTTCGAGCTGGAGCGGGTCTCCTCGAATCCGGCGGCCTTCGACACCGAGAAGCTGACCTGGCTCAACAACCGGTACATCCAGTCGCTCGACGACGACGATCTCGCCGCCCGTTGCCTGCACTTCCTCACCGAGCAGGGCTTGATGCCGGACCCGGCGACGCTGCTGGCGGCGATGCCGATCGTGAAGGAGCGCATGAAGACCCTCACCGAGGCTCCGCAGCTGCTGCGCTTCCTCTTCACCGACGACCTCGAGTCGAACGAGAAGGCCGCCGGACTCATCGCGAAGGCGCCCGAGGGGTACCTCGCCCAGGTGGCCGACGCGCTCGAGGCCGTCGAACCGTGGGCGGCTGAGGCGATCACGGCCGCGCTCGACGCCCTCGCGGAGCGTGAGGCGTTGAGCCGTACCAAGGCGTTCCAGCCGGTGCGGGCAGCTGTGACCGGATCGAACGTCTCGCCTCCGCTGCCGGAGTCGCTCGAGCTGCTCGGCAAGGAACGCACGCTGGAGCGGCTCCGTCGGCCTCCCGGCTGACGACCGGCCGAACGGCCTACACGGGCGGGTCGTGCGGGTGGTTCTGGGCGGGTCACTGGCGCAGGTTCCCTAGCTCCATCGGGGTGGTCCGTTTGGGTCGCCCGGCCGATGCGGGGCCGGGCGCGACCCCCTAGTCTTGCGCCCCGTGAACGGTCACTTGCGCGGGCGTGACTTCCGACTGCTCACGCTCTCCGCCGGTCTCTCGTCCCTCGGTGACGAGCTGGCGTTGATCGCGCTCACGATCAAGGTCGCCGACCTCTTCGACTCCGGCTGGGCCGTCGCCGCGCTGCTGCTGTGCGGCGTGGTGCCGTTGGTGATCTTCGCCCCGGCGGCCGGGGTCATCGTCGACAACTTCGAGACGAGGCGCTCGCTCGCGATCGCGACCGCGTTGCAGGCGGGGCTCGCGGTGGGACTGGCGTTCACGAACGAGCTGCCGATGATCCTGATGCTCTCGTTCCTGCTGGGCACCGCTTCGGCGGTGGAGAACCCGTCGATCTATACGCTCGTGCCTCGCGTCGTCGGCGACGACCACGCGACCGAAGGCAACGCCTACCTCGAGGCCGCCCGATACACCGGCATGATCGCTGGGCCCGTGCTCGCTGGCTCGCTCGCGGCCGGCGTCGGAACGAGAACCGCGCTGCTGGTCGACGCCGGCACGTTCGTGGTGATCGCGGTCGCGGCGGCGCTGATGCGCGTGCGGAGAGCGGTCGTGGAGGAGACCCGGGCCGAGGAGGCCGCCGCTCGCAAGGGGTTCCGCGTGATCCGGGGCGACCGCGTGCTCCTGGTGGGGTTCGCCGTGATCGGGGCGGTGATCCTGTTCGCCGCGATGGACAACGTGGCCGAGATCTTCTTCGCGACCGACACGTTGGGCGCTGGGGATTGGGGCTACGGCCTGCTCGCCTCCGCCTGGCTGGTCGGGATGGTGGGGGGCGCCACCTTGATCGGCCGCCGTCTCCAGGACGGCCGGCTCCTCTGGTCGATGGCCGGGGCCGCGGTGGTCAACGGAGCGGCGGTCTTCGCCGCCGCCGCGTTGGCCAACTTCCCGCTCGCTATCGCGCTGTTCGTCGTCGGCGGACTCGCGAACGGCGTGGAGACCGTGGCGATGCGGAGCCTGATCGTGCATCGGGTGGCCGATCGGTTCCGCGGCAGGGCGTTCGCGTCCTACGGTGCCCTCGTGAACGGCATGCAGATCGGAGCGACGGCCGCGGCCGGGGCGATCGTCGCCGGCCTGGGCGGCCGCGCGGCGCTGCTGATCGGCGGTGCGGGCACGGCGATGGCGGGCGTCGCCGGCCTGATCGCCTCGCGCCAGCTCGATCGGCGCGAGGCACGCGTGGAGCCCGACGAGGCCGTGGCGGAAGAGACCGTCCGCGAGGTCACGCTCCCCGATTCGCCCGCTACCCCTGAGGCCGAGGAGGCGGTCCCGGTGGCCATGAGCGAGAGCGCCGACGGGGTCGACGGCTCCACCCCGCACCGCCCCGACATCACCCGTCTCCCGGAGTCCGAGCCGGTGCAGCCGGTCGCCGACTCCTGACGCGCGCTCCCGCCCGCACGCAGCGCGACTCCGATCACCTCGGGATCGCCGGCTCCGATCGAAGGGTCCGGGAGACTCGCGATCTTCGCGGGTCAGATGGCTCGCTGCATCGCGATGGGAGGTACAGGGGGGGGACCCTACCTGTACCTCCGTCAGTGCACCCCCGTCACGTGAGACAGGGATTCGACTCGTCGGTCGTCGGGGCAGCGCCGGGAGCCAACCCGACGAAGGTGGCGATCAGGAGTGCCGGATCGTCTCCCACGGCCGTCGCCTTGTGCACGTGCCCAGGTGTCTCCACGAAGACCTCACCTTGGTCGTACACCGTCCGCGTGCAGGTGTCCCCGTCGGCGAGGGCGACCCGTCCGGCCTTCACGAGGACGAACACGTGGGCGGGGTGCGAGTGCCATCCCGTGGTTCCCTTCGCCTCCAACGCGGCGCGGACGAACAACGCGGTGGTTGGGTCGGCGTGCTGAATCGACAGGGGGTCCACGGGGCCGGAGCCAAGGACCCTGGCTACGTATCCACGGCTCGGCGTCGCGACCGCGATCCCTGCGGTCAGAACGACGAGCGCCGCGATACCGATCATGATGCGCTTCATGCTCAACGTCCTTCCGTCGATGCGGGCAGACGCACGGGAAGACGCAAGGGAGGACCGCGAGACGGTGGATGCCAGTCCATTGCTCTCGGACGCTACGGGGTGTTTCGTGGGGGGTCAAGCCTTCGATCGACCGTGGACGGCGTCGTCCGCGTCGAGTCGCTGGCTTCGACCGGCAGGTCCGCTAGACTCGCCACACAGGCGACGACGGGAACGAGTAGTCGGGTCCCAGCCCTCCAGCGAGCCGGAGACGGTGCGAGTCCGGCGGGCTGGCCCGGTGAACATCATCCCCGAGCCGCCGCCCGAACGGCGTGCCGGCCGGCGACGAGGTCCGGACGGACGCCCAGTAGACGCGGCCGGGTCCGCCCGTGACAGCGGGGGCTCTTCGTCGAGCCGGTGAGGGGGCGGGCATCGTGAGAGGCCCGCCAAGCAGGGTGGCACCGCGGGGCTCGCGCCTCGTCCCTGGAAGGGACGAGGCGCTTCGTGTTGTCGGAGAGGAGCAGGTGGCGATGAGCGATCAATCGGGAGCGTTCACCCGGCTGCCTCCGAAGCCGGATCACCCGGCCATCGAGCTCGACGTCCTGGAACGATGGGACCAGGACGGCACCTTCCAGCGGCTTCGCGATAAGAACCGGGGCGGCCCGACGTGGAGCTTCATCGACGGTCCCGTGACCGCGAACAAGGTCCTGGGGGTCCACACCGCGTGGGGGCGGACCTTGAAGGACGTGTTCCAGCGCTACCGGGCGATGCGCGGATTCGACCAGCGCTACCAGAACGGCTTCGACTGCCAGGGCCTCTGGATCGAGGTCGGCGTCGAACGGGAGCTCGGCCTGAACTCGAAGAAGGAGATCGAGTCCTACGGCCTGGCCGAGTTCGCCCGCAAGTGCCGCGAGAAGGTCATCTGGTCGGCGGGCGAGCTGACCAGGGGCTCCAAGCGCCTCGGGCAGTGGATGGACTGGGGCAACGACTACTACACGTTCTCCGACACGAACATCGAGTACATCTGGCGTTTCCTGCAGGTCATGCACGAGCGCGGGTGGCTCTACCAGGGGTACCGAGCCACCGAGTGGTGCCCCCGGTGCGGGACGTCGATGTCCCAGCACGAGCTGTCCCAGGCGGACGTGTACCGGGAGAAGACCGACCCCTCGATCTACGTGCGCTTCCCCCTTCGGGAGCGTCCCGGAGAGGCCCTCGTCATCTGGACCACTACCCCATGGACGCTGCCGGCCAACGTGGCGGCCGCGGTGAACCCCGACGCGGAGTACATCTTGCGCGAGGACGGGACGTGGGTGGCCCGAGCCCGGTACCCCGACGAGCCGGCGGCGAGGACGTCGCTCGGCTCGGAGCTGGTCGGGCTGACCTACGAAGGGCCGTTCGATCATCTCCCCGCGGCCGGCGACGACCATCGGGTCATCGCCTGGGACGAGGTCTCGCTCGAGGAGGGAACCGGGATCGTCCACATCGCCCCCGGCGCGGGGACCGAGGACTTCGAGCTGTCGAGGGTCCACGATCTGCGGGTGTTGGTGCCCGTGGACGAGTCCGGCCACTTCTACGACGACTACGGCTGGCTCCACGGGTTGGGGACGGTGGAGTCGGCAGATCAGATCGTGGCCGACCTGTCCGAGCGAGGCCGGCTGGAGTCGGCCGAGGAGATCGTGCACCGCTATGCGCACTGCTGGCGTTGCCAGACCCCCTTGATATTCCGCGTCGTGGAGGACTGGTACATCGCCGTCGACGAGGTCCGCCCGAGGCTGCTCGAGGCGAACGCCACCGTGCGATGGACACCCGAGTACATGGGCAAACGCATGGACGACTGGCTCCGTAACATGGGCGACTGGAACATCTCCCGCCGTCGGTACTACGGACTGCCGCTGCCCTTCTACCCCTGCTCCTGCGGACACCTGAACGTGATCGGGTCCAAGCGCGAGCTCGAGGATCGAGCGACCGATGGGCTGGACCAGTTGGAAGAGCTGCGCAGGCCGTGGATCGACGCGGTCCCCGTGCGGTGCGATGAGTGTGGGAACGTCGTCACCCGCGTGCCGGAGGTCGGGGACGTATGGCTGGACGCGGGGATCGTCCCGTTCTCCACGCTCGGCTGGCACAACCCCGAGTGGGTGCCGGAGGGCTACGCCACGGGTGCATCCGAGAGCCTTTCCACGGCGGATCTCCCTGACCACGCCCACTGGGAGACGTGGTTCCCCGCCGACTGGGTGTCGGAGATGCGCGAACAGATCCGGCTGTGGTTCTACTCGCAGCTGTTCATGTCGGTGGCCCTGATCGGACGGGCGCCGTTCCGGGAGGTCTTGGGCTACGAGAAGATGCTCGACGAGCAGGGCCGGGAGATGCACGGCTCGTGGGGCAACCTGATCGAGGCCGAGGACGCCTTCGCTCGGATGGGCGCCGACGTCATGCGATGGCAGTTCTGCGCGCAGCCTCCCGACCAGGACCTGTTGTTCGGTTACGGGCCGGGGCACGAGATCAAGCGGAAGCTCCTCACGCTGTGGAACTCCGTTTCGTTCTTCATCGAGTACGCCAACATCCGCGGGTTCCTGCCCGATGAGGCCGACCTGTCCGCCGGGCCGCGCGGAGATCTCCAGCCGCTCGACCGGTGGCTCGTCGCCAGGACCCGGCAACTGGTGCGTGACGCCACCGCCGGCTACGAGGCGTCCATGACGGTGAACGTCATCAGGGCGTTCGACTCGTTCGTGGAAGACGTCTCCACGTGGTACATCCGGCGGTCCCGCCGGCGGTTCTGGCAGGAGGACGACGTTGCCCTGAGCACGTTGTGGCATG
This sequence comes from Actinomycetota bacterium, assembly GCA_035711865.1. Lineage (GTDB taxonomy): Bacteria > Actinomycetota > UBA4738 > UBA4738 > HRBIN12 > JAOUEA01. Next base: position 14,650 of record DASTBT010000079.1, read on the forward strand.
CCCTGATCCCGGCCCTGCAGGTGATCGCGCCGATCATGCCGTTCCTCACCGAGCATCTGTGGCAGAACCTGGTTGCCAGGGCGTGCACCGGGGCGCCCGACTCCGTGTTCCTGGCGGGGTGGCCGGAGCTCGGGGACCCGGACACCGAGTTGCTGGAGGAGATGGACGAGGTCCGGCGGGTCGTCGAGTTGGGTCGGCGGGCCCGGGCCGAGGCCGGGATCAAGCTGCGCCAGCCGTTGCGGCAGGCGTGGGTGCGTGGTGCGCCTCGGGCGAGGGCCCATGTCGAGGAGATCCGTGACGAGCTCCGGGTGAAGCAGATCGGTTTCGACGAAGGGCCGATGAGGAGGGCCACGCCGCTGCCGAACCTGCCCGTGCTCGGCCCTCGGCTCGGGGCGAAGGTCAACGAGGTCCGGGCCGCGTTCCAGGCGGGCGACTACGAGGAGCTTCCGGGCGGCGGGGTGCGGGTCGCGGGCATCGAGCTCGGGCCGAACGACGTGATCCACGGCGAGCGTGTCGCCGTGGAAGGGTGGGCGTTCGCCGAGGAGGGCAAGATGTCGCTCGCCCTCGACGTGACCCTCGACGACGAGCTTCGCGTGGACGGGCGGGTGCTGGACCTGATCCGAACGTTGAACGACCTGCGGAAGACGACCGGGCTCGAGCTGACCGACCGCATCCGGGTGACGCTGCCGGAGCAGGAGGCCGACCTCCTGCCGCGGGCCGACCGGATCAAGGCCGAGGTCCTGGCCGTCTCACTCGATACGGACGCGTCCGCGACGGAACCGCTCATCGAGAAGGCGTAGGGGGTGCGCCCGAGATGGGGCGCGGACGGGACTACGCTGGCAGGCGATGCCGGCCACCGACACCGTCATCGGCCTGACCGGCGCCGAGGCCGCAGAGCGCCTTCGCCGCGAGGGGCCGAACAGACTGCCGACGGGCACGACCGTGTCGTGGGAACAGCGGCTCGCCCGCCAGCTGTTCCACTTCTTCGCCCTGATGCTGTGGGTCGCGGCGGTGCTCGCCGTGGTCGCCGGCCTGCCGCAGCTGGGGATCGCGATCGTGGCGGTGGTCGTGCTGAACGCCGTGTTCGCGTTCGTGCAGGAACGCCGAGCCGACCACGCGGCCGAGGGCCTGAGGGATCTGCTGCCCCGACGAGCGCTCGTGGTCCGCGACGGCGCATCGATCGAGATCGACGCGGCGGATCTGGTCGTCGGCGACCTCGTGCTGTTGGGGTCGGGCGACCGGATCTCGGCGGACCTCGAGATCGTCGAGGCACACACCGCGCGGGTCGACACCTCGACCCTGACCGGTGAGAGTCGTCCGTCGTCGCTCGAGGACGTCGATCGTGCGTTCGCGGGAACGTTCCTGACCGAGGGCGAGGCCCGGGGCGTCGTGTATGCGACCGGCGAGCGCACCCGGCTCGCCGAGATCGCACGGCTCGCCTCCGGTCCCTCGCCATCACCCCCCCTCGTCGGAGAGATCCAGAGGGTCGTCCGCACGATCTCGACTGTCGCGATCACCGTGGGCGTCGCCTTCTTCGTGATCTCACTGGTGCTCGGGTCCGAGCCCAGCGACGGCTTCCTGTTGGCGGTAGGTGTGACCGTGGCTCTCGTTCCTGAGGCACTGCTGCCCACGGTGACGCTGTCGCTGGCGATCGGCGCACAGCGCATGGCCGATCGGAGCGCTCTCGTCCGCCGGCTCGAATCCGTGGAGACCCTCGGCTCCGCCACCTTCGTGTGCACCGACAAGACGGGCACCCTGACGCTCAACGAGCTCACCGCCGTCGAGATCTGGACCCCGCTGGGATCGACGCAGATCGAGGGTTCGGGCTACGACCCCGCCGGCCGGATCTCCCCCGAGGACCCCGACGTGGCCGCGGCCGTGCGCCGCTTGGCCCGCGTCGCCGTCCGGTGTTCCACGGGAAGGATCGTGCAGCGGGGAGACCGTTGGGTGGCGCTCGGCGACCCGCTCGACGCAGCCGTCGACACCCTGGCCCGTCGGGTCGGCCTCGATCCGGACGCCGATCGTGAGGCGCATCCCGATGTTCGACGGTTCCCGTTCGACCCGCGACGACGGCGGATGTCGGTCGTCGTGGATCGCGAGGTCTTCGTCAAGGGCGCCTCGGACGGGTTGCTGGCGCTGTGCGCTTCCGATGCGGCCGTGGAGGGTGTGCAGTCGGACATGGCGGAACGTGGGCTCCGCGTGATCGCGGTCGCAACGCGCTCGATCGGGAAAGCTGAGCATCCCGCCGCGATCGAGCGCGACGCGGCCGAGCGCGACCTGGAGCTGCTGGGGCTCATCGGGCTGCTCGACCCGCCGAGAGCGCACGTCGCCGCCTCGATCGATGCATGCCGTCGCGCCGGTGTGAAGGTGGCGATGGTCACCGGGGATCACCCTCGCACGGCCGGATCGATCGCCCGCCAGACCGGCTTGGCGCGTGGGGAGGTCACGGTGATCGAAGGTGCTCACCTGCCGGCCGACGACGCGGAGCTCGGCGAGATGGTCGACCGAGACGGCATCGTGCTCGCTCGCATCGAGCCCGAACAGAAGCTGCGCATCGCGCGCGCGTTGCGAGCGCGTGACCACGTGGTCGCGATGACCGGCGACGGAGTCAACGACGCACCCGCACTCCGCGAGGCGGACATCGGCGTGGCGATGGGCCGTTCGGGCACCGATGTCGCGCGTGAGGCTGCCGATCTCGTGCTGCTCGACGACGACTTCGCCACCATCGTGGCCGCGATCGAGTACGGGCGAGGCATCTACGCGAACGTCCGGCGGTTCCTGACCTACCACCTCACCGACAACGTCTCGGAGGTGACCCCGTTCATCGTGTGGGCGCTGTCCGGGGGCTCGATCCCGCTCGCCCTCGGCGTACTGCAGATCCTCGCCCTCGACATCGGCACCGACACGCTGTCGGCAACCGCCTTGGGGGCGGAGCGCCCCGGGGAACGGGTGATGAACCGGCCGCCGGACCGCAACCGCTTGCTGGACCGGGAGGTCGCCCGGCGCGCGTTCGGGGTGCTGGGACCTGCCGAGGCCCTGTTCACGATGCTCGCGTTCTTCGTGTCCTTCCTCGCGGCGGGCTGGCGGCCGGGGGAGCCATTCCCGGGCGGCCACGTGCTGCTCCAGGCCTCCGGGGCGGCGTTCGCAACGGTCGTGAGCGCACAGACCGTGAACGCGTGGGCGTGTCGGAGCGCGACCAGGTGGCCCGGTGCGCTCGGCTGGTTCTCCAACCGGCTGCTCGTGTGGGGCGCCTCGGCTGAGCTGGTGATCGCCGGTGCGTTCCTGTTCGTGCCGGGACTCGCGTCGCTGCTCGAACAGGCCGTGCCCTCGGCGGCCGGTTGGGTGGTCGCGGTGGCGGCGGCGCCTGGGCTCCTCGGGGTCGACGCGGCGTACAAGGCGTACCGTCGCCGCCGCCGCCCGGGGTGATCGAAGCGATCCGGGGTCGTTGTGATGCGCTCAGCGGGCCTGTCGAGACCGCCGTCGACCTCATCGGTGAGAAGCTGGGGCTGAGGAGCTCGCGAGAGGAGGGGAGCCGTGAAGGTGCTCGTCTCGGCTGCGTCCAGGTACGGAGCCACCGGCGAGATCGCTCGAGCGATCGGGGAGGTGCTTGCCGAGCGCGGTTTCGACACCACGGTCAGCCCACCCGAGGAGATCGAATCGATCGAGGAGTACGACGCGGTCGTTCTCGGGAGCGGTGTGTATGCGGGTCATTGGCTCGAGCCGGCGAAGGAGCTCGTCGATCGATCCGGTGATGCCCTTGCTCCTCGGCCCGTCTGGCTCTTCTCGAGCGGCCCCGTCGGCGATCCCTCGAGGAAGATGGTCCAGAAGATGGGGGAGGACCCCGTCGATGTCGCGGAGATCCTCGCAGCCACGAAGGCTCGGGACCATCGCGTGTTCGCAGGGAAGATCGACAGGAAGAACCTGAGCTTTCCCGAGCGGGCCATGCTGATGGCCTTCCGAGGGCTGGAAGGCGACTTCCGGAACTGGGACGAGATCAGGGGATGGGCGTCGGGTATCGCCGATGCCTTGAAGTCAGGGTCCTGACATCGAGAGGCGGTCGGTCAGCATGATCGAGCACTCCCGAGTTCAGTCGAGATCCCCTACTCAACCGGGAGGGATGTTCTTGTTGTGGTGGAAGGCGTTGTCCGGGTCGTACTTGGTCTTGACCTCGGCGAGTCGCCGGTAGATGTGGTCGCCGTACGCCTCTCGAACGCGGCTCGTGTCGTCGTCGGCATCGAGGAAGTTGACGTAGACACCGCCGGTGCGGTGCGGCTGGAGGGCGTCGAAGAACCGCTGCGCCCAGGCCTTCTCGGCGACGGCCCGCTCGCCGGCTTCCTCCTGGAGCCACACCGCGTCGATGATGATGTTGTGGGCTACGTCGCGGCCGGCGTAGGCCGTGGCGTCGCCTGGAACGCGGCCGACCGCGCCACCCATGTGAAACACCTTCGAGTACGACAGGCGCGAACCCGCGGCATAGGCGTGATCGGCCATGACGGCGATGGCGTCGTCGGAGATGCCCGCGAGGTTGACGGACTTCCAGTAGTAGTGCCACCCGTGAGGGACGGTGTCGTCGAGGGCCTACTGGTGGGCGACGTACGGCGTGGGTGAGATCAGGTCCAGGAGCGGCGACCCGAGTCGGCGGAGGGCCCGCACAGCGCGTTCGTCCTCGTCGAGGGTGCCGGCGTGGCAGCAGTCGATGGCGACGGCCGGCCGCCAGTGCAGGTACGCCGGGATGGCCGTCAGGGGCGGGATGGTGCCGAGCGTGACGACGGTGCCGAGCCCGTCGGGTGCATCAGCGGCGAAGTCCCGGTAGAACCGAAGCACCTCGGTGGTGTCGTCGGCCTCCCAGAAGACGGGTCCGGCCATCACGGTGGGGCCGACGGGGTGCAGCGAACCGGAACGAGCCGACGACGCCGAAGTTGCCGCCGCCGCCTCGCAGCGCCCAGAACAGATCGGGGTGTTCATCGGCGGACGCCCGGACGATGCTGCCCTCGGCGGTGACGACCTCCGCGGACAGCAGGTTGTCGACGGTGAGCCCGTACCTGCGCATGAGGAATCCCATGCCGCCGCCGAGGGTGAGTCCGGCGACACCGGTGTGACCTACGATGCCGCCCGTGGTGGCCAGACCGTGGGCCTGGGTCTCGTGGTCGACGTCACTCCACAGCGCGCCACCTTGCACCAAGGCGGTGCGGTCGGCGGCGTCGACCAACACGGACCGCATGGCCGAGAGATCGATCACGATCCCGTCGTCGCACACCGCGGTGCCGGCGACGTTGTGGCCTCCGCCTCGCACGGCGATCTCGAGGTCGCGGTCGCGGGCGAAGCGCACGGCCGCGGAGACGTCGGCGCTGCCGGTGCATCGGGCGATCAGCCCAGGGCGTCGGTCGACTGCCCCGTTCCACACGGCTCGGGCGGTGTTGTAGTCGGCGTGGTCGGCGGTGATCAGCTGGCCCCGGAACCCATCGATCTTCATCGCGGATGCCTCCTCGTGGGTGGGGACGATCTCGTCATAGATGTCGGGTCCTCGCCCTCGCGACGCCTATCGGACTGCCGCGGACCGCGACCGTGAAGTCAAGAATCTGGACTTCACGGCCGGCGGCAGGAGCGAAAGAATGGTGTGGTGCGGACCTACGGCCAGTACTGCCCGATCGCTCGTGGTGCCGAGATCTTCGCCGAACGCTGGACGCCACTGATCATCCGCAACCTCCACCTCGGCTGCGGAAGCTTCAGCGAGATCCTGGAGGGCGCGCCCGGGCTCTCCCGCACCCTGCTCTCGGAGCGACTCAAGCACCTCGAACGGCTCGGCATCGTACGGTCGACAGCCAAGCCCAGCGGGCGCGGGCGCCACTACGAGCTCACGCCGGCTGGTCACGGCCTGTATGAGGTCTGCAACGCGCTCGGCGAGTGGGGTGCTCGATGGCTCGAGATCGCCCCTGAGCATCTCGATCCCTTCGTGGCGCTGTGGTCGATGTGCAACGCGTTCCGTCGAGACAGGCTCCCGGACCGACGCATCGTCACCCGTTTCGACTTCACAGGCCGCCGGCCTCGCGAGCGATACTGGTTGCTGATCGAGCGCAGGGAGGCCGAGATCTGCAGACGGTACCCGGGCCTCGACGAAGACCTCTTCATCACGGCGGAAGCTGAGGCCTTCGTCAGATGGCACGCCGGCCGGCTCGCCTGGGTCGAAGCCACCCGCGACCGCCGCATCCAACTCCACGGCCCGACGTGGCTCGTACGAGCCTTCCCGACATGGAACGCACGCAGCTCCTTCGCCGACATCAAGCAGATCTCACGGACCACGGCGAGCTTGAACGGCTGAGAGCATCGACGGATCGCTGCGAGGGTGCGATCGGGCTGGTAGCCCAACGGTACTCTCCCGTCGTGGGACCCCTTCGGTATTCCATCAACGTCACGTTGGATGGGTGCTGCGATCATCGTGCGATCCCGGCGGACGAGGCCCTGCATCATCACGCTGCCGAGAACCTCGCACGGGCCGATGCCCTCCTCTTCGGCCGGGTGACCTACGAGATGATGGAGGCAGCGTGGCGGCTGCCGCCCCAGTCGGGGGTGAGGCCTGAGTGGATGGAACCCTGGATGGAGCCCTTCGCCCGCACGATCGACGCGGCGAAGAAGTACGTCGTGTCGAGCACCCTGGAGCAGGTCGATTGGAACGCGGAACTCCTGCACGGGGATCTTGGCAATGCCGTTCGGCAGCTCAAGCGGGAGTCGGTCAAGGGACTGTTCGTGGGAGGCGTGAAGCTCCCACTGGCGTTGACGGAGCTGGGATTGATCGACGAGTACGAGTTCGTGGTGCATCCCAGACTCGCGGGCCACGGGCCGACGTTGTTCGCGGGCCTATCGAAGCATGTCGACTTGGAGCTCGTGAGCCGGCTGGAGTTGGGGTCGGGGGCAGTGGCGTTGCGGTACGAGTCGAAAGGGTAGCCATCGGGCTGGTCGGCCCGAGTCCACTCGGATCCACATAGAGCGTCTGACCTGGGCGTTTCCTCGTACTCCCAACTGGATTTGAACCCGTGTCTCCACCTTGAGCGGGGTGCTCTCAAGGGCTTTGATCATCCGGCTTCCTCCGTCGTCGTCTTAAACCCGCAGGTCACAGCCTATGACCGGATTTCTTCCGGACGGCGCCGGATGACACCCTCGTTCCCATACTCGTTCCCACGCCCGATCTCGGCGCGAAGGAAGCACTCACTCCCTCAACTCGTGGTCCGTCCGTGGCCACGACGATGCCGAGGCCACGCCTTTGCTGGTTGTAATCCTCGTGTTCGGCGAACTCCGTTTCGCGGCGAACGTAGCTGTCGTGCGCCGACTCGCGTCGCTCCCCGGATCCCCACTTGATCAGGACTCCGATGACGACGGCTGCCACGACGATGAGGAAAGAAGCCGATCGAGTTCTCGTGCCCCACTCCATCCATCTTCACGCATCTCCATCCATTCCCTGCGCCTTGCGAGCTAGCCTCCGGCCGGAGCCCATGGGCGAGGACGCGCGTCGATCCAGCGATCGACGTCGGTTCGGAGCCAGAGACGACGCGACTCGATCACGAGCGCGGGCGGCAGAAAGTCGTCACGCGCGACGATCTGCGCTGTTGAGTCACGCCGAGGAGCGGGACCATGTCGACCTGTCGCACGTATCCGTCGGCGACGGCGGCGAGGATGCGGTGTGACTCCACGCCTGCGGGCTAGCTCCCACACTGGGCGGCGGGCGGACCCTACCGATCGGGCGCGGATGTTCGACTGGCTCGGTTAATCCTTCTTCGCAGCCGACACGTCGACGCACACGATTCCCTTGTTGCCGTCCTGGTCGGCGATCACGGTGAGCGAGGGCGCGTTGCTGTCATCGACGACGGTCCCACCCGCGGCGAGGGCGGCCGCGATCCGTTGCTCGGCCACCTCGGGCGCCACATAGACCTCGATGTGGAACCGGTGACGCGGGGTCTCGTGCTCGTCGGCGTCCCCGAACCACAGGTTCGGTACTCGTCCCGTGGTGTCCCGGATTTCGTCGCTGGGGGACCCGTGGCCCTGGGCCTCGGCGCTCCCGGTCAGCACGGCGGCCCACACTGGGGCGATCGTCGCGGAGTGCTTCGTGTCGAGGCCGAGCTCGATGACGCTGACCGAGGTCGGGTCGGCGTCGACCTTATGGTCTGCGGCGATCTCGGTGATCCGTCGCGCGAGGTCGACGTCCTGCTGGGTTACCCATTCGATGACGTATTCGGTGCCCTCGTCGTCGCGGTAGATGGCGTCGTCGCTGATCAGCTTGAGGTCGACGTACCCATTGCCGATCGACACGCTCGGATGGTGTCCGAGCGCGTCGCCCGCCTCGCCCACCGCGGCGACGAACCGTGCGCCGGTGCCGAAGTCGTCGACCAGGTAACGGGCATGCAGTCCCTGGGCCAGCTTGCGCCAGTCGGTCAGGTTGGCCTCGGCGATCTGTTCGCCCTTCAGCATGTCCACAGACGGGAACGCTATCTCAGATTCAGCCGCAGCGGTCGCGCTCATCGCTTCGCTCGAGTCCTCGTGCTGGGGCGCGCGGGTCGAGGGGACCGTCTTGCGCATCACGGCGCTCCGCACGTCCTGAGCGCGCTTTGTTGGCGGTCGGGGAGCCCGCCGACACCTCCTTCGTACTTTGCCCGAATGATTCGCCCTCGAACGATCGCCCCGGCGTCCGCCATGTCCGGGCAGCGTGCCTGACTTCACGGGACCGACGAAGGAGGAGCCGCGATGACTGGAATGTGGGCCGATGGCTTCGACGAGTGGCAGGGGACCGTGACGATCGAGATTCAGGTCGCCGTCCGCCCAACGTCCGGCCGACCGAAGCACACCGAGATCCTCGGCGAGTAAGGGTCGCTCGTCCACGCTGGAGTCCGGCTTCGGCGTTTCCGGTTCGCTCGGTCATCCCCCGACAACCCCTGACCAGAGCCACAAGACGAGGGCCGGTATCACCGGGATGACGACGTCAAGACGAGCAGGATCGCCACCGTCCACTTCACGCGGCGGCTCATCTCGTCACGCGTGCCTGCGGAGCAAGATCGTTCCCATATCCGTTCCCACGGCTTCCTGCCGACCGCTCGGATCGTTGCGGTGCAAGTAGTCCCAACGGGATTTGAACCCGTGTCTCCACCTTGAGAGGGTGGTGTCCTAGGCCCCTAGACGATGGGACCGAGTCGTTCTGACCTCGGGTATTCGGTTCAGCCGGACGCCGCCTCAGTGTATCGAACGGTCAGCAGGCGGGTTCGCGGGCGACTCGAGCACGTACCGTCCGACTAGCCTCCTTCGGAACCTTTCGGTCCCGTGACGATTCGCACGACGACCTCGGTCGAGCGGGCCTTGGCTTCCTGGGTCGCTCGGCGCTGACGCAGCAGCCAACTGGCGATCCCGGCCGCCGTCGAGCTGCCGACGACCGCCCCCAGCGCCATCTTGGTGCTCCTGATGCGGCCGGGGAGGCGGGCCTCGAGCTCGGCGAGGTCGCGCTCGATCCGCGTCCTCGTCTGTTCGATCTCGGTCACGACGCGATCTGCTGCTTCGCCCATTCCAGGTCCCCCTTCACGCTCTCCTTGGTGAGCTCCACGCCGCCGGCCTTCCGGATCGACCTGCGGCCGACGAGGAACGCGATGCCTCCGAGCGCGAGGCACGCACCCGCCACGAGGAGTCGTGACGCCCACGCGGGCATCACGAGGTCGAGCGCGGCGACGCCGGCGGCCGCGAGGTACACCACCACGAGGGCGATGAAGACGCCGCCGAGCACCAAGGCGCCGATGCCGAAGGCCCGTTCGGAGATCGCCTCGGTCACCTCGATCTTGGCCAACGCGACCTCCTGCCGGAACAGCTGCGTGATGCCGTCGACCACGCTTCGCATCAGCTCCGGGATCGAGCGGCGTTCGCTCGGCGTACCGGGCGACGCACCGTCGGGCGGTTGAACGTCCATGTCCCCTCCTCTTCGATGCGATGTCGGAGCGCCCGCGACGGCGCTCCTCGGTCGGCGACATCGTTGCAGGAGGAACGGATCTGCGCGGGGGCGATCCCTCAGCCCAGCAGATCCAGCAGCCGCCGGCCGCTGGCGGTGAGCTCGGAGTAGACCTCGCGGCCCTGTCGCCGGGCGTCGACGACGCCGGACCGCCGGAGCACGCCGAGCTGCTGCGAGACCGCCGCGGGCGTGAGGTGCAGCCGTTGCGCCAGCTCGCTCGTCGTCATCGGCACGTTCAGCACACGCATGATGTCGGCGCGCGTGCCGCCGATCAGGTCGTCCATCGCGCCGTCGCCGCGCACGTCCTCGGGCTCGTCCCAGATCTCGGCGATGCCCCTGGGGGAGTAGGACAACGTCGGCTGCAGGTCCGAGTCGACCAACACGGCGATGCCCGGCCAGTCGAACACCGCCGGGATCAGCACGAGTCCCCGGCCCTTGGGATCGATCTCCTCGTCGTGCTGCTTGTCGATCACCAGGGTCTGATCCGACCAGGACAGGGAAGGGTGCAGATCGGCGAAGAGCAGTTCCGCGCCCCCCAGGGCGAGCTGGCGGGCCCGGTAGGTGACGTCGGCCTCGTGCAGCGATCTGATGCGGGGCCAGTGCTGCTCGATCGTGAGCTTCCAGTACTCACGCATCTGCTCCACGAGCCGCGGCACGTACGGTGCGGGGTCCTCGAGGATCTCCTGCGTGAGGGGCGGGACCTCGGCACCCTGCATCGAGCCGATCATGTGCTCGAGCTCGGTGCGGATGCGGCCTGGGTCGGTCGCGGCGACCTGCTCCAGCTCCTCCTCGAACTGGGGGAACGGCGTCTCGGGCGGGGGCGTGAGGAAGTCGGGGATGTAGCAGTGGATGCCGGGGCTCAGGCCCTCGGGCGGGACGACGGCGAACAGGATCGCGAGATCGTGCCCCTCGATCGCCTTCCGAGACTCCTGCACCCACGAGAGGTGCAGCGCGTGCTTCGAGGGATCGCGCATGGGCTTGTAGAGGCTCATGCCGAGCTCCCAGATGGGGGAGAAGGCGAACCTCGTCTCGGCCAGGTCGTCGCTCGAGAGGCGGATGTTGATCGGCATCGCTTTCGAGATAGCTTAAATGCTTCCGCGAGGGAAGGCAAGCCCGTATCCTGCGCCTTGAAACGTTGTAGGAAACGCTACAAGGACTCCGAAGGAGGTGCAGGATGATCCTCGGTTGGACCGACGATCTGTTCCGCTCACGGGAGGTCGAGCTGAGGGACGCCAGCGAGCGCCTCCGTACCGGACGTCGACGGGTGCATCGTCTCCGCAAGGATGCCTCACCCGAACGGCGCCCTCGCCGCGAGCGCTGAACGTCTGTCGGCCGCTCGGTCGGCAGCGATAACGGTGGGGCCGGGGCACGTCGCTCACCACGACGCCCCGGCCTCGGCCGTTCCTTCACGAGACCGACGATCGACGCACGAAGGCGGTCACCTGCTAGCTGTTCTGCTCAGTGACGTCGGTGACACCACTATCGATGTCGGAACGGTCCACAGGATCGATCGAGCACTCATGACACCGCTATCGGTGTCGTCTCGCGGGATGAAGCGCCGACCTGCTGGCCGGCTGCCCCGTTCAGTTCTCGCCCTGATCGCGGGTGAACCCGAGCTCCCCGTCGAACTCCATCAGCTTCTCGATGTGCATCCAGGTGTGCCGACGGGAGATGCGCGCGAGCAGCTGGTGCACGTCCTCGTCCCAGAGGTCGCCGGGGTTCTCACGGATGATGAACCGGCACCGCCAGTGGTCGAGCGTGTCGGTGATCGCGCCGGTCGCGGGGTAGACCTTCGTGCCCCGGCTCGAGATCATCTTCAGCTCGAGCCGCGTGCCGAGCGCGAGCTCGGTGAGCGAGGCGCCGAGCTCGTCGGCGGTGAGCGGGGACTCCACGAAGACGTCGAGGCCGACCACGTTCCGCTCGGTGGGCTTCACGTAGTTGGGGTCGGCCGAGAGCACCGGCAGCTCGAGCGGCTTGACCTCGCGCACGGTCCAGTTCTCCGTCTTCTTCCCGAGGTTCCCGATGATCGCCTCGGTGTACTCGGTGGTCGGGGTGCCTCGGTCGTAGCCGAGCACGTCGCCGGTGAGCGTGCCCGACTCGAGCGTCACGAAGACCGCGTGCTCGATCGCCGACGCCTGGTCGAAGAGGCCGAGGTAGCGGAGCATCAGCACCGCGGACAGGATCACCGCGGTCGGGTTGATCACGTTCTTGCCCGCGTATTTCGGGGCGGAGCCGTGCACGGCCTCGAAGATCGCGACCTCGTTGCCGATGTTGGCGCTCGGCGCGAACCCCAGTCCGCCGATCAGGGCGCTCGACAGGTCGCTCAGGATGTCGCCGTTCATGTTCGTGGTGACGATCACGTCGTACTGCTCCGGGCGCTTCACGAGCTGGTGGGCCGCGTTGTCGACGATCACGTGCCAGGACTCGATGTCGGGGTAGTCGGGGGCGACCGACTCGAACACGCGCTTCAGCGTGCCCTCGCTCAGCTTCATGATGTTCGCCTTCGTGGCGCAGGCGACGGTGGGGCGGCCCTCGCTGCGCGCGTATTCGAACGCGAAGCGCGAGATCTTCTCCGAGCCCTTGACGCTGATCAGCTTCAGAGCCTGGGCGACGCCCGGTGTCTGCATGTACTCGATGCCGGCGTAGAGGTCCTCCACGTTCTCGCGGACCATCACCATGTCGATACCGCGGCCCGAGTACGGGGTGGTGACGCCGGGCATCTCACGGACCGGCCGCACGTTGGCGTAGGTCTCGTAGAGCTTGCGGAGCGTCACGTTGGCGCTCTTCTCGCCGAAGCCCACGGGTGTCTCGAGTGGGCCCTTCAGGGCGACGCGGGTGCTCGCGATGGAGTCCATCGTCTCCTGGGGCACGCCGGAGGCGACCCCTCGCTTGAACACCTCGGCCCCCGCCTCGGCCTCCTGCCAGTCGATCGGCGCGCCGGCCGCGTCGACGATGGCCCGGGTCGCAGCGACGACCTCGGGACCGATGCCGTCGCCGGGGATGATCGTGACGGGGATGCGGGCTGGTACCTCGTTGTCGCTCACGCGGCCTCCTCGCGGATCGTGTCGATGACGTGTCATGGTAGCGGCGCCGATCCGGCCGGCGCCGCGGCCTTCGATAGCATCCCTGGCCATGAGTCGATCGAGGGTCGGGGCAGCCGGGCTCCTCCCGGTCGTCGCGGGGCTGATCGCGGTCGCGTGCACCAGCGGCGAGGCGACGCTCGCGCCGCCGCCGGCATCGTCGTCGGGTCCGCCGGCGTCGCCGAGCGCGTCGGTCGCGGCCGAGCCCGCCGACTCGGGATGGATCGAGCCGACCGACGTGCTGGGTGCGCCGGGACTCGTGAGCGATCCCGATCCCTCGCTCGCGCCTAAAGGCGTGGACCGCCGGCCGCTGCGTCGGCCGCCGGAGCTGCAGCCGTCCGCCGACCGCTCGCGGCCGTTCGATCCCGCCGCGGGCATCATGAACCTCGACCACTTGGTGTTCATCGTGATGGAGAATCGGTCGTTCGATCACTACTTCGGCACGTTCCCCGGGGCGGACGGCATCCCGATGGACGCGAACGGACGCCCGACGGTCTGCCTCACCGATCCCGAGCAACCGGGCACGTGCCATCGCCCCTACCACGACACGGGCTTCTTCGACCAGGGTGGTCCGCACGGCGAGGTCGGCAGCGCGGTGACGATCAACGGCGGGGAGATGGACGGCGCCGTCACCGCCCTGCGCACGATCGGCAACGGCTGCATGAAGCACCCCGACGAGGCGCCGTGCCCGCGGGCGGTCGACGGGCCGCAGGGCCAGCCCGACGTCATGGGCTACCACACGGCCGAAGAGCTCCCGATCTACTGGGAGTACGCGGAGACGTTCACGTTGCACGACCGCATGTTCGCGCCGACCGACTCGTGGACCCTGCCGGCGCACCTGTTCATGATCTCGGCCTGGTCGGCCACCTGCTCCGATCTGAACAACCCGATGTCGTGCACCTCGGACCAGAAGTTTCCCGGCGGCGTCTGGGCCGACGAGCCCGCAGACATCTGGCTGCCGAAGATGGGGGAGCCTCGACCCTACGTGTGGGCGCCGATCACGTGGCTGCTCTACAAGGCGGGAGTGACCTGGGGCTACTACGTGGGCGAAGGCACGTGCGTGGCGCCGCCCTGCGAGCACCTCGAGGGCATCCTCACGGCGCCGGTGCAGAACCCGCTGCCCGGGTTCACGGCGACGGCGGCGTCGGGACAGCTCGACAACATCAGGCCGAACACGGAGTTCCTGCGTGACGCTCGCAACGGCGACCTACCGAGCGTGTCGTGGTTCATGCCCGTGCAAGGCAGGAGCGAGCATCCACCGGACTCGGTCGAGGTAGGGCAGGCCTACGTGGCGAAGGCGATCAACGCGGTGATGGAGGGTCCCGAGGAGCAGTGGCTGCGCACGGCGATCTTCCTCACCTGGGACGACTGGGGCGGCTTCTACGATCACGTGCTGCCGCCGGTCGTCGACGAGAACGGCTGGGGGCTGCGGGTGCCGTCGATGGTGATCAGCCCGTGGGCGAAGCCCGGCTTCATCGACCACCAGACCCTCAGCTACGACGCCTACCTGAAGCTCATCGAGGACCGGTTCCTCGGCGGTGAACGTCTCGATCCCGAGACCGACGGATGGCCGGACTCCCGTCCGACCGTGCGGGAAGAGGTGAAGGAGCTCGGCGACCTGGCGTCGGACTTCGACTTCACCCAGGAACCGTTACCACCGCTCGTGCTCGACCCCTGGCCATTGCGGGACTGAGGGTCGGCATGGACGGGCCGATCTCGGCGCGTAACGGGGTCGGGGAGCCCGACCGGGCTACGATTCCCGCACCATGGCCCGAGCCAACGTCGCGCGATCGGCCCGACTTCGGCTCACGGCGTCGCTCGTCTGCGCCGGCCTGGTGGCCGCGGCCTGCGTGACCTCGAGCGCGGGTCCTTCCCCCGAGCCCGACGACGGAGCGGCGCGCTCATCGCCGCCCGCCTCGCCGGCGCTGCGACCCGCCGGTGAGCTGCCGCTGCCGTTCCTGGTGCCCGATCGTTTCCCGATCGCGCCGGAGCGGGCGCCGTTCGGCGTCGATCTCCGACCGCTGCGATCCCCACCGTCGCCCGAACCGGTCGCGGACCCCTTCCGGCCGTTCGACCCGGCGGCCGGGATCATGAACCTCGACCATCTGGTCTTCGTCGTGCAGGAGAACCGGTCGTTCGACCACTACTTCGGCACGTTTCCCGGTGCCGACGGCATCCCGATGGACGAGCGGGGGGAGCCGACGATCTGCGCCCCCGAGCCGGGGCGGGAGATCTGTCACCGCCCGTATCACGACCGCAACGTCTTCGACGCCGGGGGTCCGCACGGGGAGCTCGCCTCGGCCGTCTCCATCGCCGACGGCCGCATGAACGGGTTCGTGCGAGCGCTGCGGATCAAGGGAAACGGATGCGAGAAGGATCCGACCGTGCCGCCGTGCCCGAGGACGAGCTCGGGGCCCGACGGAGCCCGAACGCCCGACGTCATGGGCTACCACACCGCCCGGGAGATCCCGAACTACTGGGCGTATGCCCGAGCCTACACCCTCCACGACCGGATGTTCGCCCCGACCGATTCCTGGACGTTGCCCGCCCACCTGTTCCTGGTCTCCGCGTGGTCGGCCAAGTGCCGTGTGCCCGACGACCCGATGGCGTGCGTGTCCTTCCAACGGAACCCGGGACGGCGGCCCGGGCTCCAGACGAGGAACTGGACGCCCGACGCCGGAGAGCCGCTCCCGTACATCTGGGCGGACATCACGTGGCTGCTCTACAAGGCCGGCGTCTCGTGGGGCTACTTCGTCGGGCCGGGCAGCTGCGTCGTGGCTCCCTGCGAGGACTTCGAGGCCACCGAGACGCGGGCGGTGCAGAATCCGCTCCCGGGGTTCCGCACGGTCGATGTGACCGGGCAGCTCGACAACGTGTTGCCGAACACGGACTTCTTCGAGGCGGCCCGAGACGGTACGCTGCCGAGCGTCTCGTGGGTGATGCCGACGGAAGGGCTCGCCGAGCACCCGCCCCACTCGATCGCCGACGGCCAGGCGTGGGTGACCCAGGTGGTCAACGCGGTGATGCAGGGCCCGCAAGAGCAGTGGCTGCGCACGGCGATCTTCGTGACGTGGGACGACTGGGGTGGCTTCTACGATCACGTGCTGCCTCCCGTGATCGACGAGAACGGCTGGGGCTTGCGGGTTCCCTCGTTCGTGATCAGTCCCTGGGCGAGGCCGGGCTTCATCGACCACCAGACGCTCAGCTTCGATGCCTACCTCAAGCTGATCGAGGATCGGTTCCTCGGTGGTGAACGCCTCGACCCCGAGACCGACGGGTGGCCCGACGCCCGCCCGACGGTCCGCGAGGAGGTCGAGGACCTGGGCGATCTCGCCGGCAACTTCGACTTCACGCAGCAGCCCCTGCCGCCGCTGGTGCTCGACCCCGACCCGGGTGAGGGCTGACGTGAGGATCGATCTGCTGGGGCGCAAGGATTCGAACCTCGACTAACAGGGCCAGAACCTGTCGTGCTGCCGTTACACCACGCCCCAGGGTGGTCACGGCATGCTATCAAGCGGCCGCGTATCGACCGGGAGGAGGGTCGTCCGGCCACGCGGTTTGCGGCGCAAGCCCGCTGGGCGGCGAGGGGTTTGACCCGTGAGGGTCGAGGGGAATACGGTGTCACGTCAGGAAACCCTTGCCCGACGGAGGGAGCTGCCATGAACAAGGGTGGATTGGTCGCAGAGGTCTCCAAGCGCACCGGCCTGTCGAAGGCCGATGCCGGCCGGGCGATCGACGCAGCGATCGATTCGATCCGGGACTCGGTCGTGCGGGGGGAACGGGTCACCCTGGCCGACTTCGGCACCTTCGAGCGGAAGCATCGCAACGAACGGATCGCCCGGAACCCGCGCCAGCCGCAGACCCCGATCGTGGTCCCGGCGCGCGACCTTCCGGCGTTCACCCCCGGCAAGGAGTTCCGCGAGCAGGTGGTGACGACCTCGCAGGTCTGAGCGGCCGGACCGCGCGCGGCCGATCTGTCGCCTCGCCGTTCCGCCGCCGGGCGCTAGTCGAACGTGACGAGGTGCAAGCCTCGCGCCACCGGGGCACCGTCGGCCTCGGCCAGCTCGAACGAGACCCGCTGACCCAGCCGCAGCGTCAGGATGCCCGACCGTTCGAGCGACGTGCGGTCGATCGCCACCTCGGTCCGATCGTCCATCAGCACCGAGCCGGTCACGCCCGCCGCGTCGAACTGCTTGATCGTGCCTTGCGCCATCGGTCGTCTCCTCCTAGGTCCGGCTGGCGACCCGCGCCCCGAGGTCGAGGTCGCGGCAGACCTGCAGCGTGCGACCCTCGTGGCCGGAGTCGAGCACCGTGAGGATATCGCCCGGCAGGTCCAGGTCGAAGGCCAGCTCCGGCGCGCTCACGACGGCGGTCGGCACGTCCGCCTCGGCCGCCCCCTGCAGGTGGCGACGGTAGGAATCGTGCCCGAACCGCGCCTCGATCGCCCCCGGGGGCCGGCGGAGCAGCAGGTTCGTGCCTCCCTCGTCCGCCGACGGTGCAACGACCACGGCGCCGAGGGTGCGGAGCGCCTGGGTCAGGGCGGCGTGCGTCACGAGCGGCGTGTCGGGAAGCAGCACCGCCAGGCTCTCGACGTTCCTGCCGTCGGCTTCCTCGCCCACCTGGCGGATCGCGGCGCCGAGCGGCGGCCGATCCTCCTCGATCGCATGAACCCCGCGCGACATCGCGACCTCGAGCACGGTCTCGTCCGGCGAGATCACCCAGGTCTCCCACCCGGTCGCCTCGAGGGTGACGTCGAGGACGTCCTCGAGCATGGCGAGCGTGAGCGCACCGCGTTCCAGCGGCGACAGCACGGGTTCCAGGCGCGACTTCGTCTCGGCCAGCGACTTCACGGGA
Organism: Actinomycetota bacterium; assembly: GCA_035711865.1. GTDB lineage: Bacteria > Actinomycetota > UBA4738 > UBA4738 > HRBIN12 > JAOUEA01. The sequence goes on from DASTBT010000079.1 coordinate 32,560, forward strand.
AGGGCGATCACGCGCACGGCAGGCAAGCCTAGCTGCTGTCCTGCCGTCGTCGCTCGCCACGGGGCGATAGGCTCGCGGCTGCCGGAGCCACCGAAGGAGGGCGACGCTGGCCGAACCGTGGTACTACGTCGCGAAGGGCGTCGCGATCCAGCCGGTGCGAGCGTGGTTCAGCCTCCGGTACGAGGGGCTCGAGCACATCCCGAGCGCCGGTCCGGCGATCGTGGCGTGCAACCACATCTCCTACCTCGACCCCCTCACGAACGCGGCGGCGATCTGCAAGGCCGGCCGACGTCCCCGGTTCATGGCGAAGAGCGACCTGTTCCGGATCCCCGTCGTCGGCTCGGCGCTGCGCGGTGTGCGGCAGATCCCGGTCGAACGCGGCAGCGGCCCGACCAGCGCGCTGCTGTCGGCCGAAGGCGCGATCGACGAAGGAGAGGTGGTGGTGATCTACCCCGAGGGCACCGTGACGACGCGCCCCGACCACCTGCCGATGCGCGGCCGGTCGGGGGCGGTTCGACTGTCCCTGGCCACCGGCGTGCCGATCACGCCGCTCGCGAGCTGGGGCTCGCAGGCGGTGTGGCAGAAGTCCGGCAGGGGAAGCCTCAAGCTCGGCCGCCCGGTCTCGATGCGAGTGGGTCCACCGGTCGAGCTCTCCGATCGGCGATCGGGCGCGGGGAACGTCGAGGCCCTCCGGGCGATGACCGACGAGGTGATGGCCGTGCTGACCACGATGGTCGAGGAGCTCCGGGCAGCCTATCCGCGGCGCTGGTCCGACGAGGGGTAGGCTCGGACATCATGGCTCGCGACCGAGGATTCGCCACGAGGGCGATACACGGCACCCCGCCGGTGGTGGAGCAACAGACCCCGAGCGTACCCCTCTACCAGACCTCGACGTTCCGGTTCCCGGACTCGGAGACGTACGCCGAGACCATCGCGTTCCGTGCGCCCGGGTACACCTATACACGCGGGTACGGGAACCCGACGGTGTCCGCGTTCGAGGACCAGATGGCCTCGCTCGAGGGCACGGAGGCGGCGTTCGGCTTCGCGTCGGGCATGTCGGGGATCCACTCGGTGCTCGCCGCGCACGCCGGAGCCGGCGATCGGGTGGTGATGAGCAGAGAGCTGTACGGCGGCACCTACGCGCTCGCTACCCGGGTGCTGCCGCGCAACGGGGTCGAGGTGACGCTCGTCGATCCCCACGATGTCGACGCGGTCAGCGATGCCTTGCCGGGAGCGACCCTGTTCCACGTGGAGACGATCGCGAACCCCAACGTGACCGTGGCCGACCTCGAGGCGCTCGGCCGGGCCTGCAGGCAGGCGGGCGTGACCGCCTCGGTCGACAACACGTTCGCCTCTCCCTACCTCTGCACGCCCGCCCGATTCGGGTTCGACTACGTCTGCCACTCGGCCACGAAGTACCTCGGCGGGCATCACGACCTGATCGCGGGCGTCGTGTGCACGAGCGCGCGAGGGCGGGAGCGGCTGCGTGACGTCGCGATCGACACCGGCGCCACGATGGCGCCGTTCGAGGCGTGGCTCTGCCTTCGGGGGCTGATGACGCTCTCGCTGCGCATGGACCGTCACTCGTCGAGCGCGATGTCGCTGGCGAGGGCGGTCGAGGGGCACCCCAAGGTCGAGCGCGTGCGGTATCCGGGTCTCGCGTCGCACCCGCACCACGACGTCGCGGCGCAGCAGTTCGCACGTGGCTGCGGGGGCATGCTGGCGGTCGAGGTCGCGGGCGGCGTCGAGGGAGGGCGGCGATTCTGCGACGCCCTCGAGCTCGCCTGGGTGGCCACGAGCCTCGGGGGCACCCACACGCTGGTGGGCCATGCCGCCTCGACGACCCACCGGCAGATGGATCCGGAAGCTCGCCGGGCTGCAGGTATCGCCGACGGGCTGGTCCGGATCAGCGTCGGCATCGAGGACGTCGACGACATCGTCGACGACGTCGAGCAGGCGCTGGAGAAGGTGTGACCGAGCGACGTCGCATCGCCGTGGTGTTCGGGGGGCGATCCGCAGAGCACGAGATCAGCTGCATCTCGGCCCGCTCGGTCATCGAGGCCCTCGATCCGGAGCGGTTCGAGATCTTCCCGGTCGGCATCACGAAGGAGGGAACCTGGCATCTGATGTCCGGACCTCCGGCGCTGCCGTCGGAGACCGGGCGTATGCCGGAGGTCACCCCCGGGGCCGGCGCGGGGGCGCGGGTCGCGCTCGGGGGTGAGGCCGCCTCGCGCGAGCTGGTGATCGCCGACGGAGGCCGTGCGCCGATCGACGTGGTGCTGCCCGTGCTGCACGGCCCCATGGGGGAGGACGGCGCCGTGCAGGGCATGTTCGAGCTCGCCGACGTGCCCTACGTGGGCGCCGGGGTGCTGGGGTCGGCGATCGGCATGGACAAGTCGATCCAGAAGGTGCTGTTCGCGGCCGCCGGCCTGCCCGTGGGTCCGTGGGAGCCGGTACGAGAGCTCGAGTGGTCGGAGGATCCGGAGGGAGTCGCCGCACGGATCGAGGCGCTCGGACTGCCGGTGTTCACGAAGCCGGCGACGCTCGGATCGTCGGTGGGCATCTCACGGGTGCACGACCTCGCCGGACTCGACGCCGCGATGGCCGAGGCCTTCCGGTACGCGCGGAAGGCCGTGGTGGAACACGGCTTCGAGGACGTGCGTGAGATCGAATGCGCGGTGCTCGGCAACGACGAACCCGTCGCCTCGGTGTGCGGGGAGGTCACGCCGATCGGGCACGAGTTCTACGACTACACCTCGAAGTACCTCGATGTGGACGGCGCCCGGCTCGACGTGCCGGCCCGCATCGACGACGCGGTGGCGGCCCGGATCCAGCGGATGGCCGTCGTCGCCTTCCAGGCCACGGAGTGCCGGGGCATGGCTCGGGTGGACTTCTTCCTGCGGGGTGAGGAGCTGTTCGTGAACGAGATCAACACGATCCCCGGATTCACCGAGATCAGCATGTACCCCAAGCTCTGGGAAGCCAGCGGCGTGGCCTACGGCGAGCTGGTCGAGCGGTTGATCGACCTGGCGCAGGAGCGATTCGAGGCCGAGCGCAGCAAGCTCACGGTCGCTCCCGAGCTCGAGCCGCCGCCGGGCTGAGGGAGTCGGCCGGGTCCGCCCGACGGCGCTACAGGTGCACGACCGGGCAGGTCAGCGTGCGAGTGATGCCGTCGACCGCCTGGATCCGGGCCACGACGAGCTTGCCGAGGTCGTCGACGGTCTTCGCCTCTCCGCGCACGATGACGTCGTAGGGACCCGTGACGTCTTCGGCTTCTGCGACGCCGGCGATCGCCCGCACCGCGTCTGCGACGGCGGCGGCCTTGCCCACCTCTGTCTGGATGAGGATGTACGCGTGGACCACGGGGTTCCTTCCGTTCGCTTGGGGAGCTGATGCTAGCCGTGGACGCGTGGGGCGCGCAACGCGCATGCTGCTGTGAGTGTTCCGGGATCGGGTGGAGGCGGGCCGCAGGCTGGCGGCCGAGCTCGTTGGCTCGGTCGAGCCGCCGGTCGTGGTACTCGGGGTGGCGCGCGGTGGTGTGATCGTCGCGGCCGAGGTCGCCCGAGAGCTCGCCGCACCCCTCGATGTCGTGATCCCCAGGAAGCTCGGCGCGCCCGGCAACCCCGAGCTCGGCATCGGAGCGGTCGCCCCCGGGGTTCGGGTCGTCGACAGCGTCGGCGCGCGCATGTTGGGGGTCGACGACGCCTACATCGAGGCCGAGGCGAGACGGCAGGAAGCCGAGATCGAGCGGCGCACGGCTGCGTACCGACAGGGGAAGTCGCCGGTGGACCTCCACGGTGCCACTGCGGTGGTCGTCGACGACGGGGTGGCCACGGGAGTGACCGCGGTCGCGGCGCTGCGGTGGGCCCGATCGCAGGGTCCGGCGTCGGTGGTCTTCGCGGCGCCGGTCGGTCCGCAGGGCATCGAGCGCCGGCTGGCGAACGAATGCGACCGCTGCGTGGTGTTGCTCACACCGAGTGACCTCCGGGCGGTGGGCCGTTGGTACGAACGCTTCGAACAGACCACCGACGCTCAGGTCGGCGAGGCCCTTCGCGCCGCCGCCGAGGAGCGCGGCACCCCGTGACCGCGGTCGAGATCGTGGTGGCCGTGATCTTCGCGGGGCTCGGCGTGCGGTCGCTCGTGTACTGGGTGCGCACGCCGTACGAGAGCACCAGGGCGTCGGACCTCGCGCTGTACGCGTTGTTCGTGACCGGCCGGGCCGGCATGTGGTTCGTGCTGGCCACCGCGTTCACCCTCTACGCGCTCACCGATACGCGGGGTCGGGCGTTCATCGACGACGTCGGTGAGTACCGGTGGCTGTACCTCGTGTTCCTTGCCCTGGGCGCCCTGCAGTTCGCGACCGCGTACTTCCTCGGGCGGCGCGCCGGGGGGCGTTGACCCTTCCCGGGGGCCCGCTCGGCAAGACCGCTCAGGTCGACGTGACGTGCGTGGGTGCGAGCACCTCGGGCCGCAGCTCCACCCGGCGGAGCAGCTGGGCGTTGGCCGCCACCACGATCGTCGAGAGGCTCATGAGCGCGGCGGCGACGGCCGGGGGCAGCACCACGCCGGCCCACGCCAACGCCCCGGCGGCCAGCGGGATCGCCAGCACGTTGTAGCCGGTCGCCCATCCCAGGTTCTCCAGCATCTTCCGGTAGCTCGCCTGGGAGAGCCGGCGGACCGAGAGCACGCCCCGAGGGTCGTCGCCGGCGAGCACGACGCCGGCCGACTCGATCGCGACGTCGGTACCGGCGCCGATCGCGATGCCGACGTCGGCGCGCGCGAGTGCCGGCGCGTCGTTCACCCCGTCGCCGACCATCGCGACCCGCAGGCCGCGCGCCTGCAGCTCTGCCACCTTGGAGTCCTTCTGCTCGGGTAGCACCTCAGCCATGACCTCGTCGACGCCGAGCTCGTCCGCCACCGCCTGGGCGACTTGGAGGGCGTCGCCGGTGATCATCACCACCCGCACCCCCTCGGCGTGCAGCGCGTCGATCGCCGCCCGGGACTCGGGGCGTACCGCGTCCTCGAGCGCGAGCGCGCCCACGACCTCGCCGTCGTCGACCACCGCAAGCACCGTGGCGCCTCTGTCGCGCCACGCCTCGACCTTCCCGAGGATCGTCCCGGGAAGCTCGAGCCCGCGTTCGCCGAGCATCGCCGGCCCGCCCACAACGACGCGCCGGCCGTCGACCTCGGCCTCGACGCCGCGGCCCGCGATCGACCGGAATCCCGATGCCTCGGGTACGCGGCCTCGGTCGCGCCCTGCGGCGACGATCGCCCGGGCGAGGGGATGTTCGCTCTCGCCCTCGACCGCGGCGGCCGGCAGCAGGACCGCGTCTTCGTCGCCATGGGTCGACGCGACGTCGCGCACGGTGTGACGGCCCTGCGTCAGGGTGCCGGTCTTGTCGAAGAGCACCGTGTCGACCGTGCGCATGCGTTCGAGGGCCAGGCGATCCTTCACGAGGATCCCGTTGCGGGCCGACATCGCGGTCGACAACGAGATCACGAGCGGGATCGCGAGGCCGAGCGCGTGGGGGCAGGCGATCACGAGCACCGAGACGCTGCTCTCGATGGCCTGGTCGGCATCGTCGGCGAGCATCCACGAGATGAACGTGACGATGCCCGCCCCGAGCGCCACGAAGAAGAGGACGGCGGCCGCACGGTCGGCGAGCGCCTGTGCCCTGGAGCTCGACGCCTGCGCGTCGGCCACGAGCCGGCGGATGCCGGCCAGCGCCGTGTCGTCGCCGACCGCGACGACCCGGAGTCGGACCGAGGAGTCGGTCGCGACGGTGCCCGCGACGACATGGTCGCCGGGGGCCCGGTCGACCGGTCGCGATTCCCCCGTGATCATCGACTCGTCGAACGCGGCCTGACCGCTGTCGATGATGCCATCGGCCGGCACGCGACCCCCCGGGCGCACGAGCACCAGATCGTCCGGGCGCAGCTCGGCGATGGCCACCTCGCGGGTGCCCGCGCCCTCGACGCGTTCGGCCATGTCGGGAAGGAGCGCGGCGAGCGCGTCGAGGGCGCTCGACGCCTGCCCGATGGCCCTCATCTCCTGCCAGTGCCCGAGCAGCATCACGTCGATCAGCAGCACGAGCTCCCACCAGAAGTCCAGGTCGAGCAGGCCCGCCTCGGTCGCGATGCTCGAGGCGAACGCCACCGTGATCGCGAGCGAGATCAGCAGCATCATGCCCGGGGCTCTGTCGCGGAGCTCGTTCCAACCTCCTTTGAGGAAGGGGGTACCGCCGTAGACGAAGACGGCGGTGCCGAACACGAGCGGGATCCAGCGCTCGCCCGGAACGTCCGGCGCCGTGTAGCCGAGCAGGTCCTGCAGCATCTCCGACCAGATCAGGACGGGAACGCTCAGGAGCAGGCTCAGCCAGAAGCGGTCTCGGAACATCGCGACGCTGTGCCCAGCGTGGGCGTCGTGCCCCGCATGGGCGTCGTGCCCCGCGTGGGCGTCGTGCCCCGCGTGGGTCGCCGGGACCTCGCTCTGCCGCGGGTCGGCAGCCTCGTCGGTCATCCGATGGTGGTCGTGGGACATCTCCGTCCTCGGAGCTCGGGGACCCGCCGCGTGCGGCGGGCGACATCAGCCGACGGCTTTGATGATCTCCTCGCTGAGTTGCGTGAACTGCTGCAGGTGCGCGACCCTGTCGTTCTTGAGCTCCTCCACGAATGCTCGGTACTCGTCGCCGCGACCCTGCCGCTCGTAGAGCCGCCGCGGCTGCAGCTTCTCGTCGTCGTCGATGCCCGGAACCGCCGAGGCGACCTCGTAGCCGAAGTCGGGGTCCTCTTCGAACGAGATGGCGCGCTCGGCGATGCCTTTGACGCATGCGGAGGTGTCGGGGATGCGCAGCTTCTTCGAGCGATCGTCGTCGTCCTTGCCGCCCACCCGGCCGGTGTTCAACAGGTAGGTCTCGATCGGATGCGTGGCTAGGAGCTCGAGCAGCCGATTGCCCTGCAGCCCGTGGGGGAGCGGGAAGAACGGATTGGTGCCGGGCACCCGCAGGAACTTGCCCTCCTCGGCGGCCCCACCTGCCGAGGTACCGGTGGTCTCGCCGAGCATGAAGAACGCAGCCGCGTGCTGCTGGTCGAGCTTGGCGACCGCCGGGATGATGTTCTCGTTCCGGTTCAGGATCAGCAGGTAGTCGACGGGCCCGACCTCGCGGGCGTCGCCGTAGGCAAGCAGATCCTGCATCTCGAAGACCGACCGGCCGTTCTTCGTGTAGTGCTCGTCGAAGAAGTCGACGGTGCCCGCATCGTCCATGGACACGTTCTCGAGGTAGGCCGACGGCTTCGTGACGGCGCCGTGGATCGAGGGTTCGAACTCGGGGTCAAGGCCGAACGTCTTGGCGAAGCATCCGTTCTCGGTGCCGTAGGCGCGTCCCCCGGGCATCAGGCCGACGAAGTCGTCTTGGATCGGGAGCGAGCCGTTCTGCGTCGTGAACGTCGTCGTCGTCTTGCCCGTGCCGGACAAGCCGATGATCATGAACACCTTGTCGCCGTGGACTGTGGGGACCACCTTGAGGCCGGCGTGCAGGGCGAGTCCGCCCTTGTTGTAGACGACGTCGTTCCACATGCGCAGGCCGCCCTTCTTGGACTCGCCGAAGTAGTCCGAGTTGAGGACGCGCGTCACGTAGTTGTCGAGGTCGACCGCGATCACCCGGTCGTCGGGGTATCCGGGAGCCGGCAGGCCGGGCGTGTAGACCACCTGCACATGAGGATCGGCCCCGTCGCTCCGCTCGAAGTAGAGCTTCTGTTGCATGCCCGCGATGTTGGCGTAGCGCTTCTCCATCAGGAGCCGAGCCGCGGTGCGCATGTCCGGATCGTTCCCGATGTAGCCGTTGATCTGGATCATGTCGTGTTCCGCGATGTACCGATCCTGCGCCGCTGCGATCGCGTCGTAGTCCTCGCGCGTCATGGTCTTGCCGCTGGACTCGCGGCCGACGACGTAGGTGCTGCCGGCGCTGCGCGAGAGGGCCTTCGTCCGTGTGTTGGTGTTGTCGTACTCGGAGATGCGCGTTTCGGGCATCTCCTCGGTGAAGCTCCTGAGCTCTTCGGGGGTGGGATCGACGAGAACCTCTGCCACGGCTGCGGCCTCCTCGGGAGGGATCGGGGTCGGTGCGCTTCGTGTCTCGAGACGTGCGTGAAGCACTCCAGTCTATCGAACGGTGATGCGGCCCCCTCGTTCGATGGGGGGGATTCGCAGCTCGAAAGGAACGCAAGGCCTGGTTTCGGAGGAACCGACGCGAGCGGAGGCGGTCAGGCGGAGCGGGGGATCCGAGCGACCTTGCCGCCCTTGATGCACGAGGTGCATGCGTTGACCCGCCGCGGCGTGCCGTCGACCAGGGCACGCACACGCTGCACGTTGGGGTTCCAACGCCGATTGTTCCGCTTGTGCGAGAAGGTCACGGCCTTGCCGAAGAACGGCTTCTTGCCACAGATGTCGCAGACGGCTGCCATAGCCAGACGAGGCTACCAGAGGTGCCGTCTGCTTCCGGTGGGAACACGATCACGCCGTGATCTCCACGAGATGCTCGTCGAGCGCGCTCCGGCTGAGCTCACCGTCGACCTTGGCGACCTGGTTCCCGTGGGCATCGAAGAAGACGGTCACGGGCAACCCGAAGCTCCCGAGGTCGGTGCGGATCGCGGCGTCAGGGTCGAAGAGCGACGGGAACGGCACAGAATGGTCGGCGATGAAGGATTCGGCTCCCGAACGGGAGTCGAGCGTGTCCACGCCGAGGAACTGCACGCCGGCCTCCTCGACCGCGGCGGCCGAGAGCATCGGCATCTCGCGCTCGCAGGGCTCGCACCACGAGGCCCACAGGTTGACGACCACCGGCGTGCCGCGCAGACCGTCGAGCAGGGATCGGAAGGCATCGGCATCGGCATCGGGCAGCGCCGAGACCGTGTCGGGGAGCCCCTCGACCCCCTCGACGGCCAGGAGCGCCGGCGAGGGCGATGCACCGGTGCTGGAGGAGGCCACGTCGTCGTCGCGGACCGCGAGCGCGATCGACCCCGCGATCACGATCGCCGCGACCGCGGCTGCGAGGACGAGGGCCTTGCGTGACACCGTTCCATGCTAGAGGCAGCGGCGGTTCCGTCGGGGTCGCGTGGTACAACCCCACGATGAGCGGCGCCGGCCTCAGCCTCGCCTCGCCGGTCCTCGAGATCGACCGGAAGCTCGCGACGCGACGTGCTGGGTTCAGGACCAAGGGCGATCCTGCCTTCGAGGTCCTCGCTGAGAGCTCCTTCGAGATCCGTTCGGTCGGCGACCTGCTGCACCACTATCCGCGTCGCTACATCGACCGGTCTCGGGTCGAGCCGATCCGCGACGTGAAGATCGGGGCATACGTCACCGTGATCGGCCTCGTGCAGAAGGTGCGCAAGCGGCAGACGCGCCGGCGTCAGACGATGGTGACCGTCACGGTCGGCGACGGCACCGGTTACCTGGACCTCGCGTTCTTCAACCAACCGTGGGCAGCGAACGTCTATCGGGAGGGAGCCGAGGTCGCGGTCTCGGGCTCGGCCACGTTGTACCGGGGCCGCCTGCAGCTCGCTCAGCAGGAGGTCGAGGTGCTCAGGGGCGGCGACGCCGATCTCGTGCACACGGGCAGGATCACGCCCGTGCACCCGGCCACCGACGGCATCACCGCGCGCACGATCCGCGAGCTCGTGCATCGGGCGATCGAACGGCTCGGCCCGATCGCCGATCCGATGCCCGGGGAGATCGTGCGGGTCGAGCGGCTGGGCTCGTACGACCGGGCGATGCGGGACATCCATTTCCCGGCCGACGACGCAGCACTCGAAACGGCGCGGGAGCGGCTGAAGTTCGACGAGCTGTTCACCCTCGAGCTGGGCGTGGCCTTCCGGAAGCATCGGGTGGAAGCCGACAGCGCGGGGGTTGCTCACGATCCGGACGGGCCGCTCACCGACCGGCTGCTGGCCTCGATCCCGTTCGAGCCCACCGGCGCACAGCGCCGGGCCATGCGCGAGATCGGCGAGGCGATGAGCAGGCCGAGGCCCATGAACGTGCTGCTGCAGGGTGACGTCGGGTCGGGGAAGACGCTGGTCGCGCTCCATGCCGCGCTGATCGCGATCGGATCGGGGCACCAAGCGGCGATCATGGCACCGACCGAGGTGCTCGCCGGCCAGCATCTCCGTTCGGTACAGGTGCTTCTCGAGAACATGGGCGCCGTGCCGTTCCTGGAGTTCGCCAACTCGCGACGGCTCGCGTCCGACGCCCAGGCGTCGTTGCTCGACGCCTTCGACGACGAGGGCGCCGCTTCGGCGGCCGAGGCGACGCTGACCTACGCCCTGCTCACCGGGGCGGTGACCGGCAAGGATCGCAGCAGGATCGTCGATGCCGTCGCCGACGGCAGTCTCGACCTGATCGTCGGCACGCACGCCCTCGTGCAGGAGTCGGTCTCGTTCGCCGACCTCAGCCTGGCGGTCGTCGACGAGCAACATCGGTTCGGCCTCCATCAGCGAACGGCCTTGCAGCGCAAGGGTGGTGAGGTCGACATGTTGATCATGACCGCGACGCCCATCCCCAGGACGCTCGCGCTCACATACTACGGCGACCTCGACGTCGTCGTGCTCGATGAGTTGCCTCAGGGGCGGCAACCCATCATCACCCGGGAGGCACGGTCGGCCACCCAGAGGACGGCGGCGTACGAGCTCGTCCGCGACCAGGTCGATCAGGGCCGGCAGGCCTTCGTCGTCTGCGCCGCGATCGACGAGGGCAACCGGACCCAGGTCAAGGCGGCCGAGGCGGAGGCAGAGCGCCTGGCGACCGAGGTCTTCCCCGAGCTGCGGATCGAGCTCCTCCATGGCCGCATGCGCCCGAAGGACAAAGAGGCGGTCATGGAACGCTTCCGCTCGGGGGAGGCCGATCTGTTGATCTCGACGACCGTGATCGAGGTCGGCGTCGACGTGCCCAACGCCACGGTCATGCTCGTCGAGAACGCCGAGCGGTTCGGGCTTGCGCAGCTCCACCAGCTCCGGGGCCGCATCGGTCGCGGCGCCCATCCCGGCACGTGCATCCTGTTCGACGAGTCCGAGGAGTCCAACCTCGAGGCGAGGGCTCGGATCGACGCCATGGTCCGCACGACCGACGGCTTCGAGCTCGCCGACGAGGATCTGCGGTTGCGCGGCGAGGGCACATTGTTCGATACGAAGCAGTCGGGCATGCCGGACCTTCGACTCGCCCGGCTCGCCGAGGACATGCCGCTCGTGGTCCGCGCTCGGCAGCGCGCCTTCGCCGTGATCGACGAGGACCCGTCGCTCGAGCGTCATCCGGAGCTGCTCGACGAGCTCCGCCACCGGTTCGAGAGCTCGATCGACTGGCTGTTCCGCTCGTGAGAGCGGCCGAGACCGGCCGGTCGTGACGGCGTCGGTACGCTGGCTCGATGCGCATCATCGCCGGCTCCGCCAAGGGTGTGCGGCTCGCGCCCGTGCCCCCCTCCGTCCGGCCGATCTCCGACCGGGCGCGCGAGGGGTTGTTCTCGAGCATCGGGCCGGACGCCCTGGTCGGCGCGACCGTATTGGATCTGTTCGCCGGCACCGGCGCCGCGGGAATCGAAGCCCTCTCTCGCGGCGCCGCGCACGCCTCGTTCGTCGACCGGGCCCCGGCCGCCGTCGATGCGATCAAGCGGAACCTGGCGATCGCCAAGCTCTCGGAGCGGGGTGATGTTCACCCCTCCAAGGTCGCTCGGTTCGTTGGCAGGGACGATCGGCCGGGGGCCCCCTACGATCTGGTGATCTGCGATCCGCCATACGATCTCGAGGGGCCCGAGTTGGACGGCGTCTTGCGTGAACTGGCCGGTGGTTGGCTCCGAGACCGACGATCGACGGTCGTCGTGACCCGCGGTCACAAGAGTTCCATGCCTGTCATTCCGCTACACTGGGCCATCGCGAGGCAGCTTCGCTACGGCGACACCCTCGTGATCCTGTTCCGCCCGGAGGGATCCGCCTGACACCTGGAGGTTCGATGGGCCTGACCGCCCTGTGTCCGGGGACGTTCGACCCCGTCACCAACGGTCATCTCGACATCATCGACCGCGCGAGCGAGACGTTCGAGACCGTGGTGGTGGCGGTGCTCGAGAACCCCGCGAAACGACCGATGTTCACCGTCGAGGAGCGCATCGCGATGCTCGAGAAGGTCTGCGCCGACATGTCCGGGGTCGAGGTGACCTCCTTCGACGGCCTGCTGGTCGACTTCGCGCGGCGGCGCAACGACGCGGTGATCGTGAAGGGCCTGCGGGCCGTCTCCGACTACGAGTTCGAGATCCAGATGGCTCAGATGAATCACCGGCTCGCGGGTGTCGAGACGCTGTTCATGCCGACGAACCCGTCGTGGTCCTTCCTGTCGAGCTCGCTCGTGAAGGAGGTCGCGCGGTTCGGTGGCGACATCGAGGGTCTGGTGCCCGACGAGGTCCGAACCTGCCTGCACGAGCGTTTGGAGGAGGGGCGCTGATGGATATCACCGCCCGGCTCGCGCACCTCGACGAGATGGTCCGCGAAGCCAAGGCCATGCCGCTGTCGTCGTCGGTGCTGGTCAATCGCGACGAGGTGCTCGACCTGATCGGCGAGATGCAGGAGGCGCTCCCCGACGAGATCAAGCAGGCGCGTTGGATCGTCAAGGACCGCGAAGATCTGCTCGCCAAGGCACGCGTCGACGCCGAGAGCATCGTCGAGCGGGCCAGGAACGAGCAGCTGAACATGGCCCGTCACGAGGAGGTGCTCTCGAGGGCCGCCGAGGAGTCGCAGCGCGTGTTGGCGGAAGCCGATGAGCAGGCGCGCTCGATGCGGCGGGAAGCCGAGGAGTACGTCGACTCGAAGCTCGCCCAGTTCGAGATCGCGCTGCGCCGGATCCTCGAAGACACGCAGGTCTCATCCCGGGCGTTGGCCAAGACCCTCGACCAGGTCGAGGTCGGCCGCGAGAAGCTCCGAACGCCGGGCACCGTCGCCGCCCAGGAGTTCGGGGAGCCCGCCGGGGAAGCCGTGACAGCCGACACGGGGCGGCACCGGCCCGAGACACAGCTCTACGACGAGGAGGAACGATGATCCCGGCCATCGACGTCACCGATCTCATCGGGCGTCCCGGAGCTTCGAAGGAGCATCGCGTCGACTCGCCCATCGAGGGCCTCGGCACCGAGCTGGCCCGGGTTCGTGACGACGTGCCGGTCGAGGGTGACCTGCTCTTGGAGGCGTTGGTCGAGGGCATCCTCGTCTCGGGCACGGTCGGCACGACGCTCGCACTGCGGTGCGCCCGTTGTCTCACCGAGTTCGAACAGCCCTTCGAGGTCACGGTGCACGAGCTGTTCGTGCTCGAGCCCGAACCCGACGGCGACGACTACCCACTCGAGCGCGATGGCTTCCTGGAGCCCGACCAGATGGTGCGCGACGTGATCGGCGTCGAGCTGCCGTTCTCTCCGCTCTGCCGCCCCGACTGCCAAGGCCTGTGCCCGGTCTGCGGCGGCGACCGCAACCTCGGAGAGTGCCCAGGACACGCCGAGATCGACCCGAGGTGGGCGGCGCTCGAGCAGCTCGCGGCCGTGTTCGACGAGAACTGATCGGCGACGGAGACGACGAAGACGAAGGAGCGAACCGATGGCGGTACCCAAGAAGAAGCAGAGCAAGTCGCGCGGGCGCAAGCGGGCCGCGAACTGGAAGGCCTCGGCCCCCGCCTACGCCGAATGCCCGCAGTGCAAGCAACCGAAACCCTCGCACCGAGTGTGCGCCAACTGCGGCTACTACGCGGGGCGTCAAGCGATCGAGGTCGAGTAGCCGGCGTGGCCGAAGCGCTCGACGACGCCCGGGACGAGGCGCAGGCCGAGGCGCGTGCCGAGGTGGTGGGGCCGCTCGAGTCCCTCGATCCGGCGCTCGGGGTCACGTTCGATGATGCTTCGCTGCGCCTGGCCGCACTCACACACCGTTCGTTCGCGTTCGAACGCGGACTCACCGTGACCAACGAGCGCCTCGAGTTCCTCGGCGACTCCGTCCTCGGGCTCGTCGTCACCGACATGGCGTACACGGCCTATCCGGAGATGCCGGAGGGAGCCCTCGCCAAGTTGCGCGCCGCGATCGTGAACATGGGAGCACTCGCCGACGTGGCGCGTTCCCTCGGGCTCGGTGACGTCGTGCTGCTCGGCAAGGGCGAAGAGCTGAGCGGCGGCCGCGACAAGTCCTCGATCCTGGCCGACGCCCTGGAGGCCGTGTTCGGTGCGATCTACCTGGACCGTGGGCTCGCCGTCGCGACCGAGCTGATCGAGCGGCTCTTCCGGCCACGCATGGAGGCGTACGTACGCGGCGAGGGCGACCGCGACTACAAGACGATCCTGCAGGAGCTTGCATCCCAGGCCCTGCGCTCGATGCCCGAGTACCGGCTCGAGGAGCGCGGCCCCGACCACGAGAAGGAGTTCACCGCCACCGTGCACCTCGGCGGCGAGCCGATGGGAACGGGCGTCGGCCGGTCGAAGAAGGAGGCCGAGCAGCGCGCCGCCGCGGAGGCGTTCGCACGCATCTCCGAGCGCCTGGCGCCGAGCAGCGTGGCCTCGAGCAGGGAGGACCAGGGTGGAGCTGCCTGAAGTTGAAGTGATGCGACGCGACCTCGAGAAGGACGTCGTGGGGCTCCGCATCAAGGAAGCCGAGGTCAAGAGCTCGAAGAACGCGATGCGGGTGATCCGGCGACACAAGACACGGAAGGACTTCACGTCGCGGCTCGTCGGACACAAGATCACGAAGGTCGAGCGGCGAGGCAAGTACATCCTCATGACCCTCGATTCGCAGGAGGTGCTGGTCGTGCACTTCGGCATGAGCGGCCAGCTCCAGCGCGGCACGGGCAGGGTGCCCATGGCGCCCCACACGCAGGTGGTCCTCACGTTCCAGCACCGTGGAGACCTGCGCTACGTCGATCCACGCACCTTCGGAGAGCTGTTCGTAGCGTCGGCGGACGACCTCGGCAAGGTCAAGGAGTTGCAGCATCTGGCCATCGACCCGCTGGATCAGGTCTTCACGTGGCCGACCTTCCAGTACCTCCTCGCCGATCGCGCTTCGAAGATGAAGCAACTCCTGATGGACCAGAAGTTCATCTCTGGTCTCGGCAACATCTACTCCGACGAGGTGCTGTTCCATGCCGGCATCCGGTACGACCGCATGAGCGACGATCTGTCCTCTCAGGAGGTTCGCCGTCTCTACCGCGCGATCCAGGAGGTGCTGCAAGAGGCGATCAAGCTCCGCGGCACGACCCTCGACGACGAGGCATACGTCGACCTGTTCGGGGAGCCCGGCGGATACCGGGCGGAGCTCAAGGTGTATGGGCGCGCCGGCCAACCATGCCGCCGGTGCCGTACCCCGATCGAGAGCGTGAAGATCTCACAACGCAGCTCGTTCTTCTGCCCGCAGTGCCAGAGCTAGTCGGCGCCTGTCAGACGAGCTCGGCGCCGGCATCGCGCATGCGCGCCAGCGCGGCCGCTCCGTCTCCGGGCTGCAGGTCGACCGCTCGCACGGCGTCGGTGATCACCTCGACCGGGTACCCGAGCATCCGCGCATCGAGCACGGTCTCCACCACGCAGTAGTCGGTCGCGAGCCCGCAGATGACGAGCCGCTCGACCCCCGCCGCGGTCAGCATCTCGTGCAGCACGGTGTCCCCCCGCTCGCCCGAGAGCGGATCGCGCACGCTGAACCCGGAATACCCGTCCCGCCCGTCGTGACCCTTTCGCACGATCTCGTGATCGGCCACCAACAGGTCGGGATGGAACTCGGCTCCCCGGGTGTCCTCCACGCAGTGCACCGGCCAGATGCCGCCGTCGCGCTGGAAATGGGGTGTGTGCTCGGGGTGCCAGTCCTGCGTGTACACCACCAGCGCTCCGGAGGCGACGGCCTTGTCCACCTCGGCGTTCACGGTCGGCACGATCTCCTCGCCCCCGTCGACGTAGAGGCTGCCGCCGGGTTCGGCGAAATCGTTCTGCACGTCGACGACGAGCAATGCCGTCCGATCGTCGTAGGTGGCCATCGCCGGCCAGCGTACCGGACGAGCCGACGCGGCTCGCAGGACGCGTGGGATGACACGATGACGGGCGTGCGGAGGGTGCAGGTCCGGATCCGAGGCAGGGTGCAGGGCGTCTTCTTCCGGGCCTCGTGCGTCGAGCGCGCCCGGGCGCTGGGTGTGGGCGGATGGGTGAGGAACGCCTTCGACGGGAGCGTCGAAGCCGAGTTCGAAGGCGTGTCGGAAGCCGTCGAGTCCATGATCGCCTGGTGTCAAGAGGGTCCGCCCGGCGCTCAGGTCGACTCGGTCGAGGTGCGGGACAAGCCGCCGACGGGGGAGCGGACCTTCCGCGTCGCCCGGTAGCCCACCTTCAGCGATCGGGAATCACAAGCCTGTTAGCATCCGCTGCACATGTTCCTGAGGTCGATCACGATCCGCGGGTTCAAGTCGTTCGCGGACAAGACGGTGCTCGAGTTCATCCCCGGCGTCTCCGTGATCGTCGGGCCCAACGGCTCGGGCAAGTCCAACCTCGTCGACGCGATCAGCTGGGCTCTCGGTGAACAGGGAGCCCGCTCCCTGCGCGGGGGGCAGATGGCCGACGTGATCTTCGCCGGCACGCCGTCACGACCGGCGCTCGGTATGGCCGAGGTGAAGCTCGTGATCGACAATTCGGCCGGCAAGATCCCGGTGCCGATGAGCGAGATCGAGGTCGCGCGCACGATCTTCCGCTCGGGGGACTCGGAGTACCGCATCAACGGCGAGGTCGTGCGCCTGCTCGACGTGCAGGAGCTGCTTTCCGAGACCGGCATCGGTCGTGCCCTGCACACGGTGGTCGGGCAGGGGCAGCTCGAAGAGGTCCTGCTCGCCAGGCCCGAGGACCGCCGCAAGTACATCGAGGAGGCGGCCGGCATCGCCAAGCACCGCCGCCGGAAAGAGCGCGCCCAACGCAAGCTCGCGAACCTCGATCAGGACCTGCTCCGGCTGGCCGATGTGCTCTCGGAACTGCGCCGGCAGCTGAAGCCGCTGCAGCAGCAGGCACAGATGGCGACGAAGCACGAGACCCTCACCGCGGAGGCGGAGAGCCTCTCGCGCAACCTCGCGGCCGCCCGCCTCCGAGCGCTGCTTCGAGAGCGCGATCGGCGAGCGGACTCCTGGGAGCGTGGGCTCGACGAGCGTCGCACGGCTCGCGAACGGCTCGACGGGCTCGACGGCGAGGTGCTCGAGGCGGCCGACGCTCGGGCGACCGCATCCGAGGCCTTGGCCGACGCCGAGCTCGCATCGCGTGCCACCACGGAGGAACGGCGCCGGGCCGAGCAAGCGTTCCGGGAGGCGGTGGAGCGCGAGGCCGCCGCGCGCGAACGAATGGCCTCGCAGGCGACGAGGGCTGCCCGCGTCGACGCTGTCGACGACGAGATCACGCGCGTCGGCGCCGAGCTGGGTCGGGTGGTCGCCGACCTCGAGCGCAGCGAGCGTGAGCTCGAAGCGGCCGAGGCCGCGTTCCGCGAGGCGGAGCAGGAACGCGGACGCATCGAGTCGCTGCACCGGCGCGCGGGGGAGGAGGCGGCCGGGCGCCGCGCCGAGGTCGAGGCGTTGGAGCGGTCCCTCGCCTCGAGCGAGCGCGAGCGCGAGCGGGTCGCCGCCTCGCTGATATCGGTCCGTGAGCGGATCGCGGAAGCCGAGGCTGAACGCGCCGGTCTGGAAGCCGAGGTCGAGACCTTCGACGACGGATCGGCGCCGATGAACGAGAAGCGTGCCGCGCTCGAGTCGGAGCGGCGTGGCCTGGTCGGCAAGATCGAGGAGCTCGACGATGTGCGTCGCCGCCACGAGGCTCGGCGCGACCTGCTCGAGGCGCGCCGGCAGGACATCGAGGAGACGCCCGGGTCACGCTTCCTCGATGCGCACAAGGGTCGAGCCATCGGGTTGCTCCGGGATCTCGTGACGGTGGAACCGGGGCTCGAGCGTGCGCTCGCCGCTGCGCTGGGCTCGTTGGCCGATGCGGTCGTCTACGGCGACGGAGAAGCTGCCCTCGCCGACGCACCCGAAGGTGACGGTGCGATCCTCGCGATCTCGGCGGGGGGACCAGTGCCGATGGGTCTGTCGGGCGAGCGCAAGTTGCTCGCCGCCGTCGAGGCCGATCCGGCAGCCCGGGGCATCGTGAGCACGGTGCTCCGCGACGTCTACGTCGCGGCCGACGTCATCGAGGCCTCGGAGAAGCAGCGGCAGCACGGTTCGTCGTTCGTCACGCCCGACGGGGTGCTCGTCGGGCCCGCGGTCATCCACACGGCGAAGGTGGCCGATGCCCGATCCCGAGAGATCAGGGCCGAGCTGCAGGTGGTGGTCCACGACCTCGCAGCCACGGTCAACGCGTTGAAACCCAAGCGGGAGCGCCTGGCCGAGATCGCGGGGGAGATCGACTTCCTCCGCGATCAGATCGAGGCGGCCGACGCCGAGATCGTCTCGGTGGCAGAACGTCTCGCCGGCGTCGACCGGGCCCTGACGGGCATGAGGACCGAGGAGGCGTTGCACGACCAGCGCCTCGCCGCGGTCGAGGACTCCGTCGCGCTGGCCCGGCAGCGCCTGGCCGCGCTGGCGCCGGCGGACGCCGAGCGACCGCCCGACCTCCCGCCCGTGCCGCAGCCGCCCATATCGGCTCGCGTGGCGGTGGAGACCCTGCGACGAGACCGCTCGGGGCACGACGCCCGGCTCGTCGCGCTGCGGAACGAGCGCGACGAGCTGTCGGCGCACGATCCGGTTGCGATGCGGGCCGAGCTCACGGCCGCCGAGACCGATCGAGCGGAGGCCGAGTCCGAGGTCGCGCGCGCCGAGGCCGCGGCGAACGAGGCCGCCGCGATCCGCGACGCCGCCGCGACGGCCGAGCGCGAGGTCGCCGGGCGAGAGGCGGCCGTGAACAAGGCGTGGCGCGATGCGTCGACGGAGCTCGAACGGCTCCGCGAAGCGTACGAAGACGACGACCGGACGAGGGGCGACATCGATCGACGGATCCGGGAGGCGGAACGACTGATCCGCGAGGGTTATGGGGCCGACCCGACGGCGCTCGTCGCGGAGCTGTCCGACGACGACTCCGTCGAGGCGCTCGAGAAGCGTTCCGAGCTCGTGCAGCGACGCCTGGCTCTGCTCGGTCGAGTGAACCTGCTCGCCACCGGGGAGTTCGAGGCCATGCAGGAGCGCCACGACTTCATGGCCAGGGAGCTCGACGACGTCAAACAGGCGCGCCGCAACCTGCTCGAGGTGATCGCGCAGGTCGACCGAGAGATCACCGAGGCGTTCACCGCCGCGTATCGCGATGTCGCCTCGCAGTTCGAGCGACTGATCGCTGACCTGTTCCCGGGCGGCTCGGGCAGGCTGGTGCTCACCGATCCCGCGGAGCCGTTGACGAGCGGGATCGAGATCGAAGCATCTCCGGGCCGCAAGCGCGTGAAGCGCATCTCGCTGCTCTCGGGCGGCGAGCGGTCGTTGACCGCCATGGCGTTCCTGTTCGCGATCTTCACCGCCCGCCCTTCACCGTTCTACCTGATGGACGAGGTCGAGCCGGCGCTCGACGACGTGAACCTCCATCGGTTCCTGCGTCTCGTCGAGGGGTTCGCGCGCGAGTCGCAGGTGCTGATCGTGACGCACCAGAAGCGCACGATGGAGGTCGCCGCGATGATGTACGGCATCTCCCTGAGCAAGGACGGCACCACGAAGGTGGTCGCGCAGCGGCTCGATCAGCAGACCCCGCTGGAATCCGACGCGAGGCTCGAGGGCGAGCGGGAAGCTGCCGCCGCCGCGTTCGCCCCTCAGACCTCGGCCGACGACGAGCCGGTGATCGAGGTGCCGGAGGGCGAGCCGGTCGGCTAGCCTCCGCCAGTGGAACTCGGCGTCGTCGTCTTCGCTCTCCTCGCGGTCGTGGCGATCGTCGCGTTCGGCGTGCTGCGTTCGTCGCGGCGCGACCGCCTGCGGGAGCTCGAACGCGAGACGCGTACGACCGAAGGGCACGTCCGGCGGCCGGCGCCGCTGCATCCGGCCCGACAGCGTCCCGAGCCGACCAGGCCGGAACCGGGACCGTCGGGGGGCGTCTTCCGGAAGGAGGGGCTCGGAGCCAAGGTCAAGCGGCTGTTTCGGGGGGCCGCCGCCGACGACACGTGGGCCCAGCTTGAGGACCTGCTGATCAAGGCCGATGTGGGCCCCAAGGGTTCGGCCGATCTCGTCGGTCGCGTGAAATCACGCGTCGCGACGGGGGGCGACCCGGTCGCGCTGCTCCACGAAGAGATCGTCGACGTGCTCGGGCCCGACGAGCCCCTGCACCTGCCGAGCGGACGACCTGGCGTGATCTTGGTCGTTGGGGTGAACGGCACCGGCAAGACCACCACGATCGGGAAGCTCGCGACTCGCCTTGCCGGGGAAGGGTTGCAGGTGAGCCTCGCCGCCGCCGACACGTTCCGAGCCGCCGCCGGTGAGCAGCTGGGAGTCTGGGCGAAGAGGGCGGGCGCCCACCTCGTGGGGCAGGAGCGTGGCGCCGATCCCGGCGCCGTCGTGTTCGACGCCGTCAAGTCGGCGGCCGCACGCGGGGCCGACGTTCTGATCGTCGATACGGCCGGGCGACTGCACACGAAGACACCGTTGATGGACGAGCTCGGCAAGGTCAAGCGCGTGATCGAGAAGGCGGGCACGTCGGTCGACGAGACACTGCTCGTGCTCGACGCCCAGACGGGGCAGAATGGCATCGCACAGGCGAGGGCGTTCACCGAGGCGGTCGAGGTGACCGGCGTGGTGCTCACGAAGACCGACGGATCGGCCAAGGGTGGGATCGTGTTGGCCGTGCGGGAGGAGCTCGACGTTCCGATCCGCTTCGTCGGGGTCGGAGAAGGGGCCGACGACCTGCGGCCGTTCGAGGCGACGGCGTTCGCGGAACGGCTGCTGTCCGACTGACGGCAGCCGGGCGGAAGCATCCAGGCGGAAGGGGTTCAGCGGTGTCCGACGGGAGGATCCTCATCGTGGAGGACCACCCCACGATGCGCGAGGCCATGCGCCTGGTGCTCGAGGGGGAGGGCTTCGAGATCGAGGAAGCCGCCGACGGGCAGCGTGCCCTCGAGATGGTGCGTGACGACCCGCCCGATCTGGTCTTCCTCGACATGCACATCCCCGGGTCGAGCGGAGCGGAGGTTCTGGCAGAGGTGCGCGCGGACCCGGTCACGGCCGGCGTTCGGGTGATCATCGTCACCGCCGACGGTGAAGAGGGCCGGGAGCGAGCGATCGCGATGGGGGCCGACGACTACTTCACGAAGCCGTTCAGTCCCATCACCCTGCTGCACACGGTGGAGCAGGTGCTCAGCGCGCCGCCGCACGAACCGGGAGCCTGAGCCGGAACGTCGCGCCGCCGCCCGGCGTCGCATCGGCGGCGATGTCGCCGCCGAGCGCCTCGGCCAGACGCCGGGCGATCGCGAGCCCCAGCCCCGACCCTTCGGCGGACCGAGCACCCTCGGTCGTTCGGTAGAAGGGTTCGAAGACGCGATCCCGTTCCTGTTCGTCGATGCCGATGCCGTGGTCGATCACGGCGATGCCGATGCACCCGTCGCCGCCGGGGACGACCTCGAGGGTGACCACCGAGCGTTGGTCCGAGTACTTCAGGGCGTTCGTCACCAGGTTCGTGAGGATCTGCCCGAGTCGGAGCGCGTCGGACTCGATCGTCGGGGGGGCGTCGGCCGAGACGCGGATCTCCACGCGCTCGCCACCCGGCAGGTCGCGCACCATCTGCTCGAGCGCCGGCACGAGCACGATGGATCCGTGCTCGATCGCGAGCGAGGCATCCTGGAGGCTCTCCATCGTGACGAGGTCGTCGGCCAGCCGGATCAGACGCTGGGTCTGCACGGAGATCACGTTCAGGAACTCGTCGATCTCGGCCTCCGAGAGTTCGGAACGCCTGCGTTGCAGCATATCCACGAAGCCGCGGATAGCGGCGAGCGGCGCCCGCATCTCATGGCTGGTCACCGCGACCAGGCTCACGTCACGCAGATCGGACTCTGGCATTCGTCCCCCCAGGTAGAATCCTAGTCGGCGCGCACCGGGGGAGCCCGCAGCCGCGTTCAACCGATATCGACACGGGGACCGATGTTCGACACGCTCACCGACCGGCTCGACGGCACCTTCCGGAAGTTGCGATCCCGCGGGAAGCTCCATCCCAAGCAGGTCGACAACGCTCTGTCCGACATCCGAACGGCGCTCCTCGAGTCCGACGTGGCCGTCGAAGTGGTCGACGACTTCCTGGGCAGGGTCCGCGAACGCGCGCTCTCCGAGGAGGTCATGAAGAGCCTCACGCCGGGGCAACAGGTCGTGAAGGTCGTGAACGAGGAGCTCACCGCGACCATGGGCGGCGAACACACGCCGCTCGACCTCGGGGGCGGTAGGCCGAGCGTGATCGTGATGACCGGCGTGCAGGGGTCCGGGAAGACGACCGCCTGCGCGAAGCTCGCCAAGCACCTGAAGGCCAAGGGGAAGCGTCCGCTGTTGATCGCCGCCGATCTCGAGCGTCCCGCCGCGGTCGAACAGCTGCGCACGTTGGGACGCGAGTGCGGTGTGCCGGTGTGGTCCGAGGGCAAGGATCCCGTCAAGCTCGCCAAGCAGGGCGTCAAGGAAGCCGATCGACAGGAGGCCGATGTGGTCATCATCGACACGGCCGGCCGGCTCCACGTCGACCAGGAGATGATGAAGCAGGCACGCAGGATCAAAGACGTCACGAAGCCACAGCACGTGCTGATGGCCGCCGACGCGATGACGGGGCAGGACGCCGTCGTGCAGGCCAAGGAGTTCATGCGCGAGGTCGACACCACCGGCTTCGTGCTCACCAAGCTCGATGGCGATGCGCGCGGCGGCGCTGCGCTCTCGATCACCGCCGTCACCGGCCGCCCCGTGTACTTCGTCGGCACGGGGGAGAAGCTCGACGATCTCGAGGCGTTCCATCCCGACCGCATGGCCGGGCGCATCCTCGGCATGGGCGACGTGCTGACGCTGATCGACAAGGCGCAGGAGAAGCTCGACACCGCCGAGGCGCAGCAGGCGGCGGAGAACATCCTGAAGGGTCAGTTCACGTTCGAGGACTTCCTCGACCAGCTCCGGCAGGTGCAGAAGCTCGGCTCGATGGGCGACCTGCTCAAGATGCTTCCCGGCGTGCCGGGCGGCAAGAACGCGATGAAGGAGATGGCCGAGGCGGTCGACGAGGGAGAGCTGAAGCGTGCCGAAGCGATGATCCTCTCTATGACCCCGGCCGAGCGCCGGGAACCCGGTATCATCTCCGGGCCGCGCCGGCTGCGGATCGCGAACGGGTCCGGGGTCACGACCGCCGACGTCAACTCGCTGCTCAAGGACTTCGAGAGCGCGAGGAAGATGATGCGGACGATGATGGGCGGCAAGCGAACCTCCGGTCGGGTGCCGGGGATGCCGGGGACCATGAGGGTTCCGTCGGCGAAGGTGCCGAAGCGATAGACGAGGAACGAGGACGAGCACGACATGTCGACGAGGATCCGGTTGCGGCGGATGGGGGCGAACAAGCGCCCCTTCTACCGCGTCGTCGTGGCCGATCAGCGCTCCCCGCGCGACGGTCGCTTCATCGAGAACATCGGCAAGTACCATCCGCTCGAGGAACCGAGCCTGATCGAGATCGACGAGGAGCGTGCCCTTCACTGGTTGCGGGTGGGGGCACAACCGAGCGATCAGGTCCGCAACTTGATGGTCAAGGTCGGCATCTGGGACGCCTTCGTGGCCGAGCGGCCGAACGCCGCCGGCCAGGTCAAGGCCCGCGAGGCCAGGGCGGATGAGCCCAAGCTGTCGAAGAAGGCCCAGGCCAGGGCGGCCGCCGCTGCGGAGGAACCCGAGGCTCCTGCTGCGGCGTCCCCGGGGTCGGAGTCGACCGACGAGGCCGCATCGGAGGCCGTCCCCGAGGCGGTTGCTGCGGAGGCGCCCGACGCCGAAGCCCCCGCCGACACCGGTGCCCCCGCCGACGCCGAGGCCCCCGCCGAGGGGTAGGCCGCCGTGCGGGAGCTCGTCGACTTCCTCGTGGCCGAGTTGGTCGACGATCCCGACGCGGTCGAGGTCACCGAGTCCGAAGACGATCGCGGGCTCCGCTACACGGTGCACGTCGCTCCCGACGACATGGGCAAGGTGATCGGGAAGGGCGGTCGCACCGCGAAGGCGATCCGACTGGTCGTCCGTGCCGCCGCCACACGTCAGGGCACGAACGCCTACGTCGACATCGCCGACTGAGGTGGCCGGGCCGACCGTCGTCGTCGGTCACGTCACGCGGGCTCACGGTCTCGGGGGCGACGTCGAAGTCGAGCTCCGATCCGATGACCCCGAACGTTTCGCGGTTGGCGCGGTCGTTTTCACGGATACCGGTCGCTCGCTTCCAGTCGAGCGTGCGCGCCCTCACGGCGCTCGGCTCCTCGTGAAGTTCCGGTCGGTCGACGACAGGACGGTTGCGGAATCGTTGCGGGGCCAGGAGTTGGTCGTGCCCGAATCGTGGCTCCCCGACCTGCCCGAAGGGGAGTACTGGCCGTTCCAGCTGGAGGGCTGTGAGATGGTGACGGAGTCCGGCCGTTCGCTCGGGTCGCTGACCCGGGTGATCCCCAACCCCGCCAATGACCTGTGGGTGGCGATCGACGACGCCGGAGCCGAAACGCTCGTGCCGGCCGTCCGTGAGTTGATCGTCGACGTCGACGTCGACGCCGGGCGGATCGTGGTGCGTGACCTGCCCGGCCTGACCGCGCCCGAACCTCCAGACTGAGAGTTCGAACGGCGAGCGCCGGGGGGCGGCCCGCGGTAGCCTCGCCTCGATGCGCATCGACGTCTTCACGATCTTCCCCGACCTGGTGCGAGGGCCCCTCACAGCGAGCCTGCTCGGGAAGGCGATCGAAGCGGCGGTGGTTGACGTTCGGATCCACGATCTGCGGGATCACACGCGCGATCCTCATCGCAGCGTGGACGACACCCCGTTCGGGGGGGGACCCGGCATGGTGATGAAGCCCGACGTCTGGTTCCGTGCCGTCGAGTCGCTCGATCCCGATCGTGGCCGGGTGTTGTTGCTCTCCCCGGCAGGTCGCCGCCTCGACCAGGATCTCGTCCGGGAGCTCGCCGACGAGCCGCACCTGACCCTGCTCTGCGGACGGTACGAGGGCGTCGATGAGCGAGTCGTGGAAGGCCTTCCGGCAGAGGAGGTCTCGATCGGCGATTACGTGCTTTCGGGCGGGGAGCTGCCCGCGCTCGTGCTTATCGAAACCGTCACCCGGCTCGTGCCGGGGGTGATCGGGAGGGAGGACTCCCACGAGCAGGACTCGTTCAGCGAGCCGGGCCTGCTCGACCATCCGCACTACACGCGGCCGCGGACGTTCCGGGGCTTGTCGGTTCCGGAGGAGCTCCTCGGCGGAAACCACGCCGAGGTCGCGCGGTGGCGACGCGAGGCGGCCGAGGCGAAGACGCGCAAGAACCGGCCGGATCTCGTGCCGGACGACCGTTCCTGAACGCTCCGCGGCGACCGAAAGCCCGCTGGTAGACTCGTCTGCCGTTGCCATGAACAAGACCGATCTGATCGAGCAGTCCTACCTGCGCAGCGACATCCCGGAGTTCCGCCCCGGTGACACCGTCAGGGTGCACGTGCGGGTGGTCGAGGGGAGTCGCGAGCGGGTGCAGGTCTTCCAAGGTGTCGTGATCGCCCGCCAGCACGGCGGCCTGCGCGAGACGTTCACCGTGCGGAAGATCTCGTTCGGCGTGGGCGTCGAACGCACGTTTCCGGTGCATTCTCCGTCGATCGCCAAGCTCGAAGTCGTGAGCCGTGGTCAGGTGCGCCGAGCGAAGCTCTACTACCTGCGTGAGCTCCGCGGGAAGAAGGCCCGCATCCGGGAGCGCCGCATCGACGACGCGAAGCTCGCGGCGATGGAGGAAGCCGCCCGAGCAGCGGCCGACGAGCCCGTCGGAGCCGACGAGCCTGAGGGTGCGGACGAGTCCATCGCCGCGGATGAGCCCGACGGCGCGCCGAGCGAGGCCTCCGCGGAACCGGCCGATGGCCAACCGGCCGACGAACTGGCGGAGGCCGACGCAGCGGAACCCGCCGACGAGGAGAAAGCCGAGGCCTGAACCGTGGGCGATGGGCCTTCCGGCGAGGCCGAGCCCACCACCCCGTCGAAGGAGCACCGGCGCGCTCGTCCGCCCGAGTTCGCGACGCTCATCGGCATCGCGGTCCTGCTGGCGATCCTACTGAGATTGTTCGTGGTGCAGGCCTTCTCGATCCCATCGGCGTCGATGGTGCCGACGCTCTTTCCCGGCGACCGGATCCTCGTCTGTCGCGCGTGCAGCCTCGTCGACGACATCGACCATGGCGACGTGATCGTCTTCGAGGGGCGAGACGGTGCCCCGACCGATCGCGGGCTCGTGGCCGGAGCGTTGCACTGGCTGGGTGAAACCCTCGGCGTCGCGGAGCCGCCCCACGAGGACTTCGTCAAGCGCGTCGTCGGACTGCCCGGCGACACGGTCGAGATCGACCGCTCGGGCCAGCTCATCGTGAACGGACGTGCCGTCGACGAGCCGTACCTGCTGCAGCCGGTGCCTCGCCAGGGCTTCCCACCGACGACGGTGCCGGATGGCATGCTGTTCGTGCTCGGTGACAACCGTGGGAACTCCGGCGACTCCCGGTGCGGACCTCCCGAGTGCACCGGTCTCGTACCGCTCGACAAGGTCATCGGGGTGACCTTCCTGCGGGTATGGCCACCTTCGAGGCTGGGGGTCCTAGGGTGAGGACGACACGGCGATGACGATGGATCGGTACGAGCGGCTGTTGACCGCCCACGGGTTCGCCAGGGTCGCCGGCGCCGACGAGGCCGGCCGCGGGGCCCTCGCGGGACCCCTCGTCGCCGCCGCCGTGATCCTGCCACTCGATTTCGACATCGAGGGCATCAACGACTCGAAGTTGCTGACGGAGGCACAGCGCGAGGCCGCGTACGAGCGGATCGCGGACCGGGCCTCGTGGGTCGTCTGCAAGGCCGAGCCCGGTGCCATCGACACACGCGGATTGCATCGCTCGAACATCGCGTTGCTGCGCCGGGCGGCGAAGGCGCTGGAGCCCGACTACGTGCTCACCGACGGGTTCCCGGTGCCCCGCATCCCGTGCCCGTCGATCGGGGTGAAGAAGGGCGACATGGTGAGCGTGAGCATCGCGGCCGCCTCGATCATGGCCAAGGTCACGAGGGATCGCATCATGCGGCGTTTGCACAAGCGCTACCCGGCGTTCGGATTCGACCACAACAAGGGCTACGGCACCCCGGAGCACCTCGAGGCCCTCATGCACCACGGGCCGACCCCCGTGCACCGCATGTCGTTCGCGCCGTGCGCCCAGCCGTCGCTGTTCGCCACCGACCACTCGTTCACGACCCCGGATGAGGCCGACGCGATAGCGTGAGAAGCTGGAGGGACATGGCGAGCGACGACGACATCGAGCGGTTCGAGGAGGAGCGCGAGCTCGAGCTCTACCGGGAGTACCGCGACGTGCTCCCGATGTTCACCTACGTGATCGAGACGGAACGGCGCTTCTACCTCGCGAACCAGGTCGAGCTGACCCCGATCGACGAGGGGTGGGTGCGGGTCGAGCTCACCGACGCCTGGGTATGGGACATGTTCCGGCCTGCCCGCTTCGTCGCGAGCGTGCGGGTGATGACCCGACGTGACGTGAACGTCGAGGAGCTCGCGAAGCGCGACGAACCCACGACGATCCCCGACACGCCGGCCGCGCCGTAGCTCCGTTCCCCCACGGCAGTCCACGTCGAGCCGTGTCACACCCCTGGCGTAGCGTCCGGTCGTGCCCGATGCTCGGCTCGTCCTCGGGGCTCGCGGTGAACAAGCGGCGCTCGATCTCTACCTTCGCCGAGGCTTCACGCTCGTCGCTCGCAATTGGCGTTGCAGCCTGGGCGAGATCGATCTGGTGGTGCGCGGGCGCGACGTGACCGTGTTCTGCGAGGTGAAGACCCGCCGTGGCTCGCGCCACGGCGGGGGCTTCGAGGCGGTCGACGCCAGGAAACGCCGAAAGCTCAGGGCGCTCGCCGAGGTGTTCGTGTTGACCCACGCCACGGGCCATGCCGCGGTGCGGTTCGACGTCGCGAGCGTGGCGATCGGGGCGGGGGGTCGACCCGGTGCCATCCAGGTGGAGCTGTTCGAGGACGCGTTCTGACGACACCGGTCCGTGCACGTGCCCTACGTCGTTGGGCCGCGTGGGGCACCCCGTCGGGCCGACGGATCGCGGCCCTCCGACGGTGGTGCGGCGTCGCGGGGGTCCGTACCATCCGCGCATGCGGAACGTCCGGACCGGATACGACGACATCCTGCCCATCCGACGGCCGTGGGACAACAGCGGGCTCCGCAACCGCGTCGAGGGGCGCGAGATCGAGGGCGTCGACGTGCTCGGGCTCCAGTCCTCGGCGGCGGCTCGGTGCGATCGGAAACCCCGTCGTCGGCTCCGTCGATCCCCCCGAGCGGGGTCGCTTCCGGAGGCTCAGGGGAGGTCGAGCTCGGTGAGCACATCGGCCGACAGCCGCCGGAGCGCGTCGAGCATGCGGTCGATGTCGCGCTCGGTCGAGAGGTAGTTCACGATGCCGGCGCGCAGGAACGTGGCCCCGCGCAGGGTCGTCACGCTCACCCACGCCTCCCCGCTGATCTCGAGCGCGCGCTGCAATCTGGACTGATAGGTGTCGAGAGCGCCTGCGGGCCAGTCCTCATGCCGGTCGGGCAGATGCCGGAAGCAGACGACCGACAGCTCGGGCTCCTGAGGGATCGCTTCGAGGTCGGCCTCGACGTTGCATCGGCGTGCGAGGTATGCGGCGAGGTCGTCGTTCTGCTCGATCAACGCGCCCAGCCCGTCGGTGCCGAGTTGTTTCCAGCTCATCCACAGCTTGAGCGCCCTGAGCCGGCGCGTGCCTTCGAACGAGTACTGGTACCAATCGAGCGGGTCGTCCTGGGGCCGGTTCGAGGCGTAGTACTCGGGCGCACGGTGGAAGGTGGTCAGCAGGTCCCGCCTGCGTCGCACGATGAGGCCACCGATGTCGTATGCCTGGAAGAACCACTTGTGCGGATCGACCGTGACGCTGTCGGCGCGCTCGAGGCCGGGCACCCGGTGCGCGTCGCGGGATGAGAGTCGCGCGGCTCCTCCGTAGGCCGCATCGACATGCAACCACACCCCCTCCCGCTCCGAGAGGTCGGCCAGCGCGGGCGTGTCGTCGACCGAGCCGGTGTTCGTGGAGCCGGCGACCGCGGCGATCGCGAGCGGCGTGAGCCCCTCCGCCCGGTCGCCTTCGATCGCCTGGGCGACCGGCGCCGCCTGCAGCCGGAAGCGTTCGTCACTCTCGAGGACGACGAGCGTCTCGTCGGGGAAGCCGAGCACCGCCAGCGCTCGAGCGATCGAGAAATGCGATTGATCGCTGGCGTAGACCCGCGCGCCGTCGAGCTCGCCGCCGCGCGGGGGGCCCGCGATGCCGCGGAGTTTGCGGAGCCACACGTCGCGGGCGACGGTCATCGCCATCACGTTGGCCATCACGCCTCCGCTCGTGAGCACCCCCCACCCGTCGGCCCTCAACCCGACGAGATCTCGGAGCCAGCCGGTCACCTCTTCCTCGACGAACGCGCCGATCGGACCGGCGTGCCAGACGTCGACGCCCTGCTGGGTCCACTGTGCGAGCACCTCGCCGGCGATCGAGCTCGGAAGTGGGGGTGGGGTGAAGTAGCTGAAGGAGCCGGGGTGCTGGGAGTTGTAGGTGGCGGGGGCGATGCGCTCCCGGAACTCGGCGAGCACGTCGACCCATGGGCTCGGCGACTTCGGAGCGGCGGCGGGCCGATCCGTCGGGCCGAAGAAGTCGCGGCGAGCCTCCGGGTAGGTGCGTGCGTGCATCGGACGGCGGGTCGCGACGCCGTAGAGCCAGTCGAGCGCCTCGCTCCACGTGCGCTCGCCCAGGGCCTCGAGGGCCGGACGGGAGCGCTCCTCGTCGAGCAGGTCGATCAACTCGGGCTCGGGGCTCCAGTCGAATCGATCGGACACGGCGGGAGGCTAGCAGCCGGCCGTCGACCGACCGTCGACCGCCGTGACGGCCGTCACGGAACCGGGCGCCCGTCGGCCCTACCGTCGTGGCGATGTACGGACGCGTGCTCGGAGTGACGGTGCTCGGGGTGGGAGGTTACCTCGTGACCGTCGAGGCGCACGTCGGTCGCGGGCTGCCGTCGATGACGCTCACCGGCCTGCCGGGCGCCGCGGTGCGAGACGCGACCGAACGCATCCGGCCCGCCGTCGAGAGCCAGAAGCTCGAATGGCCGCTCCGACGGGTCGTCGTGAACCTCGCGCCGGGCAACCTCCGCAAGGAAGGTCCGGGGCTCGATCTCCCGGTCGCCACCGGCGTGCTCGCGGCGACCGCACAGGTACCCACGGCGAAGCTCGGGCGGTTCGCGCTCGCGGGCGAGCTGTCGCTCAAGGGCGAGCTCATGCCGACGCCGGGCATCCTCTCGGTCGCGATCGCGGCGGCCCGAGCCGGGCTCGAGGGTGTGGTCGTTCCGAGGGTGAACGCGCTCGAGGCGGCGCAGGTCGACCGGCTCCATGTCGTCGCGGCATCGACGCTCGCCGAGGTGGTCGCGTTCCTCAAGGGAGCCTGGCAACCATCGGAGCCCGAGGGGCCGCCCCTCGAGAGCGAAGGGCCGAGCGACGTCGATTTCGGCGATGTGCGGGGGCAATCGCAGGCCCGTCGCGCCCTCGAGGTCGCCGCCGCGGGTGGCCACAACGTGTTGATGATCGGCTCCCCGGGCGCCGGCAAGACGATGCTGGCCCGGCGCATGACGACGATCCTGCCGAGCCTGTCACGAGATGAGGCCCTGGAGGCGACCCAGCTCCATTCGGTGGCCGGGCTGCTCGCGGGTCGCGGCGTCCTGCGAGCGCGACCGTTCCGCGCACCACATCACTCGATCTCGACCTCGGGACTGCTCGGCGGCGGCACGGGGTACCTGCGGCCGGGCGAGGCCTCGCTCGCTCATCACGGGGTGTTGTTCCTCGACGAGCTCACCGAGTTCCATCGCGATGCGATCGAGGGCCTGCGCCAGCCGCTCGAGGACGGAGGGGTCGTCGTGACCAGGGCGATCGGCTCGGTCGAGTTCCCGGCGCGCTTCACGCTGGTCGCCGCGGCGAACCCGTGCCCGTGCGGGTTCGAGGGGGACCAGCGGCGACACTGCCGGTGCCGGTCCGATCGCATCGAGCACTACCGCCAACGGCTCTCCGGCCCCCTCCTCGATCGCATCGACCTTCGCCTGCGGGTGCCCCGGCTCACGAAGCACGAGCTCATGGGCGGCGAGCAGGGGGAGCCGTCGTCGGCGATCCGCGACAGGGTGCAGGCCGCGCGCGACCGGCAGCTCGAACGGTGGAGCGACCTCGGCCTCGCCTGCAACGCGCATCTGCCAGGTCCAATCGCCCGGCGGCGCGTCAGGCTCACTCGAGCGGGCGAGGCCACCCTCGAAGCCGCGGTCGATCAGCTGGCGCTCACCGGCCGGGGCTTCGACCGGGCGATCAAGGTCGCCAGGACCGTCGCCGACCTCGCAGGCGCCGACGAGGTCGACACCGAACACGTCGCCGAGGCGTTGTCGTTCCGCGACGGGGTCGTGCTCGACGGGCTGGCGCGTGCGGGATGACGCACGACCGATGAAGCGCACCGACCTGCCGAGGCGAGTGCTCGACGTTCCCCCCGGTTTCCCCGATGCTTACGCCGCTGGTCCGGGTGCCAGGGGTGCCCTGTTGGTGCTGTCCGCCCTGCGCGGGATCAAGCCGTACCAGCTGCACGAGCTCGCCTGGACCACGGGCACGGCCGAGGAGACCCTCGCGGCGATCAGGGCGGGCGAGGTCGGCAGCGAGGCAGATCGGGAATGGGCATGCGAACTCGATGCCGTCGAGATCGAGCGCGAGGCTCGATCGCTCGGCGCCCGGTTCGTCACTCCGGTCGACGAGGAGTACCTTCCGGACTTCCTCGAGCTGCTACACGATCCGCCGGTCGCGTTGTTCGTCTCGGGTCGACGGCTCACCGAGCTGCCGGATCGCGTGGGGGTCGTCGGCGCTCGCAACTGCTCCCCGCTCGGCAACGAGGTCGCCATGAGCATCGGCGCCGGACTCGGAGGCGCGGGCGTGTGCGTGGTCAGCGGGGCGGCCCGAGGCATCGACGCCGCGTCGCACCGAGGGGCCCTCAACGTCGGCGGCTCGACCATCGCCGTGCTCGGGTCGGGACACGACCTTCCCTACCCGAAGGGCAGCGCCCAGCTCGTGGACCGCATCGCCGGCCGTGGCGCCGTGGTGAGCGAGTACGCGCCCGGGGTGGTCGCCGAGCCGTTCCGGTTCCCGGCGCGCAACCGCCTGGTGGCCGCTCTCGGCCGGGCGTTGGTGGTCGTCGAGGGCGCCGTCGGAAGCGGATCGATGATCAGTGTCGACCACGCGCTCGATCTGGGACGTGACGTCTTCGCCGTGCCCGGCCCGGTCACCAGCCCGCTCTCCGAGGTGCCGCTGGCGCTGATCCGCGAGGGCGCCGTCATGATCCGCGGGGTCGACGACCTCCTCGATGACCTGGGGATCGCCGGAGAGCTGCTCGTCGAGCCGCCCCCCAACCTCGAGGGCGACGAGCGGCGTGTCTACGAGGCCCTCGGAGGATCGGATCTGCCCGACGCGATCGCGACCACGACCGGGCTCCCGCTCCCGGCGGTGATCGTCGCCCTGCTCACGCTCGAGCTGAAGGGCCTCGTCCGCTCCGTCGGCGGCCGGTACGAGCGCCGCATCGCGCGCGGCAGCAGCGATCGCTGACGGAGCGCATCTCTCGAGGAAGGTTGCACCCGACGGCTCCCGTTGGTACACAACAGGTCGCTCTGTGCTTACCCGAGGCCCTGCGATCCGATCCGGGTCCGACCGGAGCCATACCCGAGAGGACGACGTGCACACCGACGACGATCTTCCCCCGTCCGAGGCCGAGACGATCGAGGCGTTCGCGTCCCACCTCGCGCTCGAGCGCCACCTCTCGACGCACACGGTGACCGCGTACCGCCGCGATCTCTCCCAGCTCGCGACGTTCATGAACCGTCAGGGACGGTCGCTGGGGTCGGCGACATACCTCCTGCTGCGCAGGTTCCTGGCCCAGCAGCACACGCTCGGGTACGCGCGTGCGACCGTTGCCCGGAGGGTGGGGTCGATCCGTTCGTTCTATCGGTGGGCGGTGGCGAGCGGCAGGATCGCCGACGATCCTTCATCGATGCTCGGCCGGCCGAAGGTCGTGAATCGTCTTCCGACCGTTCTACGTCCCCGGGAGGCCGCCGCCCTCGCCGAATCGCCCTCGGTGACCAGTCGCCGAGCCGCCGACGACCGGTCGCCGGTGGAGCGAGCGGTGGCGCTTCGCGACGTCGCGGCCCTCGAGCTGATGTACGGCTCGGGACTGCGCGTCGGAGAGGTCTCCGGCCTCACCATCGACCGTATCGACCTCGAACGCCGCCGCGTGAACGTGATGGGGAAAGGTGCCAAGGAGCGCCAAGTGCCGATGTCCGACTTCGCCGCCGATGCCCTTTCCGCCTACCTGCGCGAGGGCAGGTCGTGGCTGGCGCCGGATGGGGCGCGCGAGCTCTTCCACAACCGTCGGAAGAAGCCCTTCAGCTCGAGGGATATCCGTACGATGGTGGAACGATATGGCGGTACAGTGCTGCCGGGCCGGCGGGTGACCCCTCACACCCTGCGGCACTCGTTCGCCACGCATCTGCTGGAAGGGGGCGCCGACATCCGAGCGGTACAAGAGTTGCTGGGCCACGCCAGCGTTGCGACGACGCAACGGTATACACACGTGTCGCGGGCTCGGCTGTTCCAGGCCTACGAGCGAAGCCATCCGAGGGCGTGAGCCGTGGCCCCGACCAAGAAGACGGCGACGAAGAAGCCCTCGAAGGCGCCTGCGAAGCAGAAAGCCCCCGTCAAATCGCGCCGAGCCACGGCGCCACCCGCAGATCCGTCGGTGACCATCCCGCCGCACGTCGACGACGAGCTCGGGCAGCACTGGCATCGATTCAAGAGCAGCGGCGACGACGGAGCCCGCGAGAAGCTCATCCTGCATTACGCACCGCTTGTGAAGTACGTCGCGAGTCGGGTTGCGACCGGCCTGCCCGCGAGCGTAGATCAGGCCGATCTCGTGAGCTACGGCATGTTCGGGCTCATCGACGCACTCACGAAGTTCGAGCCCGGTCGCGGGAACAAGTTCGAGACCTATGCGATTCCCCGGATCAAGGGAGCGATCATCGACGAGCTGCGTGCGATGGACTGGGTCCCGCGATCCATCCGATTCAAGGCTCGTGAGATCGAGAAGGCCCACACCGACCTCGAGGCGATGCTCAAGCGGCAGCCCACCGAGGGGGAGATGGCGGAGCGGCTCGGCATCTCGCGCCGGGAGCTGCACGAGGTCGTCTCACAGATATCGTTCGTCTCCGTGCTCGCGCTCGACGAGCTGGTCTCGGTCGGCGCCGACCGCGGCGAGCAGGTCTCATTGATCGACACGCTCGCCGACCGCGGCAGCGATCCGACGTCGGGCGTCGAGTCACAGGAGACGCGCGGGCTCCTTGCAGCGGCGATCAACGAGCTCTCGGAACGCGAGAAGATCGTGGTCACGCTCTACTACTTCGAGGGTCTCACGCTCGCCGAGATCGGAGGGATCCTCGGTGTCACCGAGTCGCGTGTCTGCCAGATCCACACCAAGGCCGTCGGGGGGCTCCGCGGCCAGCTCACCGAGGTGGAGTGATCTCGTGACACCGTTCCGGGCGTGACGAGCGTCACGGTCCGTCCGCCTGATCGTCGGTAACGTCCGACCCATGCGCTTCCGCCGATCCTGCCTCGCCCCGATCATCGTGGCCGCATCGACGATCTTCGCCGTCGCTACCCCCGCGAGCGCGGCCGGCACCTGGACCTGGCCCGTCCCGGGGCCGGTGATCCGGGCCTTCGATCCTCCCGATTCCCCGTACGGGTCGGGGCACCGCGGCATCGACATCGCCGCTCCGGCTGGAAGCGTGGCGGTCGCTCCCGCCGCCGGGGTCGTTGCGTTCGCCGGACCGGTCGGGGGGCGGCTGTTCGTGACGATCGACCACGGCAGTGGGCTCGAGTCCACGTTCTCATGGGTCGCGACCCTCGAGGTTCGACGAGGCGACGCTGTCGCCGCGGGGCAAGCGGTGGCTGCGACGGGGGCGGGACATGCCGGCGACATCGTTGCCAGCCTGCATCTCGGTGTGCGGCTGCACGACGCGTACGTCGACCCCCTCGAGTACCTGTCCCCGCTCGACGTCACGTCCTTGATCCGGCTGGCGCCGCTCACGGCCTGACCCCCGGCGTCCGCGCGGGTGCGTCGGCGTTTAGGATGTCGCGGCCTTGCCGACCTCCCTCGTGCGTCTTCACCCGCTCGGCCCTGCCCTTCGAGTGGCCGCGGGCACGGTGTTGCTGGCCGCGTTCTCGGTCGGCACCGCATCCTCGCAGTCCGGGACCGCGTGGACGCAGTATCAGGGCGGTCCGGCGAGGACGGGAGCGGCGACCGACGGGCCTGCCCCCGGCTATCGCGTCGCGTGGAGCACGCGCATCGCACCCGGGGGACCCGGTTCCCGCTACGGTCTCTCGGCGCCGATCCTCGCGGGTGACGTCGTCGTCGCCGTCGGGCCCGAACAGGTGGTCGGTTTCGACATCGGCTCGGGCGATCAGGCGTTCACGGTCGAGCGCGATCTCGGTCCGTCGGTCCCGGCAGCCGCGACCTCCATCGGCGGGAGCCCGACGATCGTCTACACGGAAGGGTGGGGCGACGGTCCGCCGGCGGCGACGAGCGATCCCGAGGCGACGCCGGAGCCCGATGGGGACGACGACGGCCCAGTCGGGTCACACGTCGCCGCGTTCGACCTCGAGACCGAGCGGCCGCCCTGGCCGGCGGTGCAGCTCGACGGCGTGAGCCGTACCGGGGTCACGGTCGCGGGCCGTTCCGCGTTCGTGGGCACGAATGACGGCACGGTGACCTCGATCGACCTCAGCGACGGAAGCGTCCGCTGGCAGGAAGAGCTCGGGGGCACGATCGCCACGTCCATCGCCTCCGCCGACGGGCTCGTCCTGGTCGGGGTGCAGGGGGACCGCGACACGCAGCCCGCGGTCGTCGCGCTCGACGAGGGGTCCGGGGATCAACGTTGGCGTCACGAACCCAGCGCGGCCTCCGCGGTGGTCTCGGCGGTTTCGGCCGACGGTCTGAAGGTGTTCTCGATCTTCGCGGGTCTCTCCGAGACCTCGATCGTCGCGATCGGATCCGACGACGGCGCTGAGCGCTGGAGCCGGCGGGTCGGGGCTGCGTTCGATGCAGCCGCGCCACCCATCGTCGGTGACGGCGCGGTCGTCACCGTCGACCTCCTCGGACACGCTCGAGCCTTCGACGTCGAGACGGGCGAGCAACGGTGGGACTTCGCCCTGAACGCACCGGTCTTCCGGAGCGTCTCGGCGATGGTGGGATCGTCGCTGCTGGTCCCCACGATCGACGGCGAGCTCGCGGCCATCGACGTGGAGACGGGTGAGTTGGTGTGGCGCAACACGGGCGATGGGTCGCCGCTGCGGTCCCTGGCTCCGACCGGCGACGCGGTGATCGCCGTGCGCGCGGGGGCGCGGTCCGGTATCGAGGCGCTCGAGCACGATCCCGACGCGGCCCTAGTGCGCGAGGCCTCGCCGACGACCCTCGCCCTGGGCCGCATGCTCGGCGCGATGGCGATCGCCGCGATCCCGCTGTTCGCACTCGTGGTGCTCCTGGGCAGGCCACTCGCCCGGCGCATGGGGCCCGCGTTCCCCGGCGAGCCCCTCGACGACGACGAACCGGCGCACGATCCGTGGGAAGACGAGGAACCCCCGTCGTGACGAACCGGAACAAGCGCTCGAGATCGGGAACATCCGCCTCCGGTGGGTCCGAGCGTCGGGTCACGACGACGCCGGAGCCCGCGCCCCGCCGGGGCTTGCTCGACTCGATCTTCGCTCCCAGGGCGGCCGCATCGACGTCGATGCCACGTATCCGTTCCTCGCTGGCCCGCGGCGTGACGGTCGTCGCGGCTACCCCGGTGCTCGCGGCAAGTGCCATCGCGGTCACGGTGTTCGAGTGGCTGGCGGCGCTCGCGCTCGGGTATCAAGGCCCGTTCGCGCTATTCGTGAGCGCCCTCGCGTTGCCGCCCGTGGGCACCAGCTTCGACGCGACATTGTCGACCGCCCTGTTCGGCCTGCACGGCGGGTTCATCGCGATCCTCGGCTTCGTGGCGTTCCGGGCGATCGTGCAGGCGCTGATGGTCGGCGCCGTGGTCGACGTGTTGCACGGATCCCCGCTCGGCCGCTGGACCCTCGTCCGCGCCCTGCGGACCTTCCCGGTCGCGCTCGCGGTCAACCTGGCGGGAGTCGGCCTACTCACGCTGGCGAGCATCCTCGGGCCCATGCTGGGTCCGGCGTTCGGTCTGCTGATCCAGATGGCCGCCCTCGTGGGCGGGGTCTACCTGCTGGGCTTCGCCCCCGTGATCGCGGCCGAGGAAGGGCGCAAGCTCCCCGACACGATGGGTCGGTCGATCCGAGCCGCCCGCATGCCGGGCGCGGGGAACCTGACGCTGGCGGCGATCTACGTGGTCGCGTCGATCGCATTGCTGGTGGCACCCGGCAAGCC
>DASTBT010000080.1:0-3052 GCA_035711865.1 Actinomycetota bacterium
GGTTGGGGCGGAACGGGACGCGACCCTCGCGCATCGGGTTGTCGTTCCGGGCGGCGTCGTGTTTCGTATGCGCACCGATGGCTCCCCCTCGTGTGTTCGCGCTCGCCCTGGCGCTCCTCGCGCTCGCCGTGGCCTGCTCGGGCGAAGAGCCGCCTCCGAGGGCAACCGGCACGCCTGATGCGACGGGCGCCACGGCGCCGAGGGGGGGGTCGGCGGCTACAGGTGCGGAACCGTCCTCGGGCCCGGGGGCGACCGAGGCGCCGGTCGGCGTGCTCGAGGAGCTCGCGTGCTCCCTGCCGCACGAGTGGCTGCTGCGGACCTGGCGTGGCCACGATCTCGACCGCGGCGCGGAGATCCAGCTCCTGCCGATCCAGCCGAACTTCGTTGGCTCCGGCCTGCCGCACGTCGGGCCCTGGGACTACGCCCAGGACATCCCGATGTTCTGGTTCGGGCCGGGCCACATCGCCCCGACCGGCGTCGTCGAGCGCCCGGTGACCCTCGCGGGGATCGCGCCGACGACGGCCGAGCTGATCGGGTTCCCGTTCCGGCCGAGGGACGGCACGCCGATGATCGAGGCGATCGCAGGCAACGATTCGCCTCCCCGGCTCGTCATCACGATGGTGTGGGACGCGGCCGGCCGGAACGTCCTCGAACGCTGGGAGGGCGACTGGCCGTACCTCACGTCCCTGATCCCCGAGGGGACGTGGTACGAGCACGCGACCGTCGGGTCGACGCCGACCTCGACGGCGCAGACCCACGCCACGATCGGGACGGGGTCGTTCCCCGACTCGCACCGGCTCATCGCGCACCGGTTCCGGATCGGCGACGAGCTCACCACGCCGTGGGCCGAGGGTCCCGCTTACCTGATGGATCCGACGCTCGCCGACCTGTACGACGCGGCGATGGGCAACGAACCGGTCGTGGGCGAGCTCGGCACGGTCAGCATCCACCTCGGGATGCTCGGCCACGGGACGATGTGGGGCGGCGGTGACGAGGACATCGCGGTGATCCGGGAGAAAGTCGACGCCGAGACACTGGGGGCCGAGGGATTCGAGTGGAACCTCACGCCGGTGCTCGAGCCCTTCTACCGGTTCCCCGCGTACATCAACGAGGTCGGCGGGTTCGACGAGGACGTCCGGCAGCTCGACCAGGCGGACGGGCAGCTGGACGGCAGGTGGCGAACGCACGACATCGAGCAGCTCCTCAGGGGGTTCGATACGCCGGCGCGGATCCCGTACCAGACACGCGTGCTGAAAGAGCTCATCTCCCGCGAGGGGTTCGGCGCCGACGAGATCACCGACCTGCTATTCGTGAACTACAAGATGATCGACTACATCAGCCACGTCTGGACCGTGAACAGCCCCGAGATGCAGGACGCCGTCCGGGCGCAGGACGAGGCCCTCGACGACCTCATCGGGTTCCTGAACGAGACGGTCGGAAGAGGTGAGTGGGTGATCGCGCTCACCGCCGACCACGGTTCGCTCCCGGATCCGGAGGTGACCGAAGCGTTCCAGATCTCGACCACCCCGATCCTGAACGGCATCAACGCGGCATTCGACACCGACGGCGACCAGACGGCGATCGTGGAGCTCATCCAGCCGACCCAGATGTTCGTGAACGAGGCCGAGCTGCGCCAGAACGGGCACACGCTCGAAGACGTGAGTCGCTGGATCATGGGGCTCACGAAGGCCGACACCGCGCAGCCGGGCGTGCAGGTCCCCGCGGACGAGGCGAACGACAGGGTGTTCCAAGCGGTGTTCCCGTCCGAGATGCTGGACCGGCTCCCGTGCCTGCCCGAGGCGCGCGCATGAGACGGCTCGCGGCGGTACTCACGTTGGCGCTCCTCGCCGGGGCATGCACCACGGGCGGTGAGGCGGCGCCCGGACCGAGCGCTACCGCGCCGGAGACCGCGACCGCGGAACCCGTCGCTCCGCCCACCCCCGGCCTGCTGGAACGGGCCGCCTGCACCCTGCCGCACGAACAGCTCCTGCGGGTGTGGCGGGGAACCGATCCCGAGCGTTCGGGGCAGATCGTCTTCGTGCCCGACGAGCCCAACTTCGTCGGGACGAACTTCCCGCACTCGGGGCCGTGGGACTACCTGCAGGACGTCCCGCTGTTCTGGTACGGGCCCGGCGTGATCCCCGCGCTCGGCCGCGTCGACCGACCCGTGACGCTCGCCGACGTCGCGCCGACGCAGGCGGCGTTGCTGCTCTTCGACTTCGAGGCGGTCGACGGCCGTGCGCTCCCCGAGATCCCGGCCACGGACGAGGCGCCGCCGCTGATCGTCACGCTCGTGTGGGACGCGGGTGGCGACAGCGTCCTGGACGAGTTCCCGAACGATTGGCCCGTGCTGGCCTCGCTCGTCGAAGACGGCGTCTGGTACGAGCACGCGAGCGTCGGCTCCTCACCCTCGATCACGCCGGCAACCCACGCGACGCTCGGCACCGGGGCCTTCCCGATGCGCACCGGCCAGACCGACGCCGAGTTCCGCCTCGGTGACGAGCTCGTCCGGGCGGGTGCTCTCGGGCCGGTCCTGCTGATGGAACCAACGCTCGCCGATCTGTACGACCGGGCGATGGGCAACGAACCGCTCGTCGGCGGGCTGGCGAGCGTGACCTGGCACCTCAACATGGCGAGCCACGGGTCGCTCTGGGGCGGCGGCGACCGCGACCTCGCGGTCCTGCGCGTGCCGATCGAGGCGGACAACGAGGGGGCCGAGGGTACGACCTGGAACCTCCAGGGGCGATACCAACCCTTCTACGAGTTCCCCGACTACGTGAACGACCTGCCGAACCTCTCGGCCTACACGGAGGCGGTCGACCGGCAGGACGGAACGCTCGACGGCAACTGGCGCGACAACTCGATCGAGCAGTTCGAGCAGGGGTGGGCGACGCCCGCCCGGATCCCCTATCAGGGGCGCATGGTGGAGGAGGTGATCGCGCGCGAGGGGTTCGGGGACGACGAGGTGCCCGACCTCCTGTACGTCAACTTCAAGGCGATCGACCACGTCAGCCACATCTGGAGCGTGAACAGTCCCGAGATGCAGGACACG
>DASTBT010000081.1:0-9872 GCA_035711865.1 Actinomycetota bacterium
CGGGGCGCCCGCCGGACCGGGGATCTCTCCGACGACCGCCGGGTGGCCACCGTCGAGCTCGAGCAACCGAGCGTCTTCGACACCGGCGGCTCGGAGGATCTCCGCGGTGACCTCGGCGCTTTCGCGCACATGAGCCGGGTCGTACCCCGGATGACCGATCGACGGGATGCGCACGAGTCGCTCCAGCTCGGCGACGGTGCGAGGCACGTCGTCCGCGACGGCGCGGCGCAGGGCGTCCGTATCCATCGGCCCGAGCCTACCTTCGGCACCGGGCAGGGCTTCCACGCTCGCGCCTACGCGCGGAGCTCACCCTCCGGTTCGGCCATGCGCCAGTCGTACGGGCTGACGAAGCTGGTCACCAGCTGCGCATAGTTCGATCGTGCGAACGCGACCGGGTTGGGGATGTTCTGCTGGCTCATGGCGCCACGCAACTGGACGACGCTATCGTATCCCCGTTCGTCGAGCCACCCCTCCATGTCCCGGAGCACCGTTCGCAGGTGCTGAGGACCTTCCCGCAGCAGAGCGCTCGCCATCATCGCGACGTCGGCTCCCGCCAGGAGCACCTTGAGGACGTCGGAGGCAGCGTGCACACCCGTCGTGGCAGCGATCGAGCAGTCGACCCGGCCGTGCAGGATCGCGATCCATCGCAAGGGCAGGCTCAGCTCGCTGGGATGGGACAGGTGCAGGGTGGGATCGACGGTCAACGTCTCGAGATCGATGTCCGGCTGCATGAACCGGTTGAACAGCACGAGCCCGTCTGCTCCGGCCCGCACGAGGCGACGTGCGATGTCGCCCACGGAGCTGAAGAACGGACCGACTTTCACCGCGAGGGGGATCGAGCACCGGGCCCGCACCGCTTCCACGAGCTCGACGTATCGAAGCTCGACGCTGGCTCCGGTCTCGTCAGGGTCGGCGGCGATAAAGTAGACGTTGAGCTCCAGGGCGGCCGCGCCGGCGTCCTCGATGCGGCGCGCGTGTTCGAGCCATCCGCCCATCGAGATGCCGTTCAGGCTCCCGATCACGGGGATCTCCAGCTCGCGCACGGTCGCCTCCAGGTGTCGGAGGTAAGCGTCGGTGCCGGTCGTGTAATCGGCGAGCTCGGGGAGGTAGGTGAGGGCCTCGGCGAAGCTCTCTGCGCCCACCTCCATGGCCCCTGCGAGCTGGATGTCGTCGTGCTCGATCTGCTCCTCGAACAGCGACGGCAGGACCACGGCCGCCGCGCCGGCATCTTGGAGGTCGCGGAGGGTCTCGATGCGCTGGCCCAGCGGCGACGCGCTGGGAACGAGCGGATTCGCGAGCTCGAGGCCCAGATACGTGGTGCGAAGGTCGGCGCTCACGGATCCATCTCCTCCTGCCCGCCGGGCACGGGCTCCTCGGCCGGATGGTCCTCGGGTCGTGCTCGATCGACCTCGGCGAGCTGCTCGTAGAGTCGCCACCGAGCGTCGACGTCGTTCTGGGCGAGCCGTCCCAGCTCCGCGGCCCGGACCGGATCGGTGCGCGAGAGCATCGCGTAGCGGGCTTCCTCCTGCGCGAACGCCGAGAGCGGGATCGACGGACGATTCGAGTCGAGGTGGAAGGGGTGTTCGCCGCGCGGCACCGCTTCGGGTTCGTAGCGCCACAGCGGCCAGTACCCGCTGGCCACGGCGTCGCGTTGGTGGGTCATCGCCGTCGACATGTCGATCCCGTGCGCGATGCAGTGGCTGTAGGCGATCACGAGCGAGGGCCCCCGATGTGCTTCGGCCTCGGCGAGAACCTTGACGGTGTGGGGCATGTCGGCGCCCATCGCGATCTGCCCCACGTAGACATCGCCGTAGGCGGTTGCGATCATGCCGAGATCCTTCTTGCCCTGGGCCTTCCCGGCCGCGGCGAACTTCGCCACCGCGGCGCGCGGGGTCGACTTCGACGCCTGCCCCCCCGTATTCGAGTAGACCTCGGTGTCCAAGACGAGCACGTTCACGTTCCTCCCGCTGGCGAGCACGTGATCGAGGCCGCCGAAGCCGATGTCGTACGCCCAGCCGTCACCCCCGACGATCCACACGCTCGTGTGCGCCAGCGAGTCGGCGATCGCCTCGAGGTCCCGCGCCTCGGAGCGATGGACGTGGGCCAGCCGCGACCGGAGCTCGTCGATCCGAACGCGCTGGCGATCGATCCCTCGGCGGTCGCGTGCCCCCGCGCCCTCGGCCAGGTTTCGCACGGTCGATGCCCCGATGTCGTCTTCCAGCTCGTCGAGCAACTCCAGGGCGAGCGTGCGCTGCGCGTCGAGTCCTAGGCGCATGCCGAGCCCGAACTCCGCGTTGTCCTCGAACAGCGAGTTGGACCAGGCGGGACCTCGCCCCTCGGCGTCGACCGTCCACGGTGTGGTGGGCAGGTTGCCGCCGTAGATCGATGAGCATCCGGTCGCGTTGGCGACGATCATCTGGCTGCCCACCTGCTGGGTCAGCAGCTTCAGGTAGGGGGTCTCGCCGCAGCCCGCGCAGGCGCCGGAGAACTCGAAGAGCGGTGGCAGCTGTTGCGATCCCTTCACGGTCTCGGCTCGTACGCTCGAGGGGTCTGGGTCCTGGATCGAACCGAAGAACTCCCAGTTGGCTCGTTCGGTCTCGAGGTGATCGAGCTTCGACCGCATGTCGATCGCCTTGTGTTTCACCTCTTCCTTGCTGCGGGCAGGGCAGACGTCGACGCAGATGCCGCATCCGGTGCAGTCGTCGGGAGCGACCTGGATCGTCATGCGGCGTCCGGGGCGCTCGCGGTCCTTCCACTCCTTGTGCAGGAACGTCACGGGGGCGCCCTCGACCTCGTCCGGCTCGAAGACCTTCATCCGGATCGAGGCGTGGGGACACACCAGCGCGCACTTCGCGCAGTCGATGCAGATCGACGGATCCCAGATCGGGATCTCACGGGCGATCGAGCGCCGCTCCCATCGTGCGGTGTCGGTCGGGAACGTGCCGTCGACGGGAAGGGCGCTCACGGGCAGCAGGTCGCCTTCGCCGGCGATCATCCGGGCGGTCACCCGTTGCACGAACTCGGGTGCGACCTCGGGCACGGCGGGCAGCATCGTCGGACCGTGGTCGCCGACGTCCCTGGGCACGGCCACCTCGTGCATCGCCGCCAGTGCCGCGTCGACGGCGGCGAAGTTCCTGGTCAGCACCGTCTCGCCCCGACGGCCGTAGGTGGCCACGATCGCGTCCTTGATCGCGGCGACCGCCTCGTCGATCGGCATGACCTTCGCGAGTGCGAAGAAGCATGTCTGGAGCACGGTGTTCACGCGGGTGCCCAAGCCCGCTTCCTTCGCCACCGCGTAGCCGTCGACGACGAACAGGCGGATGTCGAG
Source organism: Actinomycetota bacterium (assembly GCA_035711865.1). Classification (GTDB taxonomy): domain Bacteria; phylum Actinomycetota; class UBA4738; order UBA4738; family HRBIN12; genus JAOUEA01. The sequence continues at coordinate 3,329 of DASTBT010000081.1, forward strand.
TTCGGCGATGCGCCGTCGCGTCTCGAGCGGAAGATGGTCCCAGACCTCATTGGGCCCGTACGGGCTGTTCAGCAGGAATTTCGCGCCGGGGGCGGCGAGCTCCAAGACGTCGGTCCGTTCCAGCCGTTCGAATTGATGGCACGCCACGAAGCTCGCTCGGCGGATCAGATACGTCGAACGGATCGGCCGCGGACCGAACCGCAGGTGTGAGACCGTCACGGCCCCCGCCTTCTTCGAGTCGTAGACGAAGTAGCCCTGGGCGTGCAGGTCCGTGTGCTCCCCGATGATCTTGATCGAGTTCTTGTTCGCACTCACCGTTCCGTCGCTGCCCAGGCCGTAGAAGACGGCGCGGACGGTCTCCTCGTGTTCGGTCTCGAACCCCGGATCGACCGGGAGGCTCGCGTGGGTCACGTCGTCGACGATGCCGATCGTGCTGTGTCGGGGAGCGCCGGGATCGTCGAGTGCGTCGAGGGCCGCCTTGGCCATCGCCGGCGTGAACTCCTTCGACGACAGTCCGTACCGACCGCCGAGCACACGGGGCATGCCAGCCCGCAACCGAGCCCGCCCAGCCGAGATCTCCTCGACCAGCGCGGTCACGACGTCCTGGTAGAGCGGCTCGCCGGGGGCGCCCGGTTCCTTGGTGCGGTCGAGCACCATCACGGCCCGCGTGGTCTCGGGCAGCGCGGCGAGCAAGGCGCCGGGGGAGAAGGGCCGGTAGAGCCGTACCTTCACGAGCCCCACGCGTTCGCCGGCGGCCACGAGCGACTCGACGGCCTCCTCAGCGGCGCCGCATCCCGACCCCATGAGCACGACCACGCGCTCGGCCTCCGGGTGTCCCACGTAGTCGAACAGGTGATAGCGGCGCCCGGTGCGGTCGGCGAGCCGGTCCATCGACGCCTGCACCGCGTCGGGCACCGCGAGATGGAAGGGGTTCGCCGCCTCACGGGCCTGGAAGAACACGTCGGGGTTCTGTGCGGAGCCTCGGAGCACCGGGCGCTCGGGCGAGAGCGCGCGGGCCCGATGCGCGCGAACGAGCCGATCGTCGATCAACGCTCGCAGGTCAGCGTCGTCGAGGCCGTCGATCTTCGCCACCTCGTGCGACGTGCGGAACCCGTCGAAGAAATGCAGGAACGGGACCCGGGTCTCGAGCGTGGCGGCGTGCGCGATGAGCGCGAGATCCTGCGCCTCCTGCACGGACGAACTGCAGAGCATCGCGAACCCGGTCGTGCGGGCCGCCATCACGTCGGAGTGATCGCCGAAGATCGAGAGCGCATGGGTGGCCACGGTGCGTGCTGCGACGTGCATCACGAACGGGGTCAGCTCACCGGCGATCTTGAACATGTTGGGCACCATGAGCAGCAACCCCTGCGACGCCGTGAACGTGGTGGCGAGGGCTCCGGTCTGCAGGGCGCCGTGCAGGGCGCCCGCAGCGCCTCCCTCGCTCTGCATCTCGACGACGTCGGGCACCGCCCCCCAGAGGTTGGATCGGCCGACCGCCGACCAGGCGTCCGCGAGCTCGCCCATCGGCGACGACGGGGTGATCGGGTAGATCGCGACGACCTCGCTCAGGCGGTGCGCCACGGCGGCGACCGCCTCGTTGCCGTCCACGGTCCGGCGGCGACGCACGCCCGCTCGCGGCCGTTGCACGTCGGTGTCCATGACGGGCATCGTTGCCGCCGGCGGTGCTGTGCTCTAGGGGCGAACGACCCCCGTGCCGAGGGCCGGTACGGACCTCAGGGCGCCAGGCGATCGATGCGCCACCCCTCCGGCTCCGCCGTGAACGCGAACCGGTCGTGCAGACGGTGGCGGCGGCCCTGCCAGAACTCGATCGTGTGCGGCTCGAGCACGTACCCACCCCAGTGCGGGGGGCGAGGCACTTCGCCGAGGAAGCGAGCCTCCGCCTGGGCGACGGCGTCGTCGAGGACCTCGCGTCCCTCGATCACCGAGCTCTGTGCCGAGGCCCAGGCGCCGAGCTGAGCGTCTCGCGGGCGCGCGGCGAAGTACGCGTCGGACTCGCGGTCGGGCAGGGTCTGGACCGGCCCGGTGACGTTCACCTGCCGGTCGAGCTCCTTCCAGAGGAACACGAGCCCTGCCCACGGGTTCTCCGCCAGCTGGCGCCCCTTCCGGCTCTGGCGGTTCGTGAAGAACTGGAACCCTCGCTCGTCGATGCCCCGCAGCAGCACGTGGCGAACCGACGGCCGTCCGTCCGCGTCGGCGGTCGCGACCGCCATCGCGTTCGGCAGGGCGACACCGGCGGTCTCGGCGTCGGCGAGCCATCGACGGAACTGCTCGATCGGATCCGGTAGGAGGTCGTCGCGCTCGAGGGGGCGATCGTCGTGGAACCCCGACGGCGCACCCATCTGTCGGGGATCGGTCATCGCACAATCGTACGGTCGGTCGCTGTCCCCGGCTGGACAGCACTCGAAGAAGCGTTCGCGGATAGATGGCAAGTGCTGTTTCGGGCGGCTGATGCTGGCTTGGTGCATCGACCCCGATCTCACGTATCAGGGCGCTCCCGGTCGAAAGGACACCGGGGCATGCGGGGCCTGGGCTCGCCCGGCAACGGAGGTCCTGATCGGAGAGGGACCACGGGCCTCAGTGCCATGCCGCGCATCTGCTTGTCTTGAACTGAGACAGGTGAGGACACGATGAGCGGCGCCAGCATCGAAACCCGCGAGCCGATCCGCCCGCCCGTTGCCGAGCCCGTGCCGGGAGCTCGGGAGTCAAGGCTGTCGTTGTACTTCCTGTTGTGGGTGGTAGCCGCGCCATTCGTGGGCTTCGTCCTCGCAGGAAGGGTCTTCGAACTCGGGGCCGCAGGCGACTGGGAGCTGTGGAAGGCCGCCATCATCGGTGCGCTGATGATGAGCCCGTTTGCCCTCGGCGCCTATTTCGGGCTTCGTGCTGTCCTCAAACGATACCTCCTCGGCTGGGTGGGCTTAGTCGGCAACTCTATTCTGTGCATGCTGGCGATCGGCATGCCGATGTGGGAGGGCGCGACAGGCTGACCCTGTCGCTCGAGCGGACTCGCTTCGCCTCTATCGTCGCAGAGCATCGAGGCGCAGACTCCGCGATAGCTCTGCCGGCGGTTCGATGCCGAGGGTGAGGGCGCGTTCGAACCGAGGTCGAGGGCGGCCCCGAACGAGCCCCATGGCGAGCACGGTCGGAGGTCGAGGAGCAGGCCGTCTGCCTGCGCCCTCGTGGATGGTCGACGGATCCGCGTGCTGAGCCAGGACGGCGAGCCGATCCGTGAGCTGATCCTCGATCCCACGCGGGACTACCAGCCTCACGGGCGAACCTGAGACGTAGAACGATGTCCCGAGACACGTCGGCACGATGTCTCGCGACATCACATCGGTGCCCCCGGCAGGATTCGAACCTGCGCACCCGGCTCCGGAGGCCGGCGCTCTATCCCCTGAGCTACGGGGGCGGCGAGGCGAGTCTAGCAACCGCCCCATCCGTGCCTTCCGGGGCGGCGCCGGCAGACGCGCAGGTGCGCGTAGGTATCCTCGGTCGATGGGGGAGCCCGAGCCGCTCGTGTTGGTGGTCGACGACGATCCGGTGATCGTGCGGCTGCTCGAGCTCAACTTCCGTCTCGGGGGGTTCCGCGTCTCGAGCGCCAGGCGGGGCGATCAGGCCGTCGACCAGGCGCTCGAGGTCTCGCCCGACGCCATCGTGCTCGACGTCACGATGCCCGGGATCGACGGATACGAGGTATGTCGTCGGCTCCGCGACGATCACGGCATGCACGATGTGCCGGTCGTGCTGCTCACCGCCCACGCACAGGACCAGGACCACGCGCGTGGGGACGCGCTGGGAATCTCGGCGTACGTGACGAAGCCGTTCGATCCCGAGGTCCTGGTCGTGACCGTCCGTGAGGCGCTCCGGGGCGGGGGCCCGCCGTGATCGAGGATCGGCTCGTCGACGTGCTCAGCCGCGCGCTGGAGCAGGCAGCGCCGGGGCTGGGCATCGACGGTGAGCTGCCGACGCCGGAGTTGCTGGCCCCGAAGCGCCGTGATCACGGCGACTTCGCGACCAACGTCGCCCTCGAGCTCGCGAAGCGAGCCGGGAAGCCCCCGCGGGAGGTCGCGCAGGCGATCGCCGACGCTCTTCCGCCCGCGCCGTTCCTCGAGCGAGCTGAGGTGGCCGGGCCGGGGTTCCTGAACCTGTTCGTCACCGACGCGTGGCTGCACGACGCACTGCGTGAGGTCGCCGCTGCCGGCGAGGAGTACGGCCGCGCCGATCCCCGCGGCAAGCGCGTGCAGGTCGAGTTCGTGAGCGCGAACCCCACCGGCCCGCTGACGCTCGGGCACGCCCGGAACGCGGCGATCGGCGACGCGATCGCCCGGCTGCTCGAGGCCACCGGGTGGACCGTCGAGCGCGAGTATTACTTCAACGACGCCGGCGGCCAGATGGACCGCTTCGGCGCGTCGGTCGAGGCGAGGTTCCTGCAGCTGGTCGGCCGGCAGGCGACGGTGCCCGACGACGGCTACCGGGGTGCCTACGTCGAGGATTTGGCCCGGGACATCCTCGAGAGCGAGGGGAACGGGCTCGCCGACCTTCCCGACGAGGAGCGGTTCCTGCGCATGCGCGTCGAGGGAGTCAGCCGCGTTCTGCGCTGGATCGAGGCCACGCTCGATAGGTTCGGCGTGCGGTTCGACGTGTTCTTCAGGGAGTCAGAGCTCGAGGCCAAGGGCGAGATCGACGCAGCCGTGCGGCGGCTGCGTGAGTCGGGTGCTGCGTACGACTCGGAAGGGGCCGTGTGGTTCCGCTCGACCGACCACGGTGACGACAAGGACCGGGTCATCGTGCGCTCGAACGGGCAGCACACGTACTTCGGCGCCGACTGCGCCTACATCGTGGACAAGTTCGCGCGCGGGTTCGACCATCTCGTCTACATCCTCGGCGCCGACCATCACGGCGACGTCGCCCGGTTGAAGGGCGCGGCCACGGCGCTCGGGCACGATCCCGACGCGCTCGAGATCGTGATCTATCAGTGGGTGGCGTTCCTTCGCGACGGCGAGCCGGTGCCCATGGGGAAGCGATCGGGCAACTTCGTCTCGCTCGACCGCCTGCTCGACGAGGTCGGGGTCGACGCCGCGAGGTTCCACCTGCTCCTGTTCTCGAACGACGCCTCGATCAACTTCGACATCGAGGAGGTGCGGCGCCGGTCGCTCGACAACCCCGTGTACTACGTGCAGTACGGTCACGCCCGCATCGCCTCCATCCTTCGGAAGGCGGCGAAGGAGGGGGTCGCGATGCGCCCGATCGACCAGGTCGATCTCACGGTGCTGGCGACCGAACCCGAGACGGACCTGCTCCGAGGGCTGGCCGAGGTGCCGCGGCAGATCGCACAGGCGGCCGAGCTCCGTGCCCCGCAGCGGATCGCGCACGCCTCGCAGGATCTCGCGGCTCGGTTCCATCGCTTCTACACGGAATGCCGCGTGGTCTCCGAGGACGACGCGCTCACGCAGGCTCGGCTCTGGCTCGCGGCCGGCACGAAGCAGGTCCTGGCGAACCTGTTGGGGCTGCTCGGAGTCTCCGCCCCGGAATCGATGGAACGCGACGGCGACGATGCCTGAGCCGGTACCGTCCGGCCCGTGGCCGGAACATGCCTCGTTCGGCGAACACGGACTCGTGCTCGCCGGCGTGAGCGCCTCGTCGCTCGCGGAACGGTACGGGACGCCGCTGCTCGTGTTCGAAGAGGGGGAGCTGCGCTCCCGCTGTCGCCGCGTGCGCGCCGCGTTCCCTCAGGCGCTCTACGCGGTCAAGGCGTTCACATCGTCGGCCGTGGTGCGCGTCGTGCTCGACGAGGGGCTCGGACTGCTGGCTGCCACCGGAGGAGAGGTCGAGGCGTGCCTGCGCGCCGGCGCCCCCGCGTCTCGGATCGTGATGCACGGGAACGCGAAGACCGTCGAGGAGCTCGACCTCGTCGTCGGCGCCGGCCTGCGCGCCGTGGTCGCCGACGGGCTCGACGAGCTGGCGCGGCTCGACGCGATCGCTCGCGAGCGGGGCCGGGTCCAGCCGGTGCTGCTCCGGGTCGTGCCCGACGTCGAGGTCGAGACGCACGAGGCGATCGCCACGGGTCACGACGCGTCCAAGTTCGGCACCCCGCTGGCCGCGGCCGTCGATGTGATCGCTGCCGCCGATGCGATGGCGGGACTGCGGGTCGAGGGCGTGCACGCGCACGTCGGCTCGCAGGTGCTCGACGTCGAGCCCTACCTGCGAACGGTCGACGCGCTGCTCGATCTCGCTGCCGACGTGCGCGCCCGGGCGGGGGTCGAGCTGGCCACGATCGACGTCGGCGGAGGGTTCGGCGTGCGCTACGTCGACGAGCCTCCGCTCACCCCCGAGGCGCTGGGTCCGGCGCTCGGCGAGCGCATCGGGCGGGGAGCGCGGCGGCGGGAGATCCCGACGCCCGTCGTGGTCGTCGAGCCTGGGCGATGGATCGTCGCCAATGCCGGCGTCACGCTCTATCGCGTCGTCGCCGAGAAGTCGGTTGCGGGCTCGGACGGCGAGCCCTCCCGACGGCTCCTCGCGGTCGACG
>DASTBT010000082.1:0-8852 GCA_035711865.1 Actinomycetota bacterium
TTGATGATGTTGAACATCGGCATGTAGAGGGCGATGACCGCCGCGCCGACGAACCCGCCGATGATCGCGATCAGCAGCGGCTCGATCAGGGACGTCAACGCGTCGACCGACGCCTCGACCTCCTGGTCGTAGAACTGCGCGACCTTCGTCAGCATCGTGTCGACCTGACCGGTCTCCTCCCCCACCGCGATCATCTGCACGACCATCGGGGGGAAGACCGCATGCTTCGAGAGCGGCTTCGCGATCGACTCACCCTCGCGCACGCTCGATTGCACGTCCACGACGGCCTTCGAGATGATCTTGTTGTTCACGGTGTCGGAGACGATGTCGAGCGCCTGCAGGATCGGCACGCCGGCCGAGAGCAGCATCGACAGGGTGCTCGAGAACCGCGACAGGGCGGTCTTGTGGAAGAGGGACCCGAACACCGGGAGCCGCAGCTTCAGGCGATCGACCTGGGTCCGGCCGTTCTCGGTGGCCTTGTAGCGTCGGAAGAAGAATCGGGCCGCAACGGCCGCGAGGAGCAGGATGTACCAGTACGACTTCACAGCGTCGGACAGGGCGATCAGGGCGCGAGTCGGGAGCGGGAGGGATCCGCCGAGCTGATCGTAGATGCCCTTGAACTGCGGCACCACGAACAAGAGCATCGCGGCCATGATCAGCACGACCAGACCCACGACCGCGACCGGATAGGTCATGGCCGACTTGATCTTGCCCCGCAGGTGCACCTCGCGCTCGAGCATCGCGGCCACCTTGAGCAGGGTCGAGTCGAGCGATCCGCCCAGCTCGCCGGACTTCACCATCGAGACGTAGAGATCGTTGAACACCTTGGGGTGCTTCTGCATCGCACCCGAGAGCGAGGAGCCTTGCTCCACGTCGTTGCGGCATTCCGTGAGCGTCTCGGCGAGCAGCTTGTTCGGGGTCTGCTCCGCGAGGATCGACAGCGCCCGAAGGATCGGTAGGCCGGAGTTGATCATCGTCGCGAACTGCCGCGAGAAGACCGACAGGTCCTTGAGCTTGACCTTGGCCCGCGTGAGGTGGATCTCGACGTTGAGGCCCTTCTTCTCCTTGCCGACCTCCAACGGCGTGTAGCCCATCTCGCGCAGGCGCTGCAGCACGAGCAGCTCGCTGTCGGCCACCAGCGTGCCGGTGACCGTGGAGCCCGTCTTGTCGCGGACCTTGTACTGGAAGGTCTGAGCCATCACATGCCTCCCTTACGTCCCGCCCATGACCATGCCGCCGCCCATGTCCATGCCGCCGCTCATGCCGCCATTCATCCCGCCCCCGGCGTCGGAGCCCGCGACGGAAGGAACCACCGCACCGCCCATCAGTCGCGTGAGCTCCTCGGGGTCGTGGCAGCGCTCGAAGGCGAGCTGCTGGGTGATGCGACCGGACTTGACGAGCTGGGCCAGCGACGTGTCCATCGTCTGCATGCCGAAGCGTCCGCCGGCCTGCATCGAGGAGTAGATCTGGTGGACCTTGCCCTCGCGGATCAGGTTGCGCACCGCCGGCGTGGTGACGAGCACCTCGCACGCGACCGCGCGGCCCTGGCCGTCGGTGGTCGGGATCAGCTGCTGGGTCACGACGCCTTGCAGCGTCGTCGACAGCTGCACGCGCACCTGCTGCTGCTGGTGCGGCGGGAAGACGTCGATGATGCGGTCGATCGTCTGCGGGGCGTCCTGCGTGTGCAGCGTCGCGAAGACCAGGTGACCGGTCTCGGCCGCGGTGATCGCGGTCGAGATCGTCTCGAGGTCGCGCATCTCGCCGACGAGGATCACGTCGGGGTCCTGGCGCAACACGTGCTTCAGGGCGTTCGCGAACCCGTGCGTGTCGGCGCCGACCTCGCGCTGGTTCACGATGCAGCTCTTGTGCTTGTGCAGGAACTCGATCGGGTCCTCGACGGTCATGATGTGGCCCTTGCGCTCGCTGTTGACCACGTCGACCATCGAGGCGAGGGTCGTGGACTTGCCCGAGCCGGTCGGGCCGGTCACGACGACGAACCCGCGCTGGAACCGAGCGAGGTCCGCCACGACCGCCGGCAGGCCGAGCTCGTCGATCTGCTTGATCTCGAACGGGATCACCCGGAACGCGGCGCCGATCGCGTCGCGCTGCATGTACACGTTGACACGGAACCGGGCGCGCCCCGGCAGCGAGTACGACATGTCGAGCTCGAGCTCCTGCTCGAACCGCTCCCGCAGCTTCTGCGGCAGGATCGCATAGATCATCTGCTGCAGCGCCCTCGGCGACAGGGCCGGGTACCCCTCGAGCCGCTCGAGCTCACCGTGCACGCGCAGGACCGGCGGCGAGCCGGCGGTCAGGTGCAGGTCCGAGCCTTCGGCGTCCATCAACGCTCCGAGCAGCTCGGGGATCGGGATCTGGACGTCCTCGTCTTCTTGCACGACGCTCATCTCACTTCACCACCCTCGCGATCTCCTCGATCGAGGTGACGCCCATCCGGACCTTCTCGAGGCCGTCGTCGCGCAGGCTGATCATGCCCTGCTCCAACGCGACGGCCTTGATGGCCTCGGACGACGCCCGCTCGACGGTCAGTCGTTCGATGTCCTCGGTCATCGGCATGACCTCGTAGAGCCCCATGCGCCCCCGGTAGCCGGTGTTGGCGCATGCCGCGCACCCCTGCGCCCGGTAGATCTCCTCGAGCTGGGACCACGACCCCTCGGGGAAACCGGCCGCCATCAGCTCGCTCTCGTCCGGCTCGTGGGCCACCTTGCAGCGCTCACAGAGCTTGCGCGCGAGCCGCTGGGCGACCACCGAGTCGATCGCCGAGGCCACGAGGAACGTCTCGACGTCCATCTCGGTGAGGCGCGTCAGAGCGCTCGGCGCGTCGTTCGTGTGCAGCGACGAGAGCACGAGGTGCCCGGTCAGGGCAGCCTCGACGGCGATCATCGCGGTCTCGCGGTCGCGGACCTCGCCGATCAGCACGATGTCGGGGTCGGCGCGCAGGATCGACCGCAAGGCGCTCGCGAACGTGAGCCCGGCCTTGGGGTTCACTTGCATCTGGTTCACGCCCGGGAGCCGGTACTCGACCGGGTCCTCGACCGTGATGATGTTCTTGTCCTCCTCGTTGAGGATGTTCAGGGTCGAGTACATCGTGGTCGACTTGCCGGACCCGGTCGGCCCCGTCACCAGGATCGCGCCGTACGGCTTGCGGAACGACCGCGCGAACCGCTCGTAGGGGCCCTCGAGGAACCCGAGGTCCTCGAGCTTCAGCAGGGCCTGCGACTTGTCCAGGATGCGGATCACGACCTTCTCGCCGAACACGGTGGGCAGGGTCGCCAGACGCAGGTCGAGCTGCCGGCCGCCGACCTTCATCGAGATGCGGCCGTCCTGAGGCACTCGCTTCTCCGCGATGTTCAGCTCCGCCATGACCTTGAGCCGCGAGATCAGGCCGCCCTGGATGTTCTTGGGCGCCGGGGGCATCGGCTCGTGGAGCACGCCGTCGACGCGGAAGCGGATGCGCACGTTCTTCTCAGCCGGCTCGATGTGCACGTCGGAAGCCCGGTCGCCGACCGCCTGGGTCATGATCGCGTTCACGAGCTTGACGATGGGGGCGTCCTCGAGGGCCGCCTCCATCTGCTCGTCCTCGGACTCGAGGGCGTCGGCGGCGACGCTCGCGAGCGCCTCGACCTGACCGTCGATGCCGGCGTACTTCTGGATCGCGCGCTCGACGTCGGCCGCGGTGGCCACGAGGGGCTGGACGTCGCGGTTCGTGATCGTGCGGATGTCGTCGAGCGCGTAGACGTTGGCCGGATCGGACATCGCCACGAGCAGCTTGCCGTCGCGCTCGCCGATCGGGATCGCCCGGTACCGGCGGGCGAGCGCCTCGGGGAGCAGCGTCGTGGCGGTGGGATCGATCTGGTGCTCGGACAGGTCCACGAACTCCAGGCCGACCTGCTCGGCGAGGGCGCGAACGAGATCGCCCTCCTTGATCATGCCCATGTCGATCAGCACACGGCCGAGCGACTTCGGCGTGCGTCGATGTTCCTCGAGCGCCGTCTCGAGCTGCTCGGGCGTGATCATGTCCAGCTCGATCAAGATCTGCCCGAGCTGCTTCGACTTGCGCTTGACGGTGGTCATCGACGTCCTTGTGGCCCCGTTCGCCTTAGGTCTCAGGGACTTGCTTCGTCATCGCCCGAGTCGACCTGAAGCAGTCCCGAGAACTCTTTGGCCAGAAGGACGCGATCGACCTCGGCGTCGTCGTCGAAGCCCGTTCCCGAGTCCCCGCGCGAGCGCCGTGCCGGGCTCTCCGGGGGGACCTGCGAGTCCTCGGTGGGCGCCTCCGGCGCGGCCCCAGGAAGCGGGTCGGGGGTGGGTCGTTCGACCGGCGTCGGGGCGACGACCGATCCGGCGCCGACGCTCGAGGAACGTTCGGGCGCCGGCCGGATGGCCTCGGCAGCGATCGCGGCGATCTCCGACGGCGCGGGCGTCTCCGACTGAGGGTGCAGGGAGGTGCGAGGTTTGCCCGAGGGAGCGGCGGCCTGGTCGGGCACCCGCAGCGGGTCGCGGCGGGAGCGGCCGTCCTCGGCCGACAGCAGGACCTGCTCCAGCCGGTCGACGAGGACGCCCGGGCGGACGCCAGGTTCGGCGATGGCGAAGGCGGCGTAGGGACCTCGTTTGACGTAGGCCCACACCTGGTCCGGGAACTCCACGAAGCTCCTGTCGGGTTCGCCGAGCGAGATGAACCGGAGCCAGGCCTGCTTGGCATGGCTCTCGACCTCATCGGGATGGGCGCCGAGCACCAACCCGTCCCGCGACAACACGAGCGAGCCCGACACCCCGGGCACGCCCACAGAGATCCGCTGCGCGAGCGCGGAGTAGTCGTCCATCTCCCCCCACCATCGACGACGGCGCGATCACGCTTGAGGCGCAGGACCCGCGAGGCTCGGATCAGTGGCGTTCGGCGAGGGCGCCCAGCGCCGCCGCCGACATCGCCTCGAGCGGCGCGGGGGTGCCTGTCCACAGCTCGAACGAGAGCGCCGCCTGGTGCAGGAGCAGTCCGAGTCCTCCGGACACCTCGGCCCCGGCTTCGCGCGCCGCGACCAGCCACGGGGTGGGCGCAGCCCGGTACAGCAGGTCGACGAACAAGACAGCGGGGCCGACCACGGGCAGCGGCGGAACGGTCACCCCGTCGGCGCCGAGGGGTGTCGCGTTCACGACGAGGTCCGCGGTCGCGCCTTCAGCCTCGTCGAACGGGATCACCTCGACCTGGAGCCCGGTCCCGTCGACGGCCGCGAGGAGATCTCGTGCCCTGGCTTCCTCCCTCACCGCGACCTTCAGGCGGGCGGCGCCGGCGAGGCCGAGGGCGAGGGCGACCGCACGCGCGGCGCCCCCCGCCCCCAGGACGAGGGCGGAGCATCCGGCGGGATCGAACCCGGCGTCGCGCCGAAGGAAGCGGTCGAACCCCGGGGTGTCGGTGTTGTGTCCCTGGAGCGTGTCGCCCGACACCACGAGCGTGTTGACGGCTCGGAGCCGGAGCGCGTCGTCGGAGAGCTCTCCCGCGATCTCGGCGCTTTCCGTCTTGTGCGGCATCGTGACGTTGGCTCCGCGGAACCCGAGGCTCACGAGTCCGGCGGCCGCGCCCCGGAGCGCGCCGGGGGCCACCGGCAACGGCACGTAGACCCAATCCATGTCGAGCGCCGCGAAGGCCGCGTTGTGGATGACCGGCGAGAGGCTGTGCTCGACCGGCCAGCCGATCACCCCGGCGACGTGCGTGGCCCCGCCGATCGGCTGGGCCACGGGTGGCTCAGCCGAGGCACGCATCGACGTTGGCCAGGTGCTCGTCGTAGGTGACCGCGAAGCGATGGCCCCCGTCGTCGTCGCAGAGGACGTAGTAGTAATACGGAGTGTCGGCGGGGTTCAGCGCGGCTCGGAGCGACCAGAGGTACGGGCTCGCGATCGGGGTCGGCGGCAACCCAGTGCGCATGCGCGTGTTGTACGGACCGTCGGTCTCGATGTCGGCGGTCGACAGCTCGCCGTCGGGCGTCGGGTCGTCGTACAGCAGCGTCGCGTCGATGCCGAGCGGCATGCCCTCGCCGAGACGGTTGTAGATCACGCCGGCGATCACCGGACGATCTCGCTGCACGGCCGCCTCCTTCTCGATCATCGACGCGATCACGACGAGCTCGTACGGGCTCACGCCGAGCTCGTCTGCGTTCTGCCACGGCAGCCCCGCCGTTTCCTGCTCGAACTGGCTCAGGAGGCGCTGGATCACGGCGTCGGCGTCGTCGCGCCGGGGGATGCGGTAGGTCTCGGGCCATAGGAACCCCTCGAGGGAAGCGTCGGCGGGCAGCGCCTGGGGACGATCGAACTCGCCGCCGTCTGCCCGGGCGAGGAACTCCTTGGCCGGGATGCCGAGCGCCTCCTCGACCGCGTCGGCGATCTGGGTCATGCGATAGCCCGGGGGGATCAGCACGTCCGCCGTGGGGATCTGCCTGGGAGGGGTGGTGAGCACCTCGACCGCCTCGTCGAGCGTCATGCCGGTCGTCAGCGAGTAGGTGCCGGCGCGGATGTCTCCGGACCGGCCGGTGCCCCGCATCAACAGGTTCCCGACGAACCCGCCGCACGGGATCACCCGTTCGGCCGCAAGATCTCCGACCACCTGCTCGGCGGTCGCGCCGTCGGCAACGGTGAACGAGACGTCGCGTTCGGGGCCTTCGGCCGCACCCTTGCACCCCTCGTAGTGCCGGCTCGCCAACACGAGCCCGCCCACGATGCCTCCCAGCACGAGGAAGAGGATCAGCAGGGAGACCCGGCGGGGACGGTCGTGGCGCACGCGGCGATCCGCGCGTCGCGGCGTCGTGGTCTGCATCGGCTATCGAGGATACCGGTCGCCCGTCGTCGAGTGGGTGTCACCGATGCGCATCGAGCCAAGCACCCAGGATGACGGCCGCCGCGCTCTCGTCCACCACCTGGCGGCGGCGTTTCCCGGAGACCCCCGATTCGCGGAGGGAACGTTCGGCTTCGGCGGTGCTCAGGCGTTCGTCCTGGAGCTCGACCGGCACGTCGACGATCGCGCGCAGGGCATCGGCGAACGCCTCGGCTTGCTGTGCCCGCGGGCCCGCGGCGCCCGACATCGACCGGGGATGGCCGACCACGACCGCGGTGACGTCCAGGTCGCGCACGAGCGCCGCGACGGCCTTGAGCTCCCCCGGGGGCTGGCCGGTCCGGATCGTGCCGTGCGGCACGGCGACCCGCCGGTCCGCATCGGAGATCGCCACACCGACCCGCGCGTCGCCGAGATCGAGCCCGAGTACCCGGCCGGCGGGAACGGGCCGACCCGCCTCGCGAACGTCGGTAGTCCGGCTCATACTAGCTGCCGTCGTCGAGGAGTTCGGCGAGCCGCTGGGGGATGCTCTCGACCGCCGGGACGACCGCATCGGCGATCTTGCCTCCGGCGAACGCGAGGCCCGGCTTGCCGCCCGCGCCGCCCCCGATCACCGACGCCGCCCGCTCCAGCAGGGCCGGTCCCGTGACGCCACGCTGGATGAGCGCCGGTGAGCATGCCGCGACGAGCAGCGCCTTGCCCCCGAGCGCGGACCCGAGCACGACGGCCGACTCGCCCCCGATCTTGCCGACCGCCTTCTGCGCGAGGTCGCGGAGGGCATCTGCGTCGGCGTCGGTGACGGTGTGCACGAGCCGTACGCCGTCGACCTGGACCGCCGAGGCCACCAACTCGTCGACACGCTCGGTGGCCTGCTGCTGCGCGAGCCTCCCGAGCTCGTTCTTGAGGCGCTTGTTCTCCTCGACGACCCGCCGGGCGTGCTCGAGCGCGGCCGCGGGGTCCTTGCTGCCGAGGGCCGCCACGATGCCTCGCAGCAGCTCGCGCTCGGCGTTGATCTCGCGGAGCGCATCGGGACCCACGAGCGCTTCGACGCGGCGCATGCCCGACCCGATGGAGCCCTCGTGCAGGATGCGGAGCACCCCGATGCGCCCCGTTCGCTCGACGTGCGTGCCCCCGCAGAGCTCCCTCGAGTAGTCGCCGATCTCGACCACGCGCACGACCTCGCCGTACTTCTCGTCGAACAACATCGCGGCGCCGAGGGCCTTCGCGTCTTCCAACGAGGTCTCGAAGATGTTCGGCGCGTCGTCGCGGGCGAGGAGCCGGTTGACCTCGAGCTCGGCCTGCTCGAGCACCTCGTCGGGTACCGCCGACGGGTTCGGGAAGTCGAACCGCAGCCGTCCGGGCGCGACGAGCGACCCGGCCTGGCGGGCGTGCTCGCCGAGCATGTGCTTCAGGGTCCAATGCACGACGTGGGTCGAGGTGTGGGCGCGGGCGGTCGCTTCGCGGCGCTGACGGTCGATCTCGGCGATCGCGTCCTGCCCCGCGCGGATCTCACCCGACGTGACCGTGCCGACGTGCATGATCGAGGACGGCCCGGCCCACTGCGCGTCGCGAACCCGGATCGTGCCCGTGTGCGTGCGGATCTGCCCCTCGTCGCCGACCTGTCCCCCCGACTCCGCGTAGAACGGGGTGCGCTCGAGGAAGACCGACACCTCGTCGCCTTCCTGTGCCAACTCGAGCTCGCCTCGGTCCTCGCCGAGCAGCAGCGCGATCGGCGCATCGGCCTCGGGCTGTTCGTACCCGACGAACCCGGTCGGCGGCACCGCGCCGGCGTCGATGCCGACCTCGATCTTCTTCACGGCCGCCCGGGCCCTCGCCCGCTGCTCCTCGAGCAGCTCGCGGAACCCACGCTCGTCGACCGTCAGCCCGGCATCGGCGGCGAGCTCGGCGGTGAGCTCGATCGGGAACCCGAACGTGTCGGACAGCTTGAACGCGTCGGCGCCCGCGATGCTGCCGTCCGCAGCGCGCGATCTGGCCTCCTCGAACAGCACCATAC
>DASTBT010000083.1:0-2457 GCA_035711865.1 Actinomycetota bacterium
CGCTCGGCGAACGCGTGCCACACGCTCCACCCGGGCGGCACGTACCCGGCCGGCGAGCCGTCGTACCCGTTGAGGTACTTCCCCACCATCACCGTGCGGTACCCCGCCGCCCGCAACCAGACGGCGAGCGTGCGATCCTCGAGGCCCTCGGCATGGAACTTCGCCCATCCGCCCGTGTCCGGGATGTCGTCGCTGCGCCCGTTCGACCACACGCCGGTCGAATGGCTGTACAGACCCGTCAGCAGCGATGCCCGAGACGGGCAGCACACCGATGTCGGGATCATGCCGTTGCGGAACCGGGTGCCGCGATCGACGATCCGACGCCCGACGGCATCCATCCAGCCGAAGGTGTCGACACGCTGGTCGTCGGTGACGATGAGCAGGACGTCAGGCATGATCGTTCACCCATCCGGACGATAGGTGAGCAGGACGCCGCCCGTGCTCGTCGGGGCCATCCCTTCGGCCGCCGACGCCCCCAACACCTCGTCGAAGTAGTGCATCTGCCAGCCTCCGTGCTCGAACCCGCCCTCCCGGTCCTCATCGGGATGCCCCGGCGATTGGCTCACGCCGTCCAACGAGAGAAACTCCACCACCTCCAGCCTGCGCATCGGTCCTCGCCTCTCTCGCGTCATGGTCATACCCACCTGTCGCCTCGGTCATCTGCGCGGAGTCGAGTCCCTCACCACACTCCGTCGAGAGTTGACGCGACACTCCGATTCGCTCAGAGGGCCAGCGCCGATCCTGCGCTCACGACCCGGACGTCGGTTCGTCATGAAACATCTACGTCCGCGGTCACTCGCCTGGCGCGGGACTCGGTCAGACGAGGTTCGTTCGGACGCCGAGCCGATGGGCGGCTCGCGAGAGCGCACGGTCCCAGGTCGCGAACACGACGTCGTCACCGCCGCTCGCCAGGAGCGCGGATGCCAGGTGCACAGCGTCGTAGGCACGAAGAGGCTCGCGATCGGCGAGATCGGCGGCCAGTCCGACGACGTCGTCGGACACCGTGCGGAGCGCGAAGGTTCGCCAGCGGTCGTCGAGCTGCGATCGGGCCGCGTGCCGACCTCGCGCCGAGATCCTCCGAGACCGCGCGGCGGCAGCGAGCGCGGCGCGCGCCTCCGCGTACGCGACGATGCTGGTCATCCTGATCGCGCTCGAGTTCCAGATCTCGACCGCCACGTCCGACCCTTCCTCGGCGACGACCGTCTTCACGATGGCCGAGGTGTCGAAGTAGGTGATCACCCTCGTTGCTCGGCGACGAGGTCAGACACCGAGCCGCGAGCCTGCACGAGGTCGCCGACGTCGAGGGGGCGCGCCGGGCGCGCCGGCAACCGCACGAGACCTCGCTCGATCAACCGCTCGAGCGCCGGGTGCTCGCCGACCGCCACGAGACGAGCGACCGGCATGCCACGGTTCGTGATCACCACGTCGTGATGCTGTGCGGCCTCGATCCACCGGCTGATGTCGGCACGGAGCTCCTTGACGCCCACCTCGATCGGCAGGTCGGTCGCCTTCTCAGATGTACCCTTCGTCATGCTCACAGTGTACCCCTGCGCCCTCGAACGACGCCAGGCTCGCGCAGATAGGGTGCTGCCGTCGGTGACGTTCGTCACGACGTGCCTGCGACGCACACGGAGGTGCCGTTTCGGCCCCTGTGACCGCGGGTACGGGGCTCGCATGGCGTTCATGCTCATCAACCGGCTCACCGCCACAACCGGCCGGCGGGACGAGGTCGTGCGGAACCTGATCGATGCCGGGAAGCGCTTCGACGACAACGCGGCCTGCCTGCTGTACCTCGTCGCCGAGTCCACCGACGCCGACGACGCCATCTGGGTCATCGACCTCTGGACCTCCGAGACGGACCACGCCGCCGCGCTGCAGGATCCCGAACTGCAACCCTCCATCGCTGCCACCACGCCGCTGCTGACCGGGATGCCGCAGCAGATCCGGGTGAACGCTCGAGGAGGCAAAGGGGTCCCTGACGGCTGAGATCACCGCACACCAACTCGCCATCGCTAATCGACGAAGAGCGGACCGGCGGTGAGACCCCAACCGCCGCCCACGAAGCATGCGGTGTAGACAGCTTGCGTCGAGTCCGCGAACCGCACCTGCACCACGGCCTCCTGGAGGGGTCCGCAATCCTCCGCGAACCGCAGGCGCGGTGCCCACACCCTGACCGTCGGGCCGGTCAGCGCCGCCTCTTCGCGGACCATCTCCCGGAGTTGGGGGAAGGCGGCCTTCGCGGCGGTCTTCCTTGCCCATCAGGCTCCAACCGCACGTGCGAGCTCGAAGCCGTTGCCGCTTCCGTCGGCGCACGTGAGACCCGATGACTCCGACAAGCAGGTGATCTCGTCTCGAGACCAGGTTTGCCCGTAGGCCAGGACGGGTCCTTCCTCCTACGCTCCTCCGTCGCCGGCGCACATCGGACCCGCGCCTCGTCCGGGGGTGAGCGAGAGCCCG
>DASTBT010000084.1:0-6939 GCA_035711865.1 Actinomycetota bacterium
TAGCCGACCGCCTGGCCGTGCTCACGGCCCTCCTTGACGAGCCGGACCGAGATCTCGTCGCCGGCCAAGTAGGGCACACGGAACTTGGAGGCGAGTGCGTTGATCTGCGCCACCGGCACCCGGAGCGCTTCCGCGACCTTCGCCAGGTTGTGGTCGACGGTGATCAGCGTTCCGCCCCGCTCGCGAGCGAGCCTGACGAGGGCCGCGTCGACATCGAGGACGCCGGCTTCCTCGACGAGCTGGAACTGCACGGTCGGCGCCTTCTGGAGCTCGACGAGCACGTCGAGCCCGCGGCGCCCGCGCTCGCGCCGGCGCGGGTCGCTGGAATCGCTGATCGCCTGCAGCTCTCGGAGCACCCCGTCGTGCAGGAGCACCGTGCCGCCCACGAACCCGGTCGCCACAAGGTCGAGCACCCGACCGTCGATCAACGCGCTCGTGTCGAGCACGTGCAGGTCTCCGTGCGCGACCACCGAGGCACGCGGCTTCATGCCGAGCAGCCCGAAGATGTCCTCGAACCTCGTCTCTCCGACACGGAAGCCGAGCGAGCCGAACACGAGGTAGACGAAGATGATCGCCGGCCATGCGGCGCCGCTCGGCGCGAGCAGCAAGGGGATCATGAGCAGGCCCGACACGATGAGCCCGACGATGAGCCCCACCACGCCGCCCGCGAGCTGCGGCGCCGGACGGCGACGAAGCTCGCGCTCCATGCCGCCCACCGCGCGGAGGGTGAGCCGCCCCGCGACGCCGCCGATCACGAACCCGACGGCCGCCCCGAGGAAGATGAAGCCCAGGGCACGGGTCGTGCTCTCGCCGGCGACCGCACCGCCGACGATGAATCCGCCCGTCGCGAGCAAGGCGATGAAGATCAAGCGGACACCTTCGACGAGGTGGCCACGCATGGCGCCGTCGCGCGTTTCGCGCTCGCGATCGCTCACGGCTGATCCACCTCCTTCGTGCGTCCGACGGGTCGCTCGGCCGGCGGCAGACTGAACGAACCAGTTGCTCGAGGACAGCATCGGCGCGAACCGAGAGCGCCTGTAGACGGCGAGGGCGTCGTGGAGAGGCCGGATGGCCCGGCCAAGGGACGTCAGACGGCGGCGATCTTCTCGCCGTGAGCCTCGTCGAGGACGTCGTCGATCATGTTCTCGGCGGCTTCCTCGGTCTTGCCCGTGGCATGCGACAACTCGGAGATCAGGATCTGGCGAGCCTTGGTGATCATGCGCTTCTCCCCGGCCGACAGGCCCTTCTCCCGATCGCGGATCGAGAGGTTCCGCAAGACCTCCGCCACCTGGTACGGATCGCCTGAGTGGAGCTTCTCCATGTTGTTCTTGAATCGGCGGCTCCAGTTGGCTGCCATCGAGGACTCTTCCTCGGTGAGGACCTTGAGGACCTTCTTGACCTCGTTCTTGCTCACGACCGAACGCAAACCGACCTGCTCGGTCGAATCGGTCGGGATCATCAAGGTCAGATCGCCGTAGGCGACGCGGAGCACCAGATAGGTGCGGGTCTCCCCCAGGAACTCCTTCTCCCGTAGTTCCTCGATGACTGCTGCTCCATGCTCCGGATGCACCACGGTATCGCCCTTACGGAACACGGAACCTCCACGAAGTCGGGACTGGGATGTCAACGATCCGTTCGGAAGGGTAACACGGGAGCCGCTTGCGGCGCAACCTAAATCCGCAGGTCAGAGGGCTGATTCGACACCTCGAGCGCGCCGATGCGCCTAGGCTGAACGTCTGTTCAGCTCGCCGGGAGCGAGCTGGGAATTCACCATCGCCCACGAGAGTGCCTGCGCGACATGCCGGACCGGAACCACCTCGATGCCGTCGATGGCAACGACGTCGGGAGCAGCGAAGATCCTCGTCGAACCCGCCGCACGGGCCGTAGCGAGCCGCTGTGGCATGGCGGGCGCCGCACGGACCGTGCCGGTGAGAGAGATCTCGCCGACGAACGCGGATCGATCGGGCGGCATCGCTCCCGTGGCCGCGGAGGCCAGCGCGGCGGCGATCGCGAGATCGCACGCAGGGTCGTCGATCCTCACACCTCCCGACGAGGCCCCGAACAGCTCCGACCGGCCGACGGATAGCCCCGCGACCCGGTCGAGCACCGCGGCGACCAGCTGGAACCGGCGGGCATCGATCCCTGTGGCCTGGCGCCGAGCCCCACCCTCGGAGGTGCCCACGAGCGCCTGAACCTCGACGGCGAGCGCCCGGCGCCCAGATCTGACCAGGGCGGTCGCCGCCCCGGGGACCTGTTCGCCGCTCGCGAGCAGGTTCGTCGGATCGACCTCGCGAAGCCCGTCGGCGTTCATCTCGAACCATGCGCTCTCGCCCTCGGCACCGAAGCGGTTCTTCCCCGCGGTCAGCACCCGCATGCCGGAGCGTGGGTCTCCGTCGAACGTGAGCACGACGTCGACCGAGTGTTCGAGGGCGCGGGGACCGGCGAGCTCGCCGTCCTTCGTGACGTGCCCCGTCAACAGCACGGCCATGCCGTCGGTCTTGGCGAGTCCGGTCAGCGCATCGGCGCACGTGCGCACCTGGGAGACACCGCCGGGAACCTGCGTTGCGGCGGTATCGCGGATCGTCTGGATCGAATCGACGGCCAGCAGCGCCGGCCCCTCGTTGCGAGCGGTCTGCAGCACGTGTTCGAGATCGCGGCCGGGTGCGAAGCGAACACCGCGGGCGGGGACGTCGAGGCGGCGCGCCCGGTCGGCGATCTGGGCGCGCGATTCCTCACCGCTCACGAGGAGACAGCCGTGCCCGCGCGATGCGAGTGACGCGATCAGGTGCAGCAACAACGTCGACTTGCCGATGCCCGGCTCGCCCGCGAGCAGCGAGACCGACGCCGGGACGAGGCCACCTCCCAGCACTCGATCGACCCCGGAGAGCCCGGTGACGATGCGTGATGCCGACGTGGCCGCGTCGCCCTCACCCATCAGGGGAGCTGCCTCGGCGGCGAACGCCGGGCCGGGCCGGCCCGGCGCCTGCTCGTCGATGGTGCCCCAGGCGCCGCAGCCGGGGCATCGACCGACCCACTGCGACACCTGCTGGCGGCACTCACGGCACGAGAGCGTCACGCGTGTCTTCGCCATGGGCGCCGACCCTATCGCCTCGCACCGACACGAGTTCGCGGGTCCGATCGCAGGGACGAACCTCCTCCGATCGCGAGTCGGATCGTGGGTACGCTTCGCCCATGGACGTCGGCACGATGGCCACCCTGTTCGCGCTGCTCACCGTGGCCGCCGACCTCGCGGTCGTGGGCATCGCCCTGGTCGCGATCGTCGACCGCGACGGCTCACGGGGCATGAGGCCGGCGCTGATCGAGACCCTCGGGCCGTCGGCCCTGTGGCTGGCCTTCCTGGTCGCGCTCACCGCCGCGCTGGGCAGCCTCTATCTCTCCGAGGTCGCCCACTTCGTGCCGTGCGAGCTCTGTTGGTACCAGCGGATCGCGATGTACCCCCTGGCGCCGATCCTGCTCGTGGCCGCATACCGGCGTGACCCCTTCGTATGGCGGTACGTCGTGCCGGTGGCCGCGATCGGTGCCGCGATCTCGATCTACCACTACCAACTCGAGCGCTTCCCTGAGCAGGCGTCCGCCTCGTGCAGCGCCGACGCACCGTGCACCGTGGTGTGGATCTGGAGGTTCCACTTCATCTCGATCCCGTTCATGGCGCTGAGCGCGTTCGCGCTGATCGTCGCGCTGGTCTTGATCGCGAAGTCCGGCCCCCCGCTGGACAGGACCGACGACGCTGCTAGGCTGGCTGGGCACTCCGACGCGATCGGCGCGTCGGAGGTCGGCGGAAGGAGGCGATGAGCATGGCCGCGATCTCGGTGCTCGATGTCGCGCGCACGCCGCGTCCCTTCCGGTTCGCCGTCGGGTAAGCGCCACCGCTCCCGGTCGGCGCCCACGCACCGCTCCCTCGGGGACGTGGTCGACCCATGCCACGAACCATCCCGGAAGGAGACCTGCGTTGTCCGACGTGAACCAGTTCGAGCATTTCTTCACCGAGGGGCTCATCGAAGCGGTGCTGAGACCGATCAAGAGCGGCAAGGAAGCCTCGGTGCATCTATGCCGAGCCAACCCTCGCACGACCGGCGAGGACCTCGTCGCGCTGAAGGCCTACCACCCGCTGGATCGGCGGGACTTCCGAGACGAATCGATGTATCGAGACGGTGAGTGGATCAAGGAACGCCGCGTTCGCGTGGCGGTCGAGAAGAAGACCCGCTTCGGCCGAGAGGTGCAGGGCATGATCTGGGTCGATCGCGAATGGGAGACCCTGCGCACGCTGTCGGCGGGGGCAGCCGCCGTGCCACGTCCGATCGAGCGCACCGGGGACACGATCCTGATGACCTACGTCGGCGGCGAGGCCCTCGCCGCCCCGCAGCTTCGTTCGTACCGGCCGGAGGACCACGACGAGGCCGAGTCGCTGATCGACCAGGTGCTGCGCGCGATCGAACGCATGTTGTTCCTGAACGTCGTGCACGGGGACCTGTCGCCCTACAACCTGCTCGTGTGGAACGGCGAGGTCACGGTGATCGATCTTCCGCAGGCGGTCGATCCGAGGAAGAACCGTCATGCCGAGGCGTTCCTGCGGCGTGACGTCGAGCGCGTGTGCGAGTGGGCGTCGCGCCATGGCGCGCACAGGCCCGCCGCCCGGATCGCGACCGACCTGTGGACCAGCTGGGAGCTTGCCGACCTCGTGCCCGAGGAGCTCAGGGGCCTGACGATGTGACGTCGGGCCAAGGACGCTCGGTCAGCCGATCAAGCGGAACGCGGGCGCAACGTCCGCGTCGGCGTCGCAGGCACCGACCGACGCCGGACGACGGCCGTCACACGGAACGTTCTCCGGGCCCCGCCGGACCGCGATGCCGAACGTGGAAGCAGAACGGGCTGCTGCTTCCGGGGGCTTCCTGCGATGGCCTCTGCGACGTAGACCGCTGCTGCCGGGGTGAACATGTGGGTCTCCTTCCGCTCGTCGAGCCGATCGATGACATGGCGACGGTATCGGTGAGCAGGGGGCGGGCACGAACGGGGTTGCCCTAGAGTTGCCGGACCGGACCCTAGGGTGTGCCTCAGTGTCAGGGTGATCACGCAGGTGAGATCCCGAGATCGATCTCGGGATAGCCTCCGTCCGACGGCGGGCTGGCTCTTAGGGTTCGTGTCTCTCGCGAGCGGGATGACCTTCATCCGTTGTGCCGCCCGCCGCCGGCGAAGGCCTGCCGGCGTGACTTCATAGGAGCTTGCATCAGCCCCACTGAGGCGTGTCCGCCGGTGGTCCTCACCATCCGGTGTGTGCGTCCAGAAAGGGGACCAGGGGTGATCGTAATCGGAATCGACCCGCACAAGCAGACCCACACCGCCGTCGCGATCGACGGTAGGAGCGGCCGGGTGCTCGCCGAGCTGGCGGTGAGGGCGCGCACGAAGGGGTTCCAACGGCTCCCTACCTGGGCACGGGGCCTCGACGACGAGCGCCGTTCGCCATCGAGGACGGCCGCCACGTCTCCGGGCATCTCGAGCGACACCTGATCGCGCACGGTGAGGCCTCGGTGCGGGTGTCCCCGAGGATGATGGGCGTGGCCCGGCGTGCGGACCGGGTCCGCGGCAAGTCCGACCCGATCGATGCCGAGGTCCGGGGTGACGCTGGCCACCCCGAGCTGCCGGTCGCGACCTTGGCCGGCATCGAGCGCGACCTCGGATTGCTCGTGGCGCCCATTCCGGAGCTGTCCGCGGGCGACGGTCGTTCGCCACCACCCTGGAAGCTTCGCGAGGTAGGCCATCACCGGATCGTTCAGTATCGAGCCCTGCCGATCCGAGCCGCTCTCCGGTTCCGCGCCGACGAACCCGAGCGTAGGGTCGAACGATGCGAGTCCCGCGGAACATGCGAGCGGCTCGGCTAAACGATCGGGATGCGTCGAGCATCCATGGTCGCGTGCAAGCCGAGGACAACGTCGTCAAGCTCGACCGGGAACGCGAGGCGCCCGCGAATCCGACGAGCTTCGAGGAGCTCTTCCTCGACGTGCACGATCGCCTGTACCGAGCGCTGTATTTCGTCACGGGCAGCTCGGCCGACGCGGAGGAACTCATGCAGGACGCGTTCCTGAAACTCTGGGAGCGGTGGGACCGGCTCGACACGATCGAGGATCCGGTCGCCTACCTGTTCCGCGTCGCGTTGAACGGGGTCCGGATGCGTGCACGCCGCGCACGCATGGCGGCGAGGAAGATCGCGCCGACCGCCGGCAGCCGCGATCCGTTCGACGACGTGAACGCCCGGGAGGACGTTCGTCGGATGCTTCGAGGCATCACCCCTCGTCAACGGACCGCGATCGTGCTCACCGACATCTTCGGATACAGCTCGGAGCAGGCCGCCCACATCATGGGCATCCGACCGACCACCGTGCGCGTGCTCGCGTCGCAGGGGCGCGCGGCGCTCAAGGGGAGCTAGGGAGCGAGGATGCCCGACGTTCGGGAGGTCTACGAGATGGTCACGAAGCAGAAGCGACCTGAGCCTGGCGCCCTCCAGCGTCAGCAGAAGCGGCAGGTCCGCGCCGGACGGAACAAGAAGATCGGTGGGTTCGCCGTCGCGGCGGCCATCGGTCTCGTCGCGGTCGTGCTGATCGTGGCGAACCGCCCCGGGGACGACACGACGACCCCGGCGGACACGCAGCCGACGGTGTACCCCGTGGATCCTTCAGCGGTGCCGGTTGCCACGAGCTTCGTCGAGGCGTTCGGTGCTTTCGACGGGGCGGGAGCGATCACATACCTGGCCGACAACGCCCGCCTCGAGATGGACGCAACCACCCCGGAAGAATTGCCGGTCTTCCTTTCCCTCCTCGAAGCCATGGGCTACGAACAGATCCCCCACGAGGGGTGCTCCGCAACGGACAGCTCCGCCTTCGGCACCTCGGTTCGTTGCCGGTTCGAGTGGCACGGCATCAGGTC
>DASTBT010000085.1:0-3251 GCA_035711865.1 Actinomycetota bacterium
CGCTCGCGTCCGATCCGCTTGCAGGGCACGACGGCGCCACGGCGACGGCTGCGGCCCCATCCGCGCCCGAGCCGGCCCGCCGCCCCGCACGGACGAAGTGGTGGGCCTTCGCGCTCGCCGCCGCGGCCGCGGGCATTCTCCTGGGCATCGGCCTCGGCGTGGGCATCGCGCAGATCGTCGCTCCCACGCAGACAGTGCTCGCGAGCGCCGCCCTCGAACCGTTCCCCGGCTGGCAGGCGAGCGGCGAGGCGCTCGTCGAGGAGGACGCCGATGGCGTTCGGTCGATCGTCGTCGACCTGGATTCGCAGGTGCCATCGGGTTCCGTGCGGGAGGTGTGGCTGATCCGGTCGGATGCCTCGGGGCTCGTCAGTCTCGGCCTGCTCGACGGGCCATCCGGTCGCTTCACGGTGCCGAGCGGCATCGACCTCGCCGACTACCCCATCGTGGACGTGTCGGCCGAGCCGGTCGATGGGGAGCCCGCGCACTCGGGGGACTCGATCGTGCGCGGCGAGCTGCGTTCCGCGACCTGAAGCGCGTCAGGCGTTGCGACCCGGCCGGGTGCTGCCGGGTCGTTGCCCGCCATCGGACGCGTTTCGGGGACGCGCCCGCTCGGGCTCGGTCGTCTCCTGCACCCGGTCGACGAGTTCGCGCCACGGGCCCACCAGTTGTCGCTCGGCGAGCGTCACCTCGCGCGGAGGACAGCGGATGCGGTAGACGAAGCGGTCGGGCTCGGGCGGCACGGCTGGCGGCTGGTTCCAGGGGATCTCCTCGAGGAGGAGGTACCAGTCGTCAGGGTCGGGCTGCTCCTCGACGCGCACCTGCCACGTCAGGCGGAGCCCAGCCAGCCCGCCGCTGCGCGACACGATGACGTCCATGCCGCGATGGTACTCCCGTGCGCAGGACGCGCCGGATGTCGCCGGTCACGCGGTCGGCGGCACCTCGATGCCGACGGCGGACCAACCCCCCATGATCGCCCTCGCCTCGGTCGAGGCGCGGCCGAAGCGTTCGACGGAGACGCGCACCGTCTCGCTCGCGAACTCGCGGAAGTTCGCGGTGGGACGAAGCCGGCCCGAGGTCAGGACGTCGTACCAGACCCGCCCGGCGTGCTCCCACGCGAACCCGCCGATCTCGAGGGAGGCGAGGGCGAACGCCCGGTTCGGGATGCCCGAGTTCAGGTGCACGCCGCCATTGTCGTCGTCGGTCTCGATGTAGCGGTCGAAGTGGTCGGGTTGCGGGTCGCGGCCGAGGATGTCGTCGTCGTACGCCGTGCCCGGCTCCTTCATCGATCGGATGGCGCGGCCCTCGACCGCGTCGGTGAAGACGCCCTCGCCGATGAGCCAGGTCGCCGAATCAACATCTTGGCTCATCGAGTACTGTTCGACGAGCGCCCCGAACACGTCGGCGACGTGCTCGTTGAGCGCCCCCGACTGCCGCTGGTAGCGGAGGCGCGCCGTACGCTCGATGACCCCGTGCGTGAGCTCGTGGCCGATGACGCTGATCGAGTCGGTGAACCCCCGGAAGATCTCGCCGTCGCCGTCGCCGAACACCATGCGCTCGCCGTCCCAGAAGGCGTTGTCGTACCGGTCGCCGAAGTGCACGGTGGCCTCGAGCGGCATGCCGGCGTCGTCGATCGAGTCGCGCGCGAAGACCCGGGCGAAGAGCTCGAAGGTCTCGCCGAGTCCGTCGTAGGCCTCGTCGACTGCGGCATCGCCGGTCGGCGGCTGGCCCTCGCGGCGCACGAGCCGCCCGGGCAGCGTGTCGTCACCCTCGGCGTCGGAGATCCGGCGATCGGGCTGCGGCGCGGTTCCGGGTCTCGCGGCGGGTCGTTCGTCGCGCGCATGCAGCTCGGGCACGACGAACGATGGAAGGTCGCCGGTGGCGCGCCACTCGAGCAGCGGCGCATCGCGGAGAAGGGACCGGCGTGCGGCATCCGCTGCCTCATCGAACCGCGGACCGGCGGCGAGCGCGATGCGCGCGAGCAGGTACGGGGGCACGATCGCCGGGTGCGGTGTCGGATGGGGGTAGGGCCGGGGCATCCGCGTCATGCAACGATCGTGGCATGTCCCCACGACAGGCATGGGAAGCTGAGAGGGTGTCCGCGGCTCTCACCACCCAGCCCACGGTGCGAACCCACCCGATCGGGCTCGTACCGGCGGTGCTCGTGTGCGGTGCCGCGGTGCTGCTGTTCGGGTTCGTGCTGCCGATCGCGGGCTATGCGATGCTCCTGGCCGGCCTTGCGGTGGCGTGGCTCACCGACCGGTCCGGACGCACGAGCCGGTTGCTGCCCGACCTGTTCCTCATCGCCCTGGGGCAGGCGATCATCTCGACGATCTCGCTCGAGGCCGACATCAGCTATCCGGCGATGGTGCGCTTCGCCGTCGTGCTCGGCCTCGCCGTGGCGGTGCCCTTCCTCATCTCGCGTTACCTGTACGGCGACCGGGTCATCCGCTTCCCGTGGCGAACCGGCCGACGCTGGACGCGCATCCAGTGGCTCTACCTGATCGGCGTCATCGTCGCGGGCTGGCTCATCCTGCCGTTCTACTTCATCACCTCTGGCGTCTACCAGAACTGGCCCACCGTCACCGCACCCGACGAGATCGTGCGCCTCTTCATCGGCGTGAACGCCGTCGGAACCTGGGACGAGCTGTTCTTCATCTGCACGGTCTTCGCGTTGCTGCGCCGGCACTTCCCGACCTGGCAGGCGAACCTGCTGCAGACGATCGTGTTCGTGTCGTTCCTGTGGGAGCTCGGATACCAGTCGTGGGGGCCGCTGCTCACGATCCCGTTCGCGCTGATCCAGGGCTACACGTTCAAGCTCACGAAGTCGCTCACCTACGTGCTCGTCGTGCACCTGCTCTTCGACGCCATCGTGTTCATGGTGATCGTGTACGCGCACAACGGCTGGCCGGCGATCTTCCCGTTGGTGCCCGGCGGGTAGCAGCGGGCGGATGCCGCGGGCCGCTGGTGCGACGAATCAGGACGGGCGGCGCAGCCGCATCACCGAACGGACCGTCGCGACAGTAAGCACGATCGCAGCCGCCACGATTGCTGCACACAGGAACCAATCGAAGAACCCCGGCGCTGCGGGTGGGCTCTCGAACACCGCACCCGACTCACTGCGGTAGACCGTCGCAGTGGCGCCGACCGCGAGGTCGTCGCTGCGCAGGTCGGCACGGGCGCCGTCGGGCAGTTCGACAGTCACGACGCGGAACATCTCGGGGCTGCTTCCACGGCGGTCGGCGACCATCGCC
>DASTBT010000086.1:0-15692 GCA_035711865.1 Actinomycetota bacterium
GCCCACCGCGGCCGTCATCCTCGTCTCGAACGGGCCCTACGAGCTCCAGCGGGCCAAGGGCCGGGGCAGCCGAGAGCGCCTGGACGACGGCACCCTCGGCATCGCGACGCTAACGGTCCTGAGCGCCTCCGACATGCAGAAGCTGATCTCGTTGGAGGCGGCGGGACGTCTCGGTCGGTTCGAGGGGTGGCGCGAATGGACCGCGGATCGGTTCGAGGTGCGCTCGGCCGGCCGGGTCGACGTCGGGGTCGACGGAGAAGCCCTGACCATGGATCCGCCGCTGGTCTTCGCGACCCGCCCGGGAGCGCTCACCATCCGGATGCCGAGGCACGCGCCGGGCCGGTCGCCCGCCGCCGCCGCGGTGCGGGTCACCGAGAGGTCGACGATCCGCGAGCTGTTGCGGATCGCGGCCGGGAAGCCGGCGAACCCGTGAACGAAGCCCAGGGGAAGCCGGATGCGGACACCACGCCGCTGCCCCCATCCGGACGGCTCGCGGACCGGCTCGAGGCCGCGCAGTCTGCTCCGGCGCCTGCGCTGGTGCGGGTCCTCCGCGAGCTGGCTGCGGTCGACGCCGCCGTGTACCGGGCGGTGGCCGCGACCCCGACCCCGACGATCGACCACCCCCTGCGCTGGTTCACGAGCGCCGCGGACCACTCGAAACCGTGGATCGGGACGGCTTGTGTGCTGTTCGCGATCGGCGGTCGCAGGGGACGTCGCGCCGCGCTCACCGGTGTCGCCGCGGTCGCGTGCACGTCGGCGCTCGTGAACCTGCCGATGAAGCTCGTCGGGCAGCGCCGTCGTCCGGACGCCGACGCGGCGGGTGTGCCGCTCGAGCGCCGGGTCGAGATGCCCACGTCGGCGTCGTTCCCGTCGGGGCACTCAGCCTCGGCGGCGGCGTTCGCCTCGTCGGTCGCGGAAGTGGTGCCCGCGCTCGGCCTGCCGCTGAGCGCCGCTGCGGCAGTCGTCGGCTATTCGCGGGTGCACTCGGGCGTGCACTACCCCGGGGACGTCGTGGGTGGCATCGTGATCGGCGCCGCGATAGGACAAGTGGTTGCCTGGGCGGGCCGCAGGCTCGCGGCACGTCGGCGAGACTGAGCCGCCGTCGCGCCGCCGGGAGGAAACGCGTCCTGACGGTCGTCCAGCAGGGGCTAGTGTGTGCGGTCCGGTCGGACCGGCGAGCGTTCCCCGGCGGCGATCTGCGCACGGATCTCCATCGGGTGACGTCGGTAGCCGTAGGGGATCGCGAGCAGGAAGTAGACGGGGATGAACAGCGGTCCCCAGGCGCAGAATTGCTTGATGTGCCATCGCTCGTGCGCGAGCAGGCGACCGGTCACCGGCTTCGACGACACGATCACGAACCCCACCGTCATCGCCGTGCGGTTGAACTTCCGGAGCACCCACGTGAGGCCACGCGGGGCCTTGTCGAAGACCAGCGCGCCGTCGCGAAGGGCCGGCAACTGGAACGTGAGCAGCCCGAGCACCAGTCCGATCAGCGTGTTCGGTGAGGTCCAGATGAACCCGAGCCAGGTGGGCACAGGGTCCACGGTAAGCTCGGGCCGCCATGGCCGACCAGACCCCATTCGGTGCGGTGCTCGACGTGTCGCCGATCGCGAAGGACCTCGGCGCGAGGTTCGCCGAGGCCGGTCACGAGCTCTATCTCGTGGGTGGCAGCGTCCGGGACATGGTCCTCGGGCGGGCCGGAAGTGATCTCGATCTCACGACCAGTGCGCATCCTCACGAGACCACTCGGCTCCTGCACGGATGGGCCGACCGGCGCTACCTCGTCGGGGTGAAGTTCGGCACCGTCGGAGCGATGAAGGACGGCGATCGACTCGAGATCACGACGTTCCGCCAGGAGGTCTACGCTCAGGAGCATCGCAAGCCGAACGTGACGTTCGGCGACGATGTCGAGACCGACCTCTCGCGGCGTGACTTCACGATGAACGCGATGGCCGTGCGGCTTCCGGAGGGGGCGTTCGTCGATCCCTACGGGGGTGTGCGGCACCTTGCGGCGCACGTGCTCGACACGCCGCTGGAGCCCGAGGTCTCGTTCGGCGACGATCCCTTGCGCATGTTGCGAGCCGCACGGTTCGTCTCCCAGCTCGGCGTGGAGGCCGTCCCGCGGGTCGTGGCCGCGATCGAGGAGATGTGGGAGCGGATGGAGATCGTCTCGGCCGAGCGCATCGGCGGGGAGCTGTCGAAGCTGCTCCTCGGCGATCATCCCGGGAAGGGCCTCGAGCTCCTCGTGTCGACGAAGCTCGCCGACACGTTCCTGCCCGAGCTGGCGGCGCTCGAGCTCGAGCAGGACCCGGTGCATCAGCACAAGGACGTGCTGCGGCACACCTACGCGGTGATCGAGCGCTGCGAGCGCGACGAGGTGCTGCGGCTCGCCGCGTTGCTGCACGACATCGGGAAGCCCTCGACCCGGCAGATCACCCCCGAGGGCGTGCAGTTCCATCATCACGAGGTGGTGGGCGCTCGCATGGCCGAGAAGCGCCTGCGCGAGCTCCGGTATCCGAACGACGTGGTCGACGACGTGAGGAAGCTGGTCGAGATGCACCTGCGCTTCCACGGGTACGGCGAGGGCTGGAGCGACGCGGCCGTTCGCCGGTACGTGCGTGACGCCGGCCCGTTGCTCGACAGGCTGAACCAGCTCTCGCGCGCCGACGTGACCACGCGGAACGAGCGGCGTGCCGCGAAGTTCCAGGCGTTGCAGGACGACCTCGAGGAGCGGATCGCGCGGCTCGCCGAGCAGGAGAACCTCGACGCGCTCCGCCCGCCCCTCGACGGTCGACAGGTGATGGACCATCTCGGCATCGAGCCCGGGCCGCTGGTCGGCGACGCGCTCGAGTTCCTGATGGAGCTGCGCTTGGAACGTGGCCCGATCCCCGACGAGGAGGCGTACGGCCTGCTCGACGCCTGGGCGAAGGAGCGCGGCCTCACGGCCTGACGACATGGCCACCACCACGACCGCCGATGCGCCGCACGTCGAACCGGAGCGCGGGCTCGCCGCCGCCGAGGTGGCCGAACGCGTCGCTCGTGGACAGGTCAACGACGTTCCCGCGGCGCCGACGCGCACGGTCGCCCAGATCGTGCGCGCCAACGTGCTCACGAGGTTCAACGCGATCCTCGGCGCGATGCTCGCGATCATCCTCGTCGTGGGCCCGCTGCAAGACGCCCTGTTCGGGATCGTGCTGATCGCGAACGCCGGCATCGGCATCGTGCAGGAGCTTCGCGCCAAACGGACGCTCGACCGCCTCACCGTGCTCACGGCTCCCAAGGCTCGAGTGGTTCGCGAGGGCGAGGTGCGCGAGGTGGCGGTCGGCGACGTCGTGCTCGACGACGTGCTCGACGCGCCCGCCGGCGCTGAGATCGTCGTCGACGGGGAAGTGCTCGCGAGCCGTGGGCTGGAGGTCGACGAGTCTCTGCTCACGGGTGAGTCCGACCCGGTCGACAAGTCCATCGGCGACGAGGTGCTGAGCGGTTCGTTCGTGGCGGCCGGGGACGGGCGGTACCGGGCGACCAAGGTCGGCGCCGAGGCCTACGCGGTGCAGATCGCCGAGGACGCCCGCCGCTTCACCCTCACGAGGAGCGAGCTGCGTTCGGGCATCGACACGATCCTCACGTACGTGACGTTCGCGATCGTGCCGACCGCCGTACTGCTGTTCGTCAGTCAGATCCGGGCCGTGCCGGGCGACTGGAGGGAGGCGATGTCGGGCGCGGTGGCCGGCACGGTCGCGATGGTGCCGGAAGGGCTGGTGCTGCTCACCTCGCTGGCGTTCGCCGTCGCCGTCGTGCGCCTGGCGCAGCGCAAGGTGCTCGTACAGGAGTTGCCGGCCGTGGAAGGCCTCGCGCGCGTCGACGTGCTGTGCATCGACAAGACCGGCACGCTCACCGAGGGCAAGCTCGCGGTCGAGGAGGTCCGGTCACTCGACGGTGACGGCCAGCGCCTGGAGACGGTGCTCGGTGCACTCGCCGCCGCCGACCCCTCGCCCAACGCCACCACCACGGCGATCGCGGATCGGTTCACCGACGCGAGCGGCTGGCACGCCGCCGATGGCGTGCCGTTCTCCTCGGCGAGGAAGTGGAGCGGTACGGCCTTCGACGGACAGGGCGCATGGTTCCTCGGCGCACCCGACGTGATGCTCGCCGTGACCGACGACGCCGGATCGGTCGGCGACCGCGTGCACGAGCTCGCCGAGCAGGGCCACCGGGTGCTGCTCGTTGCGCGCGCCCACGAACTCACCGGCGAACATCTCCCGGCCGACCTGGAGCCGGTGGGTCTCGTGATCCTCGGAGACCGGCCGCGTCCCGACGCCGCCGACACCCTGCGGTACTTCCGGGAACAAGACGTGACGGTGAAGGTGATCTCCGGCGACGACCCCCGCACGGTCGGAGCGATCGCCTCGAGGCTCGGCCTCGAGGGGGCCGACGAGCCCGTCGACGCGCGCGAGCTGCCCGAGGACCCCGACGAACTGGCCGCGACGCTCGCGGCCCACTCGGTGTTCGGTCGTGTCACGCCGCAGCAGAAGCGAGCGATGGTGCGAGCCCTGCAGTCCCTCGGCCACACGGTGGCGATGACCGGCGACGGCGTGAACGATGCACTCGCGTTGAAGGACGCCGACATCGGTGTGGCGATGGGCTCGGGCAGCGACGCGACCCGCGCCGTCGCCCAGCTCGTGCTGTTGGATTCCACGTTCGATTCGCTGCCCCCGGTCGTCGCCGAAGGCCGCCGTGTGCTCGGCAACATCGAACGTACGAGCGGGCTGTACCTCAACAAGACCGTCTACGCGATGCTCATCTCGATCGCGACCGGCGTGCTGGGGTTCGTGTTCCCGTTCCTGCCTCGCCACCTGACGTTGGTCGGCGCGCTCACGATCGGCATCCCGTCGTTCTTCCTGGCGCTCGCGCCGAACTCCGATCGTTTCCGGCCGGGATTCGTGCGACGTGTGCTGCGCTTCGCCATCCCGACGGGCACGCTCGCGGCGATCGCGACATTGCTCGCCTATGCCCTCGCCCATGACGAGCCGGGCGTCTCGCTCGTCGAGGCGCAGACCACCGCGGTGATGGTGCTCACGTGGATCGGTTTCCTCGTGCTCTCGATCATCGCGGCGCCCCTCACGAGGGCGCGCCTCGCGTTGATCTGGGCGATGGCGGCGTTGTTCGTGATCGCGGTGACGTGGGGTCCTTCCCAGGAGTTCTTCGCGCTGGACGATCCGCCGTTGATCGTCTGGCTCGCGGGCTTCGGGATCGCGGCGATCGTCTGGTCGTTCGCGCGGCTGTTCGTTCCCGGTGAGATGCCGGTCGGCCCGCGGGCGCGCGACCCGGTCTTCGGTCGCCGACGCGGCTCCCGTGACGGCGGGGCCGACCGGGACTAGATGAATCCCAGGTCGCCCGGCGGCCAGATGATGACCTCGGCCTTTCCGACGACGTTGTCGATCGGCACGAGACCGAGTGAGAAGCGGGAGTCGAGCGAGTTCCCGCGGTTGTCGCCCATCACGAACAGCCGCCCTTCGGGCACCCTGTCCTTCGGGAAGTCGTCGGTGGCCTGGGTGAGGTAGGGCTCGTCGATCGGTTCGCCGTTCACGAAGACCTGACCGTCCTTGGCCCAGATCGTGTCGCCGGGGGTTCCGATCACACGCTTGATGAAGTCCTCGCTGTCGGGCCGCTGCACGCCGAGTCCTTCGAACATCCAGTGGAAGAACCCGCCGACGAGGCCCCGGTCGGGCGTGCCGCCGGGGTCGGGATCCTCGAAGACGACGATGTCGCCGCGGGACGGGTCACCGAAGTAATACGGCACCTTGAGCACGAGCACGCGGTCGCCCGGCATCAGCGTCGGCTCCATCGATCCCGACGGGATGAAGAACGCCTGCACCAGGAACGTCTTGATCAGCAGCGCCAGCACGAACGCCATGAGGATCAGTCCGGGCAGCTCTCCGAGGAACTGCAGGACGGGGTTGCGGTGCTGCTCGGCATCGCCGGCCGGCGCCCTCTGGGGCTCGGGGGCCTCGATCGACTCGCGTTCGGTCGTCTTCACCGGCCAAGGGTACCGGCTGCGAGCGCCGGACCATCATCGCCCTCGATCTGCAACGAGACCTCCACGGCCTTGAAGCTCGCCCAGACCCCCATGCCCGGGCGCAGCCCCATCCGAACGACCGACGCGGCCGTGACCTCGGCCGTGAGCGGCGGGCGGCTCGCGAGCCGCACCCGGGCCCGGTCGCCGTCGAGCGCCACCTCGACGATCTCGCCGCGGAACACGTTGCGGGCCGAACCCTCGGGCTCGGTCGCGTGCAGCGAGATGTCGACCGGCCTGATGCTCGCCAGGGCGATGTTTCCCGGGACGACCGCGCGATCTGGCGCGACCACGATGTCGCCATCGGAAGCGGAGAGCACCGCGCCGCCGTCCTCGAGAGGCACCAGGGTGCCCCTGAAGAGGTTCACGCCGACGAGGTCGGCCGCGTATGCGGACCGGGGCGACGAGCGGATCTCCTCGGGCGTGCCCGACTGCGTGATGCGGCCCGACTCGATCAGGGAGACACGGGTGGCCAGCGTCAATGCGTCGAGCGGCTCATGCGCGATCAGCACCGTGGCCCCTCCGAACGTCTCCGCGACCTCGCGCACGAGCGATCGGAGGCCCGGCCTCGCCGAGACATCGACGTTGGCGAAGGGCTCGTCGAGCAGCAGCAGGCGCGGTTCCGGCGCCAGGGCGCGTGCGAGAGCCACGCGCTGACGCTCGCCCCCCGACATCGACCTGGGGCGAGCGCCGGGGTCGACCGCCGGGGCGAGCCGGCCGAGCAGCTGCCCGGCCAGGCGTCGTGCGTCTTCCTTCGGCAGCTTCCGTGCTCTGAGCGGGAACGCGACGTTCTCGAGCGCCGAGAGCCGCGGGAAGAGCAGGTCGTCCTGGAAGCTGACCCCGATCGAGCGCTCCTCGGGCGGGAGCAGATCGACGCGCTCGCCGTCGATCTCGATCGTGCCCTCGCTGATCTCGAGCGTGCCGATCAGCGCATCGACGACCGTGGACTTGCCCGCGCCGTTCGGTCCGAGCAACGCTGAGATCTCGCCGTCCTCGACATCGAGATCCACATCGAGGTCGAACGTGCCTCGGCGGGCTGTGAAGTTCACATGGAGCCCCATGGCATCCTCTCAGCCGATGGCGCCCGGGTCAGGCCGCCTGCGTGATGCGGTGCCGCATCGCGACCAGGACGGCGACCGAGATCACCACGAGGATCAACGAGAGGAAGATCGCCCCGCCGGGGTCGGTGAGCCGCGTCTCGTACACAGCCAGAGGTAGCGTCTGGGTGCGCCCGGCCAGGTTGCCGGCGAACGTGATCGTCGCGCCGAACTCGCCGAGCGCGCGCGCCCACGCGAGCACGGCCCCGGCGGCGAGCTGGGGACCGAGCATCGGGAGCACGATGCGCCGGATCGCGTAGCGAGGGGTGGCGCCGAGTGCCGAGGCGGCCTGTTCGTAGCGCACGTCGATCGAGCGCAGGCCCGCCTCGGTCGCGAGCACGACGAGCGGCATCGAGACGAACGTGGCCGCGAGGATCGCGCCCCACGTCGTGAACGTGAGCTGAACGTCCAACACCTCGTAGAGCCAGCGGCCGACGACGCCGCCCCGACCGAGCGCCGCGAGCAGGCCGATACCGCCGACGACCGGCGGCAGCACCACCGGGAGCACGACGACGGCGCGCAGGACGGGGCGACCGGGTATCGGGGTGCGCGCGAGGATCCACGCGAGCGGCACACCGAGCAGGACCGAGAGGATCGTTGCCGTCACCGAGACGACGAGAGATAGGCGCAGGGCCGCGCCGGCGCCGGCTCCGCTCAGCGACGACCCGATGTCGGTCCAGGGTGCGCGGAGGAGCAGCGCGGCGAGCGGCAGCGCGACGAACACCGCGCCGACGGCTGCGAGGATCCACAGCGCCGTCGGGGTACGCGATCGCATGCCTGCACGCTCCTCAGGAGATCCGCTGGAAGCCGTACCGCTCGAGCGCGGCCTGCCCGTCGGCGCTCAGCACGTACTCCACGAACGAGGCGGCCAGGTCGGCGTTGGCGGCGCCCTCGACGACCGCGATCGGGTAGGTCGCGATCACGTTCCCGTCGTCGGGGATCTCCAGCGACGCGACGTCGTTGGCCGCCGCCTCCGAGATGTCGGACTCGTACACGATCGCTGCATCGCCCTCGCCGGCAACGATCTTCGCGACGACCGCGGCGTCGTCCTCCTCGTTCGAGACCACGTTCGATTCGGCCTCCTCGGCGATGCCGGCGTTCGCGAGGGCCTCGCGCGAGTAGTCACCGACCGGCACGCCCTCGGCTGCGAGCACGAGCTGCACACCGTCGTTCGCGAGGTCGTCGATCGACGCGATGCCGGCCGGGTCGTCGAGCGGGGTGATGATCACGAGCCGGTTCTGCACGAAGTCGGCCCGATCGACCACGCCGGGATCGTCCTGGACGGCGTCCATCCACGTGTCGCTCGCGCTCGCGAACACGTCGGCGGTGCCCTCGCTCTGGATCTGCTCCGCGAGCGCATCGGAGGCGGCGAAGTTGAAGACCACGGTCGTGCCCTGGTTGGCTGCCTCGAACGCCGGGCCGATCTCCTCGCCGAACGCATCGCCGAGCGACGCGGCGGCGAAGACCGTGAGCTCCGTGGTCTCGGCCGCCTCGGTCGCGTTCCCGGCGTCGGACGAGCACGCCGCGAGGACGAGCGCGAGCGCGGCCACACCGATGATCAAGCGACCCTCTCGCATCGAGAGCCGACTATATCGAGTAGGGCCGTGTGATGTCTAGGGATTACTAGTGGTAGATGAGCAGGAAACTATGAGACCGAGGAGTGCGTTCCCGGCCGGCTGCTCCATGCATTCATTCCTCGGGAAGGTTCACCATCACGCTCGTCGCCTTCACGGTGGCGACCGCTTCCATGCCGGGCTCGAGCCCGAGTTGATCGGCGGCCTCGCGCGTGATGAACGCGAGCACGCGGTGCGGCCCCGCCTGGATCTCCACGGTCGCGGCCAGGCCGTCTCGCTTCACCTCGGTGATCACGCCCGGGAAGCGGTTCCGAGCGCTCGCCGCCGCGATCGGCTCGTCGTGCCGGCGCTCGGCAAGCAGGCGAGCGACCTCGGCGGCGGGCACCGTGCGCTGGCCCCCCGACGTGCGCTCGACGCGCAGCTTCCCCTCGCGCTCCCAGCGGCGAAGCGTCTCGACGCGCACGCCGAGCGCCCTCGCGGCTTCCCCGATGCGGTAGGCCTCGGTCATCGAACGGAGGCTACCCCGTGGCGGATCGGGTGGCGTCGGGGTCGTCGGCCGGCATCGAGAGGAACGCCACGACGGCGACGAGCATCCATGTCGCGAGCCAGACGAACGCCGCGGTCGGGGAGACGAGCGTCCAGAGCACGCCGGCCACGGCGCTGGCGGCCAGGTTCCCGGCGCTCTGCAGGGCGGCGAGCAGGCCGAACGCGCTGCCCCTGACGTCCTCGGGCGCGCGCGCCGCAACGGCGGCGTGCTCCGCGGTCTCGGCGGCGCCGATGCCCGCGCCGGCGAGCACGAACCCGACGGCGAGCAGCGGCACGCTCGCGCCGGCCCCCGCGAACAGCAGGTATGCGGCGAGGAACGCGCTGGCTCCACCCAGCAGCACGAGTCGAGTTCCGCGTCGGTCCCCGAGGTGTCCGGCGGGCAGGCTCGCGAGCGTCGCGGCCGAGTTGTAGGCCACGTACAGGAGCACCGCGATGCTCGCCGCTCGGTCCTGGCCGCGCCCGGGCTCCAGCAACTCGCTTGCTCGAAGGATCAGCAGGGTCGCTGCGCAGTTCCCGAACTCGAACGCCCCCATGCCGGCGAAGAGCCGGCCGAGCCCGCCCCGGAGCACCGGTCGCACCTGCAAGCGGATCGGTCGACGTTCCCACCGAGTGGCTCGTCGCACGCGCCGCACGGCCGCGAACATGGCGACGGCGGCGAGCAGCCCGGGCACGATCGAAACGAGGATCGCCGACCGGACGCCCATCAGCGCGATCAACGGGATCGCGAGCAGCGGACCCACGATCGCGCCGAGGTTGTCGGCCATCCGCTCGAACCCGTACGCGCGTCCGTAGGCCTCCGCCGGCACGACGTCGGCGAGGATCGCGTTGCGGGCCGGGTTCCGGAGCCCACGAGCCGCCCATGCGCCCGTCCGCAGCACGGCGACCTGCCACGCTGCCGTCGTGAGTCCGATCGCGCTCGACAGGAAGGCGGTCGTGACGTATCCTCCGACAGCCACACGCGTCCGACGATGCGGGTCGTCGGCGAGCGCGCCACCGGCGAGCTTGGCGACCCCCGCCGCCCCGTCGGCGATGCCCTCGATCAGCCCGAGCGCCGAGGCGGGCGCACCGAGCGTCGTCGTGAGGAAGCTGGGCAACAGCGACGTCGGGATCTCGTGGCCGACGTCGGAGAGGAAGCTCGCGAGCCCGATCGACCGGACGCCGGGGTTGAACCACGGGGAGGACTCGGTTCCGGTTCCCGCGTCCGCCTCGCCGTCCTCGTGCACCCGTTCAGTATGGATCCGCGATCGACGACGCCCCTGCGACGAGCGCATCACCGATCGGCGTGCGCCGGTAGATCACCGAACGACCCTGTCGCGCCTTCGTGACCAACCCGGCCTCGCGGAGCACCCGGAGATGGTCGCCGACGGCACCGAGCGTGTGCCCGGTGACGCGCACGAGCTGGGTCGTCGACGCGGGGCTCTCGAGCTGCGCCAGCACGTCCGCTCGTGACGGTCCGAGCAGGCGGGCCAGTGCGGGAAACGTGGTGGTCTGCGTCTCCCACAGGGCTGCGCTTCCGCGGGCGGGATAGACGACCGCCGGCTGCCACGGCGGCTCGGTGTAGGTCGCGAGGTTGGGGTGCATGAACACCGACGGCACGAACATCAGGCCGCGGCCGTCGAGCGCGGTCGCCTCGTCCGGGCGTCCGAGGATCTCGACGGCGCCCTCCGCCCAGCGCAGGCTGGGGTGGAGGTCGGCGAGCGCCGCGGCCCACCCACCGCGCACCAGCCGGTCGGCACGGTGCAGCACATCTCGCTCCGCGATGGCGAGCAGTTGCGGCCAGTCCGGCGCGAGCAGCAGGAGCCACATGCACTCCAGGGCGTCGGCGAGCCATGCGGTCACGTTCCGCTGCTCCAACACGGCCCGCACGTCGTCATCGACCGGGCCCGTCATCTGGAGCGCTCGGTCGATCTGGTCGCGGGCGATCGCGGACGGAGTGGCGCGGATGACGGCGAGGTCGTCGGCCGGGCCCCGAGCCATGCCGCTCGGTGGTGGGGTGATGACGTCGGGACCCCAGCCGACCGGCCGGAGTGCCGCCAGGACGCGCGCGTCGAGCGTGTGCCGGACCGGCGCATAGCGGTGGGCCCACCGTGAGCTCCGGATCGCGGCCCCGGAAGGCGTCCGGCTGCGCGGGCCGTCGAGCTTGCGCAGCAGGGACTCCAGCTCACCCATCGGGGAGATCGCGAACCGAGACGCAGCCAGGTCGTCGGGGCCGACCTCGATCCTCAACATCGCTGCCTCGTTTCGTGTGAGGACGAAACAGTAGCCGTTCCGCCCGGAGGTGGCCACGCTGCACCTGTGAGGACCGAAGCACCGACGCCGTCCGAGAGCGCCACCTATTCCCAGCTGCTGCACGCTCCCGGTGTGCCCCTGGTGTTCACCCAGTCCCTCACGAACGTGCTCGGGCACTCGCTGCAGATCTTCGCTCTGTCGGTTCTCATCTACCGGCAGACCGGCTCGGCTGCGTGGTCGACCCTCGCCTTCGCCGCCGGGTTCCTGCCGCAGCTGGTCGGCGGCGCCGTCCTCACCTCGCTCGCGGACCGGTGGCCGGCGCGCCCCGTGCTGGCTGCCAGCGCCGCCACCCGTGCCGCCGTTGCGCTGCTCCTCGCGCTCGGCGGCCTCTCGCCCGGCGTGGCGATCGGCGTGGTCGCCCTCGTCGCGATGTGGCAACCCGTTCCACTCGCGGTGCAGTCGGCGCTCGTGACGCGACTGCTGACCGGGGACCTCTACGTGCTCGGTCGCTCGGTGTTCAACCTCATCTCCTCGGGAGCCCAGCTGCTTGGCCTCGCCCTCGGTGGTGCCGTGATCGCCTCGCTCGGCCCGTCGGCGACCTTCCTCGTCGCGGCGACGATCCATCTCCTCGGGATGCTCGCCTCCCTGGCGATCCGCGCGCAGGGTGGCGAGCAGCCTCCCCAGGGACCGTGGCGCCTCGGGGAGACCTGGACCGGGAACCTGCGGCTGCTGCGCAACCACGCGGTGCGACGCATCCTGCTCTCGTGGTGGGTGCCGATCACGCTGTTGGTCGGCGCGGAGGCGCTGGTGGTCGCATACGTCGGCGAGTCGAACGGGTCGCCGACGCAGACCGGGATCCTCCTGGCAGCGTTCCCCGCGGGAGCGGCGGTCGGAGACGTCGTCGTCGGGCGCTGGCTCACGCCGGGCCTGCGCCGCCGGATCGCCCCCTCGCTCTACACCCTGCTCGGGGCGGCCCTGCTGCCGCTCGCCTGGTACCCGGGCACGATCGCGACGGTGACGTGTTTCGCCATCGCCAGCGCGGCGACCGCCTACCAACTGGGCAGCCAGCAAGCCTTCCTGGACGCCGTCCCCGTCGACCGCCGAGGGCTCGCGTTCGGACTCTTCGGCTCCGGTCTCATGGTCGGCCAGGGGGTCGGCCCCGTCGTTGCCGGCGCCCTCGCCGACGTCATCGGATCGGGCGCGACGATGACCGTCTTGGGGATGACGGTGCTCGCCTCCGCGCTCTTCCTCGCCCGCCTGCCCCGGGTCCGGATGAGCCCTAGACCGCGAACCTGACGTGCAGGATGTCGCCTTCCTGCACCTCGTAGTCCTTGCCTTCCACCCGGATCTTGCCGGCTGACTTCGCGGCTTCCATGGAACCGGCGGCGAACAGCTCGTCGTAGCCGATCACCTCCGCGCGGATGAATCCCCGCTCCAGGTCGGTGTGGATCACGCCCGCGGCCTCGGGTGCCTTCGCGCCGCGGCGCACCTCCCAAGCTCTCGTCTCGTCGTCGCCGGTCGTGAGGAACGTGATCAGGTCGAGCGCGCGGTAGCAGGCTTCGATCACGGCCTCGAGGCCCGGCTGGCTGACGCCGAACTGCTCGAGCAGCGCACGAGCTTCGTCGGGCTCCATCTCGGCCGTCTCGGCCTCGATCGAGGCGTACACGCCGACCGCGCCGATCCCCGCCAGCTCGAGCGGAACCTCGAGCCCTTCCTCGAGGTTCGCGACGACGACCTCGGGCTTCAGCGTCAGCTGCGCGATGCCTCGCAGCAGCGCAGCTTCGTGGTCGGAGAGCCCGGCGTCGCGCAGCGGCGTCTCCGCCTCGAGGGCTTGCCTAGCTCGTCGCAGCGCGTCGACCTCGGGTCCCGGTTTCTGGCGCGCCCTCTTCTCGGCCTTCCCGAGCGCGCTCTCGATCACGGCGAGGTCGGCGAGCAGCAGCTCGGCCCGCACCGACGACAGCTCGTCGAGGGGAGCCGCGTCGGCCCCGAAGCACCGCAGCACGACGGCGAGCGCGTCGACCTCGCGGAGCCGGGCGATGCCCTGAGCGCTCGAGACCCCGCCGGGCACGTCGACGAAGCGCACCTGCGCCGCGACGGTCTTCGCCGAACGCTCCATGTCGGTGAGCACCGCAAGCCGCGAGTCGGGCACGGAGACCACGGCGACGTTGGCCTGGCCGCCGTGCGTTCCGGTGCGTGTGAGCGCTGTGAAAAGCGTGGATCTGCCGCTGTACGGAATCCCGACGAGGCCGACGTCCTTCATGAGGGGGGCGAGCCTAGCAGGGGCCCGACCGGCGACGGTGAGTGCGGGCTCGCTTGCCGAAGTGCTTCGGACCTTCGGCGCCGCGGATTCGCCCTTCGACCCATGCGGCGCAACGAGCCCGGGGCCGATGACTACGACGAGACCGGGCGGAGTGGGGTGCCGCCAGACCCACCCCGCTCCGCCAGGCTCGTTCCGGGGCTGCCCGCTGCCCCGGAACAGGACGGGTCCGGTTCGACACGAGGTCGGCACGGCAGGGCGCCGACGGGCGGATCGTTCCGGTGGGCTGGGGATCCGAAGGCCCCGGCTCGCCGGATCTTCCTAGCTCTTGGTCTCCCAGAAGATCTTGCCGAGCTCGTCGATCGCGTCGAGCAGCGACTGCCCTTGCGCCGGGTCACTGGCCTTCTTCGAGGCGCCGGCGAGCTTCGTCGCGTTCCAGAACTTCTCGTGCAGGTCGGGGTACTTCTCGAGGTGTTCGGGCTTGAAGTAGTCGGTCCAGAGGACCCACAGGTGGTGCTTGACCAGGTCGGCGCGCTCCTCCTTGATCACGATGCAGCGCGTCGTGTATTCCTCGGCCGTCTCCGTGGCCGACTTCTTGCCCTCGGGGTCCTGCAGTCGCTCCTGGATCGCCTTCACCGATTCCGCCTCGATGCGAGCCTGCGCCGGGTCGTACACGCCGCACGGAACGTCGCAGTGCGCGTGGACGATGCGGTCCGGCTTGAGGAATGCTTCCAGCATGGATGGGCCTCCTTCCGACGATGGACCCGATGGAACGGTCTCCGGTTCGGACTCGACCGAAACCTATCACCGCGGTCGGAAACGGGCCGCCGGCGTCGGCGCGACCGCGGCCGCTGCGGCCGGCGTCGCCTGGGCGTGCCTTCGCTGGAAGCCGAGCCGCGTCGAGATCGAGGGAGGCTCGATGGCTCCGACGCTCTCCCCGGGCGACTGGGCCCTCGTCGCTTCGCCGTCGCGGTACGGGCGCCGCGACGTCGTGGTCGTCGAACATCCCGGGCGCCCCGGCTACGAGATGGTCAAACGCATCGTGGGGGTGCCCGGCGACCGCGTCGGCGACCGCCTGCTCGGCGAGGACGAGTACTGGGTCGAGGGAGATCTCGAGCCGGCGTCGACCGACTCGCGTCAGTTCGGTCCGGTGCGGGAAGAACGGCTGAAGGCCAAGGTCCTGC
The DNA here is from genome assembly GCA_035711865.1 of Actinomycetota bacterium. Classification (GTDB taxonomy): domain Bacteria; phylum Actinomycetota; class UBA4738; order UBA4738; family HRBIN12; genus JAOUEA01. Next base: position 14,961 of record DASTBT010000086.1, read on the forward strand.
TCGTGTACTGGCCGCCGGACCGACGGCGCAGGGTCAGATAGGCGACCCGGGACGGTCGGTTGCTCGAGCGATCGCGACCGCGAAGATCTCGCAGCCCTTCGGCTCCCGATCGCGCCGTTCCGACTGGCATGTGTCCTTGCCCGGGCCGCCGGCGAGCCGGTCGCGGCCGGGGCCGCCCCACACCCAGTCGTCGCCTCGCTCGCCCTCGATGCGGTCGTTCCCCGGGCCACCGTCGAACCGGTCGCTGCCCGGCCCCGCGATCAGCAGGTCGTGCCCGGCGCCTCCGCAGGCACGGTCGTTGCCGATCGAACCCTGGAACTCGTCGTCGCCACCGAGACCCAGGAAGCCGTCGGGCCCGCGCCCGCCGCTGAGTTCGTCGTCGCCGCGGGTGCCGACGATGTTCACGGGCTTGCCGAGGCACCGCACGAGCTCGTATGCGCCGGCGTCGCATCGACGGTCCCGCGGGGCGCCGCGCTGATCGGCCCGGGAGTCGCAACGCCCCGCAGCACCGAGCGCGGGGCTCTCGGTACGCAGCGCAATGGTCGGGGTCGGCCCACCGTAGGCCCCGAGTCGCCTGAGACGAGGATCGGCGCCCGTGTGGTCGCCTGGCGACCGCAGGCCACCGCACCCCTTCGCGAAGCCGGCGTTGCCGCCGAGCGAGACCACCGCGGCGGCGCAGTCCACGCTGCGGTCCGCCTCGTTGTCGGACAGGACCGACCCGCTCACCGAGAC
>DASTBT010000087.1:0-6537 GCA_035711865.1 Actinomycetota bacterium
CGCCCTCCGCCACGCCGCGCTAGGGCCGACGTCGACACCCGCGGACGAGGGCAGGACCGGCACATTCGAGCGAGGACTCACCGCGTTGTTGCGCGGTGGCGATCGCGCCCACTCCATCGGGGGGCCAAACCGGGTGCCGGCGTGCTGCGCAGTCACCCGATGCATGCGACGTGGGCTAGTTGGGTAGCTCTTGGTCGTGCGGTTGCGAAAGTTCGCGGTCAGCGTGGGGTCGAGCCTTTGGTTCGTGCCGGTCGTGTGCGTGCTCGCGGGGGCGGCGATCTCCTTCGGCACGATCACCCTTGACCGAGCCTTCGACTACCAGGCACTCTCGCAGGTGCTCGTCGGTCGACCGACCTCGGCGAACGCGGTCTTGACCACGATCGCGGTCTCGATGGTGAGCCTCGCGACGCTCGTGCTGACGATCACGATGGTCGTGGTCCAGCTGGCGATGGGGCAGTTCTCGCCCCGGATCGTGCAGCGGATCCTTCGCGACAAGCCCAGCCAGCTCGCGATCGGGCTCTTCGTCGCGACCTTCGTGCACGCGGTCCTGACGATCCGCGAGGTCGTGGACCGAGGCGATGGCACAGGGCAGGTTCCGAGCATCGCCGTGGCGACGTCGTACCTCCTCGTGCTGGCCAGTATCGCCGCCTTGGTGATCTACGTGCACCACATCGGCCAGTCGCTTCGCGTATCGGCGCTGATCGAACTCGTCGGTCACGACACGCGTAAGCTCGTCGACCGCCGATATCCCGACGCCGGCCCGCCGCCTCCCGCCGATCCGGAGTCTCCACGCGTTGTCGCTGCGCGAAAGTCGGGCGTCGTGACCAGGATCGAAACGGGTGCACTCGTCGCCGAGGCCCAACGGGCCGACTGTGTGCTCGAGCTCGTCCCGGCCCTTAGCGCGTTCGTTCCCGCGGGCGGACCGCTCTTCATCGTTCACGGCTCTCCCGACGACCTGGACGAGAACCGACTCTTCGATGCGCTGAGCCTGAAGCCCGAGCCGACACTCGACGAGGACGTCGCGTACGGGATGCGGCTTCTGGTCGATGTCGCGGAGCGCTCGTTGTCTGAATCGCCATTCCAAGACCCCACGACGGCCGTGCAGGCGATCGACCGCTTGCACGACATCCTCAGGCATCTCGCGCGTCGGCCGTTTTCCGACGGTCGCGATCCTGACGAGGACGGCAAGATTCGACTGCTCCTGAAGATGATGACCTGGGAGGACTACGTCCATCTGGCTTTCGACGAGATCCGGATGGCCGGCGCGGGCTCGCCCCAGGTCTCGCGACGCCTTGTCGCCGCCTTGACGGATCTCCGTCGCGTCGCGCTTCCGGAGCGCATCGAAGTGCTCGACGAGCAGGTCAGGCTACTCCATGCCGCGACGGTTGAGGCAATGTACGACGAGCGGGACGTCCGCTTCGCGCTCGGCCCGGACCGTGAAGGACTGGGAGCTGCCGCGCCATAGCTCGCGCGAGACGTAACGCCGGTATTCAGGACGCTGCGTGGAGAACTCTCCGTCGCCTGCGTAGACCCTAGTTTCTTTCATCCGTGCTCCCCGCCCTCGTTCAGCGTCTCCCCCGAGACCGCAAACGGACGGGCTGCGCGAGGTGCAGATGTGGCTGGCCGTCTCGAGCTGACTTTCCGCGACTACCGGATGCTAGCGGCCGGGGAGCTTCCGATCTCCTATGGTCCGTGCAATCATTCAGCGGCCAAGACGCTCGGGCGGCGCCTCCGGCATCGGCGACGTGTCGGGTGAGCGGCTGCCGGAACCTGATCTGCCGCAGGACGTGCCACCCAGAGGGCCTGACGATGAGGGCACGCAAGGTGACCCTCAGCCCGACGAGGAAGCCGACCCCGAGGGCGGGAGGGCGCACTGAGCAACAGCTTGGTGCGTTGGCTCGGGGTTTGTCCGGGTTGAGCGAGAGATAGCTCCCTCTCTGCCCAGCGCCTAGGTTTCGCGCGTCCATGCCCGACTGTCGCTCGATCTGCCAAGTCCGGGAACAGACACCACGAATCAGGACAGGGGCAAGCACGTCACTTTCCCCCGAGGTGGAGAAACGGTGACGAGCTCGCCAGTCTCGGTTCCGCAAGCCGAGCCCCGGGTAAGACGCCTGGCATGGACCGCAACGAACTGCTCGATGAGATGCTGAGGGCGTCGAGCCCTAACGAGACTTCCACGGCGATCTACGACGCCCGCACCTGGCTCGCTACCCGCGCTGACGACCAGAGGGTCCTGGCCGCGATGGAGGATCTGATCGCCGTCGAGCGGCAGTCGTTGGGCTAGCTCGGGTCTGAGGCGGGCCTCTCACGGCGTCGTGTTGACAGAACACGACCCGTCTCATACGTTGCCTACGAGAAGTCGCTGGGGCCCTCGGGTTCCGGCGGCTTCTCACTTTCCTGCGTGCCGCTTCGAGCTGACACGGCTGCCTGTACCTAGAGGACAGAAGGTCTAGCAACGACTACATCTGGTGGCTGCTCGCCCGCCACGCTCGAAGGCGCGCAGCGACCCCCGGGTGGTCGGGGTCCCATCGCGGTGCACCGCTCCAGGAACCGAAGGCCCGGGGGCCTCCACGTTCGACGGGTGTCCTAGGTCGCGGACCACCACTTTGTCGGCTCTGGTTTGGTCCGACCGATTAGGAGCTGCGTCGCCTTCACACAGTAGCGCTTCCCCCGCCTGGGCGCGAACCCCTGATGCCATCCAGAGGGCTGGTCTCGGATGGAAACTTCCCCCAACCCCTGCGCGGGTGTCAGGATGGGCATCCTGAGGCGTCGGCCGGGGGGTCACTGTCCGCGCCCGGCCCGTCGTCCCGGGGTACCCCTGGTGTGGGGACAGGCCTCTCAGGTCTCGATCCCGTCCTGACGCACCTCATGCGGGTACCCCGGGACACTCCCATGAGGGGTAGTCGGAACCCCCAGTACGCCGGCCACTGTGACGGGAGGCGGAACCTGCCAGACGTGTTCGCGGACCTGGAGGGCCGACCTGCAGGCTCGGTTCGAGATGGAGCTGCTTCGCCGAGGTAACCGAACGTGCGAGCGACGGTGGATCGGCTTTGCGCTCGATCCACCGTCGCTCGCCGGGGGCTTCAGACACACTGCTGCTTGACGGGGCAAGAGCCATGTCCGGGCGTCAGGCCTGGAGTCACGTCTCCCGCTCCGTAGTACGCGCCGCTCTCGCGCACGTCGGTGAAGCTGTCGGGTGTCCCGATCGGGATCGCTCCCGCGTAGTGGCCACCCTCACGGACAGCGGTCGCAGCTTCGAAGTTGAGACCACCGCGGCCAACCTCGAAGCCCCTCGTAGCCGGCATCCGCGTGGCGGCTCCAGCGTCGGATTCAATCGCCGGCTGCTTGATGCCGACGTCGTCGGCGTTCGTCGCCACCCCGACACTGAGCGTCGCGATCAAGAACACCACGACGCCGATCGCCACGAACAGCCAAATCGCCTGTCCCTGGGTCTGCTCGTGAGTCCTGGATGCATCCATGACTCCCCCCTTCGGTCGGAAGCTGCGTTGTTCGCAACTCTCTGGACGACCGTAGGCATCGAGGCCCCGCGGGTCGGTGCGCGATGCCACAAGGAGAGCGTGAACCGGGTCACACCACGCGAAGGGAGAGCAGCCGTCAGCCCCCCGGTGTTGCCTATGCTCATCCGCCACCTGCCCCGAGACCGTGAGCGGATGGGGCTCCGGGGGATAGCGTGGGCAGTGAGGTTGGTTGCAGCGGTTAACGTGTGCAGAGGTTCGTACGGAGCCTACAGATAAGTCCTGTGGCCCCCGACATAACGACCCCGTACGCCACCCGCCCGGCCCCCGGCGGATCCCGCCGCCGCCCCCGTGGGAGGACAGGGCGCGACGCGGCCCCCCACTCCCATGCAATGCAGCTAGACCGACCCCCCTACCCCCCTTGTTCTCATCAGTGCGGGACACGATGGGACACGGTGAGCTGTTGAAACAGCAGCGGGTGAGCTGCCGCTATCGCTTGCGGGGCAAGGAGCCGGCGGTCGGATTCGAACCGACGACCTACCGATTACAAGTCGGTTGCGCTACCGGACTGCGCCACGCCGGCCGGTTGGGATTCTACGCCTCGAGCGTCGGCGTCTTGCGTCGACCCGCGCGTCGAGCAGCCGGGGCGCTCAATGTCGCGATGGCACGACGTAGGCGTAGAGCACCGCGGCGAGCGAGGCTGATGCATTCAGGGAACCGACGCGGCCGTGCATCGGCAAGGAGAGCACGTGGTCGCAGCGCTCTCGGGTGAGCCTGGCCAAGCCCTCGCCCTCGGCACCGATCACGACCGCGACCCGTCCCGGTGGACAGTGGTCGTCGTAGACGGTCACGTCGGCGGTCTCGTCGAGCCCGACCACCCAGAAGTCCGTCCCCTGCAGCCGTTCGATCGCGCGGGCGATGTTCGCGACGCGCGCGTGCGGGAGATGGGCGAGCGCGCCCGCCGAGGCGCGGATCGCGGCGGGAGTGACGTCGGCCGCGCGACGTGTGCGGGTGACGAGCATCGCGGCGCCCGCCGCCTCGGCCGACCGCGCCGCCGCACCCAGGTTCTGCGGGTCGGTGATGCCGTCGAGCACGACCACCACGGCATCGGGTGCGAACGGGAACATCGCGAGTTCGCGCTCGGAGAGGTCCTCCGGGAGGTTCCCCAGCCGGGCCACCACGTCCTGGTGCTCATCGGCGAGGGCATCCAACGTGGCTCGGGGCACGGTGCGTACCGGAAGGCCCCGCTCCGCGGCGGCATCGAGCACCGCCCGGAGGCCTTGCGTTCGTTTCGCCGCTGAGCTGATGAGGACCTCCGAAGCGATGCCGGCTCGCAGCGCCTCGGCCACGGCCCGACGACCCGACACCACCTGGTGACCCTCGGACACCCGTGATCCGGACCTTCGAGAGCGCGCTCGCTCCCGGCTCACGTCAGGACCACGACCGCCATGCACCCGACGCCGTCGCCCGTGAGCCCCAGACCCTCGGGCCTCGTCGCCTTCACCGAGACGGCATCGAGCGAGATCCCGAGGGCGTTCGCGAGGGACGATCTCATGTCCCCGCTCCGCGGGACGATCGACGGGCGGCCGCAGATCACGGTGGTGTCGCACGAGCTGACGGCGAAGCCGGACCGCCCCGCGATCTCCAGCGTGCGTTCCAGCAGCTCCGCGCCCGTGATGCCGGCGTGGGCAGGATCATCGTCGGGGAAGTGCAGGCCCAGGTCACCCTGGGCGGCCGCCCCTAACACGGCGTCGGCGATCGCATGGCAGACGACGTCACCGTCGGAGTGTCCCGCGAGCCCGGGATCGTCATCGAACCTGACGCCTCCCAGCCACAACGGCCGAGCCTCCTGGGCCCAGGGATGCGTGTCGAACCCGATGCCGACACGCGGCGCCCCGTCAGTCACGGCCTCCTCCCATACGTGCATCGGCGTTCGCGAGGTCGAATAGGGTCGTGATCTTGACGTTGCTCGGGTCACCGGGGATCGCGGCAACCACCAGCCGGTCGTGCTCCAACACCGATGCATCGTCGGTGAGCTCGAGGCCGGCATCCATCGCATGGCGGTGAGCGAGCCGCAACAGGGCGACGTCGAACGCCTGCGGAGTCTGCGCGAGCGCCAGGCGGTCACGATCGAGCGTGCCGACGATGCGACCATGGACCACCTCCTTCACGGTGTCGTTCACCTGCACGACCGGGACGACCCCGGGCGCGTCGCCACTCACCGCTTTGATCACGGCCGTGAACAAGTCGGGCGGGGCGAACGGGCGAGCCGCGTCGTGGATCGCCACCACCTCCGCCTCCGCGGGGACCGCAGCGAGAGCCTCGCGAACCGAGGCCTGGCGCGTCGCTCCCCCGGTCACCACGTCGACGGGAACGCCGCATCCTCGAACGCAGGCGAGGGCCCGCTCGGTCCACCCTTCGGGTGCGGCGACCACGATCGAGCCAACCGACGGCGATGCCGCCGCGGCCCCGGCCGCCACCGTGAGCATCGGCCGTCCGCCGATCGGCAGGAACGCCTTGGGCTCATCGGCGCCGACGCGGCGACCCGCCCCGGCGGCCAGGACGATCGCGACGGCCGAGCCGTGAGTGGGCGCCATGACCCGAAGCATGCCAGACGCGCGGCCCGAGACGAACCTCCCGGTCGGCCGCGGGCGATCCCTCGAACGGTCCGAGGACGGATGGCTCAGCCCGAGATCTCGGCGGACGACTCGGACACCAGAGCGGCGAAGACCATGCGCCCGGTCGTCGTCTGGATCACGTTCGTGACCCTGATGTCGGGCGTCGACCCGATCATCTCGGACGCCTTCTCGACCACGACCATGGTGCCGTCGTCGAGGTAGCCGACCGCCTGGCCGTGCTCACGGCCCTCCTTGACGAGCCGGACCGAGATCTCGTCGCCGGCCGTGTAGGGCACGCGGAACTTGGACGCGAGCGCGTTGATCTGCGCCACGGGCACCCGGAGTGCTTCCGCGACCTTCGCCAGGTTGTGGTCGACGGTGATCAGCGTTCCTCCCCGCTCGCGAGCGAGCCTGACGAGGGCCGCGTCGACATCGAGGACGCC
>DASTBT010000088.1:0-19407 GCA_035711865.1 Actinomycetota bacterium
CCACAGGCGTCCCGCTTCCCCGTCGATGTCCGAGACGCTCGTATCGGCGGCGACGACCTCCCGCAGCCCTTTCTCGCTCACGTGTGGCCACATCCTTGGGTCCGGGGCGTGCTCGAACGCGCGCCGAGGGCCCGCGTGGTACGTGCGGGCTTCTGACAGGATAGTCGGCGGCTCGGTAGCCGAACAAAAAGCACACCGGGTCCCGCACGACCACGGGCAGGAAGGACGGAGCTTGGCCATCCGCGTCACCCTGATCCCCGGCGACGGCATCGGCCCCGAGGTGATGGAGGCCGCCCGGCGAGCGATCGAGGCAACGGGGGTGGCGATCGACTGGGAGCGTCAGCCGATGGGCGCCGGAGCGTTCTCGCGCACGGGACGAGCGCTGCCCGCCGAGACCCTCGATTCGATCCGCGCGAACCGCGCGGCGCTCAAAGGCCCCATCGAGACACCGGTCACCAGCGGCCTCCGCAGCTCGAACCTCGAGCTCCGCAAGTCGCTCGACCTGTACGCGAACGTGCGCCCGTGCAGGCTGTACCCGGGCGTGCCGAGCGTCTACGACGATGTCGACATCGTCGTTGTACGCGAGAACACCGAGGGCATGTACACGGGACTCGAGTTCGAGATGGGGACCGTGGCGGTGAAGGAGCTGATCGGGTTCGTCGAGGACACCACCGGCCGGCGGATCCGCGAAGACTCCGGGGTCTCCATCAAGTCGATCAGCGAGCAGGGGAGCGAGCGCATCGTGCGGTTCGCCTTCGAGGAAGCTCGCCGGCGCGGCCGATCGAAGGTGACGGCCGGCCACAAGGCCAACATCATGAAGTTCAGCGACGGGCTCTTCCTCGAGGTGGCTCGCGAGGTGGCCGCCCGATTCCCCGAGGTCGCCTTCGAGGATCGCATCATCGACGCGCTCTGCATGCAGCTGATCCAGGCGCCGGAGCGCTTCGAGGTGCTCGTGATGCCCAACCTCTACGGTGACGTCGCCGCGGAGCTGTGCGCGGGGCTGATCGGCGGCACGGGCGTGGCTCCCGGCGGTCACTTCGGGGGGCCCGAGGGCGTCGACCTGGCGGTGTTCGAGGCGACCCACGGCACCGCTCCCGATCTCGCGGGCACGAACACCGCCGACCCGGTGGGAGCCATGCTCAGCGGTGCGATGCTGCTGCGCCACGTGGGCGAGGACGATGCGGGGGACCGGCTCGAGGCCTCGGTGGCGTCGGTGCTCGCCGACGGCACCCATCTCCCGAAGGATCTGCGCGCGCCCGGCGACGACCGTCCGCCGGCGGGAACGTTTCAGTTCGCCGATACGGTGATCGCCGGGCTCTAGTCCGTCCGTCGTGCGGCCGATGCTTCCCAGGTCGGAGCAGAGAGGACGTTCGGTGGGCGATACGAAGTCGTGTCCCGTGTGCAGGTCGGTGAACCACGCCGGTATCTCCCGCTGCATGAACTGCGGCTCCCCGATGGAGCTGCCGGCCGTGCCGGTCGGGCTCGACCTCGAGGACCTGCCGCCCGCTCCGCCCCCAGACCAAGCCGCATACGGCTGGAACGCGATGGTGGCCACGGCGCCACCGAGCCGGCGTCGAGGGTCGGGTGGGTTGTTGGTGTTCTTCGGCGTCGTCGCGACGTTGGCCTTCCTGGCCTGCCTCGCGATGTACTGGTCGGGCCCGGGCTTGGACTCCCCGTCCACGTTCGTCGTGCTCGCCCTGTTCACGATGTCCATCCTCGCCACCGTGTTCTGGTTCTGGATGTTGGTCGACGCGATCTCGAACTCGAAGGTGGGGTGGGCGCTCGCGATCTTCTTCTTCGGCACGATCGGAGCGCTCTGCTACTCGCTGTTCGGGCGGACCCCCAGGACCGCCAGCTTCTAGCCTGCTGCCGCCCGGCATCGGACGTTCGATAGCCTGGGGGTGGAAGACCGCCCGAACCCAAGGAGCAGACATGAAGGTCACGGTCGTGGGGAGCGGCTTCGTCGGGCAGACGACCGCGATGCGCATCCTCGAGAAGGGCCTGGGCGACGTGGTCCTGATCGACATCATCGAAGGGAAGCCGCAGGGTCTCGCCTTGGATCTCAAGCAGGCCGCCGCGATCGAGGGTTACGAGCCTTCGATCGTCGGCACGAACGACTACGCCGACACCGCCGGCAGCGACATCGTCGTGATCACGGCCGGGTTCCCCCGCCAGCCGGGCATGAGCCGCATGGACCTGCTCGGGAAGAACGCCGCGATCATGACCTCGGTGATCGACAGCGTCGTGCCGGGCTCGCCCGAGGCGATCGTCGTCGTCGTCTCGAACCCGCTCGACGAGATGACCCATCTCGCCGCTGAGGCATCGGGCTTCCCGAAGGAGCGGGTCTTCGGCATGGCCGGGGTGCTCGACTCCGCCAGGCTGCGCCACTTCATCGCGGAGGCCACCGGCACATCCCCGTCGAAGGTCGAGGCGATCACGCTCGGCTCGCACGGCGACGCGATGATCGCGCTGCCGCGCCACGCCACGGTCGACGGCACGCCCCTGCCGGACCTGGTCGACGCCGCGGTGCTCGAGCGCCTGTTCCAACGCACGCGCGACGGGGGGGCGGAGATCGTGGGGCTGCTCACGACCGGCTCGGCGTTCTATGCGCCGAGCGCCTCGGTCGTGGCGATGGTCGAGGCGATCGTGAAGGACACGCATCGGCTGCTGCCCGTCTGCGCCTGGACGACGGGTCAGTACGGCATCGACGGCGTCTACGTCGGGGTGCCGGCCAGGCTCGGGCGCAAGGGCGTCGAGGAGATCGTGGAGCTCGACCTGAACGAGCAGGAGCTCGCCGCGTTGCAGGACGCGGCCGAGGCGATCCGCGCCAAGTGCGCCGATCTCGCGAAGCTCTGATCGCCGATCATCGGTGGCAGGCGGTCGACCCGCGGTCGGCCACCGTTCCATCCACGCGGAGGAACCTCCATGTGTACGAGGAGGCTCGAAGCTCCATCCGGATCATTCCGAGCCCGTGGAGGCGCATGCGGCTGCCACGCAGGGGGTCGCCGCGGAAGGGATTGCCGCCGCTGCTCCCGCCGGTGCCGATCACGAACTCCTGGATGCCGTTGACCGAGGGGCGGCCGCTCGGCAACAGCCGCGCGAACCGCTCGTAGTGGTGCTCGTGCCCGTTGAGCACGACGTCCACGCCGTGTGCGTGCAGCGCCCGCCAGAAGGGAGCCATGTCATCGTCCGATCCGTGCCGGGTACCGCTCGAGAACCGAGGGTGGTGCCAGTACGCGAGCTCACATCGATCGCGGTTGCGACGCAGGTCTCGGCGGAGCCACCTGAGCTGCCGCGATGAGGGTCGGCCGCCGTTCGACGAGTTCAGCGCGATCAGGTGCCACCTCCCGAGGTTGAAGCTGTAGTAACCGTGCGAAGGGTGCGCGCGCCTGCCGAAGTACCGGAAATACCCGCGAGCATCCGAGTGGTACTCGTGGTTCCCCGGAACGGGGTGCGTCTTCTTGATGAACCGCCCCCAGGTGGGGTCGTACGACGACCGGTAGTCGTCGATGAGGCCGTCGTCGTACTGCGTGTCGCCGAGCGGAAGCAGAGCCGAGAATCGACGGCTGCCGATCAGCGCAGCGGTCTCGCGTTGCCCGCGGCTCGGCTCACCGGGGGCAGCGATGTCGCCCGCAGCCATGATCACGGGCCATCTCCGCCGCGCGCGAGCATCGAGATCGGTCGCATCGGGCTGGTGCGCGGAGGTCGGGAGCGACGGGAGCAACGAGATCAGGCCCACGATCGCCCCGACCGCGATCGATCGGGGGCTGTGCATGGCCAGCAGTCCTATCAGGTTTCGCGGGGCCCGAACTCATCCGCCCGGCGTACGGCCGTCTGCGCGGTGTCGCGCCGGACCCACGTGAGCAGCAGCGATCCACCGAGCGCGCCGAGCGCCCCGCCGCCCAGGGCGACGAAGGGTCCCTGGGCCGGACGCACCCGCATCAGCTCCTCGACCTGTGCGCGTTGGTCCGCGCTCGCGGTGCCTCCGGGCCCGAGGTCGGCGAGCATCTCGTCGACGGCTTCGTTCTCGAGGCGGTCCGGTGACGTGGCGAGCGATAGGCCGGCGACGACGACCGCGAGCACGGCCGCGGTCAGGAGGCCGACCGCGGCCCACTTCGCTCGGCTGCCGGCCCGCGACGCGCGGGTGATGCCCAGGCAGACGAGCATGACCAGGCCGAGCGCCAGCACGATCAGGCCGTCCGGGAGGTCGATGCCGTAGTAGGTGGGGGTGAGCGCTTCGGGGAGCCCTTCGAGACCCGTTCGCGCCCACGGAAGCAACGCCCCGATGCAGACGAGCGCTCCACCGAGGGCTCCGGCGAGGAAGCCGGCGAGGCGGAGCGACGTGCGCCCGTCGCCGGCGGGGGGTTCCGGTGGCGGAGGAGGCTCGATCACGTGCGCATCGTGGCATCCCGCGCGAGGGGTTCCAACCACGCCTGCCGGAGCCGGTGCGCCGGGTACGATCGGGGGGATGCGGTCCCGCGGACGGGTGCGAAAGCACATCGAGGGGTTCTTCACGAACTGGCGCAACCCCGACTACGGGTTCGTGGAGAAGGTCGGGCTCACGTTCCGCAACCGCGCCAGAGCGCTCGCCCACGGGTGCTGTGGCAACCACGGCCAACCCGGCTGTTGACGCCTCGACGACGACCCCGGTCGGGGCCGCGACGGGCGCCACGACCATCCGCGCGACCACTGAGGATCGCAACGTTCAGCTCGGGCTGTGCTCCCAGGCTGTGACCTGCGTCGCGACTTCCTCGCCCACCTGCATCGTCGTCGACGAGCCGCCGAGATCGGGGGTGCGGATCTCGCCGCGAGCCAGCACCTCGTCGACCGCCCATTCCACGTTCTCCGCCGCCGTCTGCTGTCCGAGGTGGCGCAGCATCATCGCGCCCGACAGGATCATCGCGATCGGGTTCGCTTTGCCCTGCCCGGCGATGTCGGGCGCGCTGCCGTGCACGGGCTCGAACACCGCGTACTCCCACCCGATGTTCGCGCCGGGGATCAGCCCGAGGCCGCCGACGAGGCCGGCGCACAGGTCGCTGATGATGTCGCCGTAGAGGTTCGGCAGCAGCAACACGTCGAATTGGGCGGGCCTGCTCGCCAGGCGGCTGGTCAGGTGATCGATCTGGACCTCGTCCCACCCGATGTCGGGATAGGCCCGCGATTCCTGTTGGGCCGTCCGCAGGAACAAGCCGTCGGAGTAGCGCATCACGGGTGCCTTGTGTCCGACCGTGATCTGCTTCCTCCCGTTCGCGCGCGCGTATTCGAACGCGAAGCGGACGATGCGCCGCGTGCCGCTCACGCTGATCGGCTTCACCGTGATGCCGGCATCGTCGCGCAGCTCGTATCCGCCCAGCGTCCGAAGCTCCTCGCGGAGCGCAGCGGCCTCGGACGAGCCCCGCTCGAACTCGATGCCCGCGTAGAGATCCTCGGTGTTCTCGCGCACGACGACGAGATCGACGCTCGGGTGGCGGATCGGCACGCCCGGCAGCGCGCGAGCGGGTCGGACCGCGCCGAACAGGTCGAGCCCCTGGCGAAGGGCGACGTTCACGCTGCGGAATCCGGTTCCGACCGGCGTCGTGATGGGTCCTTTGAGCGCGACGCGGCTGTCGCGGATCGCCCGGAGCGTCTCCTCGGGCATCAGCTCGCCGTAGTCCTCGAGGGCGGCGGTGCCGGCGTGGCGTTCGATCCACTCGATGCCGACGTCGGCGGCGTCGAGCACCAGGCGAGCGGCCGCGGCCACCTCGGGGCCGATGCCGTCGCCGGGGATCAGGGTGACTCGGTGGGTCATCGTGCGGAACGATAGCGGGGCGGCGCCCGCATTCGGTCCGTCAGACCGAGACGACGCGGCCGTCGCGCAGCGCGAACGCGAGGTCGACGATCGCGCCGGAGACTCCGGTGCGCACGGATCGGCCGTTCACCGTGAGCTCTGCCGCGCCAGCGTCGCCCAGTCGCAGCTCCATCCGACGGTCCGCTCGTAGGCGGACCGTCTCCCCGGCGGGGACGGTCGCTTCCCGCACGGTCTCGCCGTCGACGACCGCGAGGATCCAGCAGTCCCGGGACAGCTCGATCACGGCGCGGACCGACGAGTCGTCGGCGGGCGGCGGCGTCGGAGGCTCCCTGCTGGGCGGCTGGGGGTCCACGACCGCACTCGGTGGCGGAGCGGTGCCGGCGTCGGGCTCCCGGCCGTCGCGGGCCGCGAGAGAACCGACGACCAACAGCGCGATCAGCAGGAGCGTCGCACCGACGGCCCACCCCCGTGGGTGCGGGGCCCTCGTCACGCGCTTCGGCTCCGGCAGCCGCACCGGGGCCGGGGCGGCCGCCTCGTCGAAGCGCCGCACCAGCGGTTCGGGGTCGAGGCCGAGGTGGGACGCGTACTCGCGCAGGAAGAACCGGCCGTAGACGCGGCCGGGGTAGGGCTCGAACGAGCCCGGATCGCCGTGCTCGAGGTCGCGCAGGTACGACGGGCGGATCCGGGTGAACCGAGCCGCCTGCTCGAGCGTCTCGCCGCGAGCCACGCGGCCGGTGCGGAGCGTCTCCCCGACGTCGGCCGAGCGTGCGGATGGCGATCGCGCCGTGACCGCCCCGTCCTGGGGCGTGCCGCAGAACGAGCAGCTCGCTCGCTCCGAGGCGACGTCGAGGTGCAGCAGATCGAGGTGCGCGCCACAGGTCGCGCACTCGAACTCCGCGGATGGGGAAGCGGCTCTCGCCTCCGCGCGCATATCTCACTCCAGGTGCAGTGCTCCTCGGTGAGGAGCATCCCGGCCATGGGACCTGTCATTCCTATGTCCGAGGGACGACGCGCGTCAAACGCGCTGGTCGCACACGGTGGCGGAGAGCCTCGCCCCGCCGCCTGCGCGGGAGGTCAACTGATCCACATCTGGGGGAGCAGCACCCCGAGCTGCGGGTTGGCCTGCACGTTGCCGACGCGCTCGGACACGAGCTGGATCGTCATGCCGTTCGCGAAGGGGATCATCGGGGCGAGATCGACCAGGTCGCGATCGATCGCCTCGAAGGCACTGGCGGAGCCGTACGGGTCCGTCAGCCTGCGGTCGAGCGCCCGCTGCATCCTGTCGTCGATCCGTTGATCGCAGAAGTCGAACAGGTTGATCGTGCTCTGTTCGGCCCCCTCGACGGCGGGGGTTCCGTCGCGCTCGGTGCATGCCAGCAGCGGGACGAGGAACTCCGCGGCCGAAGGGTAGATCGGGATCCGACCTCTCGGGCGATCCCCGCGAACTTGGCCGCGAGCTTCGCGGCCACCTCGTCCCCTCTCTGCTGCGTGAACAGGGTCCAGCCGCGGACATCGGCGATCAGGAAGGTGCGGATCTGACCCTGCTCGGGTTCACCGCCTTGATCGCTTGGCTCGTCGTCCACCGATCCCTCCCCCCGGCCTGGTGGGGGGAGCGTACGCTTCGTTGCGCCGCAGAGCTACGGGGTCTCGCGCTCAGAAGCGGTCGAACAGGATCGAGCGCTTGACCTCCTGGATCGCCTTCGTCACCTCGATGCCGCGCGGGCACGCCTCGGTGCAGTTGAAGGTCGTGCGGCATCGGAAGACTCCGGTCTTCTCGCTCAGGATCTTCAGGCGCTCGCGGCCGCCCTCGTCTCGCGAGTCGAAGATGAACCGATGCGCGTTCACGATCGCGGCCGGGCCGACGTAGCCCTCGTCCCCCCAGAAGATCGGGCACGACGTCGTGCACGCGGCGCACAGGATGCACTTCGTGGTGTCGTCGAACCTCGCCCGTTCCTCGGCGGACTGCAGGCGCTCCCGCTCGGGCTCGCCCGAGTCGTTGATCAGGAACGGGAGCACGCTCTTGTACCCCTCGAGGAAGGGGTCCATGTCGACGATCAGGTCCTTGAGCACCGGAAGCCCGCGGATCGGCTCGATCGTGACCTTGGGCCCCACGTCGTCGACGAGCAGCTTGCACGCGAGCGCGTTGCGCCCGTTGATCAACATCGCGTCGGATCCGCAGATGCCGTGGGCGCACGACCGCCGGAAGCTCAGCGTCCCGTCGTGGTACCACTTCACCTGGTGCAGCACCTCGACGAGCCGGTCGAGCGGGTCGGCCTGCACCGTGAACTCGTCCCACCACGAGTCCTGCGAGACCTCGGGGTTGAAGCGGCGGATCTTCAGGGTCAGCGTGACCCTGCCCGCGGTCTGAGCCCCGGCCTCGCGGCGGTCGGAATCCTGTAGGGCGTCGGCGGGGGTCGCCATCAGTACTTCCGCTCCATGGGAACGTAGGGGCCCATCTTCACCGGCTTGAAGTCGAGCCGGATCGATCCGTCGTCGTCACGGTACGCGAGCGTGTGCTGCAGCCAGTTCGCGTCGTCGCGCAACGGGTGGTCGTCGCGGTAATGGCCGCCGCGGCTCTCGGTGCGGGCGCGTGCGCTCACCACGAGCGCCTCGGCGCAGTCGAGCAGGTAGCCGAGCTCGACCGTCTCCATCAGGTCGGTGTTGTAGAGCGCCCCCTTGTCGCCGATCGCGACGCGGTCGAAGCGCTCGCGCAGGCCGCCGAGGATCTCCTGCATCTTCGAGAGGCTCTCCTCGCTGCGCACCACGAACGCGAGATCGAACATGCTGTGCTGCAGCTCCTTGCGGATGTCCGCCCCGTTGTCGCCCTCGGTGCGCTCGAGCACGGCGTTCAGCATCGACAGCGTCTGCTCGGTCGGGTGCGCGGGCAGGTCGCCGAGCGAGGCTTCCTTCGCGTGCAGCGCCGCGTCGACCCCGGCACGGCGGCCGAACACCACGATGTCGAGCAGCGAGTTCGTGCCGAGGCGGTTCGCGCCGTGCACGCTCACGCACGCGCACTCGCCGGCCGCGTAGAGGCCTGGGATCGGCCGCTCCTCGGGGCCGGTGACGACCCGGCCGTCGATGTCGGTCGGGATGCCGCCCATCGCGTAATGGGCCGTGGGCTGGATCGGCACCGGTTCCTTCGTGGGCTCGACCTTGAGGTAGACGCGCGCGAACTCGGTGATGTCGGGCAGCTTCTCCTCGATCAGCGCCGGGTCGAGGTGACGGATGTCGAGGAACGCCCAGTCGCCGTTGGGACCGCCGCCTCGGCCCTCCTTGATCTCCTGATAGATCGCCCGGCTCACCATGTCGCGCGGCGCGAGGTCCTTGATCGTGGGGGCGTAGCGCTCCATGAACCGTTCGCCGTCTCGGTTCAAGACGATGCCGCCCTCGCCGCGCGCGGCCTCGGAGAGCAGCACGCCGAGCTTCGCGAGTCCCGTCGGGTGGAACTGGTACATCTCCATGTCTTCGAGCGGCACGCCCCGTCGCCACACGACGGCCGGGCCGTCGCCGGTGAGCGCGTGCGCGTTCGAGGTCACGCTGAACATGCGCCCGTACCCGCCGGTCGCGAAGACGATCGACTTCGCGCGGAAGACATGGAGCTCACCGGTCGCGAGCTCGTAGGCGACGACGCCTGAAGCTGCGCCCTCGGCGTCGCGGAGCAGGTCGAGGCAGTAGAACTCGTTGAAGAAGCGCACGTCGCGTTTGACGCACTGCTGGTAGAGCGTCTGCAGGATCATGTGACCCGTGCGGTCGGCCGCGTAACAGGCGCGGCGCACGGGCCGCTCGCCGTGCTCCGCGGTGTGCCCGCCGAACCGGCGCTGGTCGATCCGGCCGTCGGGGGTGCGGTTGAACGGCAGCCCCCACCGCTCGAGCTCGTAGACGGCGTCGACCGCTTCCTCGGTCATCAATATCGCCGCGGGTTGGTCGACGAGGTAGTCGCCGCCCTTCACGGTGTCGAACGCGTGCCACTCGGGGTGGTCCTCCTCGGTGTTGCCGAGCGCGGCGCACACGCCTCCCTGGGCCGCCCCGGTGTGCGAGCGCGTGGGGTAGAGCTTCGAGATCACCGCGGTGCGGACCTGGTCGCTGAGCTCGATCGCGGCCCGCATGCCGGCGCCGCCGGCGCCGATCACGACGGCGTCGTACGTGTGGGTCGTGGCCATCGCTACGCGCTCCTGGTCGTGGCCATCGCTACGCACTCCTGGTCGTGGCCATCGCTACGCGCTCCTGGTCGTGGCCATCGCTACGCACTCCGGGTCGTGGCCATCGCTACGCGCTCATGTCTGGGGCTGGAACGTGACAACGATGACCGTGCCGAGGATGAAGAGCGTGAACCCGAGCACGTAGAAGACCATGTTGAGCGTGAACCGGGCCGCCGGAGCGCGAACGTAGTCGAGCGTGACGATCCGAACGCCGTTGATGCCGTGCACGAGCGCCAGGGCCAGCATCATCCAGTCCCATGTGCGCCAGAACGGACTGGCCCACCGCTCGGCGACGAAGGAGTAGTCCACGCGCTCCACGCCGCCGGCGGGCAGATGCATGATCAACGTGTGGCCCAGCGCGAGGAGCAGCAGCACGATGCCGCTGATGCGCATGAACAGCCACATCCAGAGCTCGAAGCCCCCGACGGGGCGTTCCCGCGATCCCGTGTATCCGCGAGGCGGCGGGGCGGGGGCTCCGCCGCCCGGCTGCGTGGATCGTTCGACCGTCGCCGACATCACGCCGCTCCGTTCACAGCTGGTCGAGGATCTGGCGTCCCATGATCGCGACGACGATCAGGGCCGAGCTGACGAACACGAGGAGTGAGGTGCGGCCGAGCGCCTTGATGTGGGCGGCGAGGCTCGGGAAGAAGTCGATCAGCGTGATCTTGATCCCGTTGATCGCGTGGAACAGGACCGCGAGCACCAGCCCCAGCTCGAGCAGGTGCACCGCGGGGTTCTTGTACGCGCTCACGACCCTGTCGTAGGCTTCGGGACCCCATCCGACCAGCGCCGTGTCGACGATGTGAGCGAACAGGTAGAGCACGACCGCGACGCCAGTGATGCGATGGAAGATCCAGGACCACTGTCCCTCGTGACCCATGTACGGGGAACCGAAGTCGTCCTTCTGCTTCTTGCTGAGTCTCGTCGCCACGGCAGATCACCTTCAGGCTAACTCGCGCCCCGGCGAGCGAGCCGGCCGGGACGTCCAGCGGACGGCGCGGAGTCTACTCCGTTCCGGCGCACGTCACGGACGCTCGCCGTCACGAGGTGCGGCAGGCCACGAGCACGCCGTCGCGGATCGGCAGGATCGTGGTCACGTACCCGCCGTCGGTGGCTACCGCGGCGTTGTGCTCGCGGATCGCGTCGGTGACCTCGTCGGGCTGCTCGCCGTCGGGCGGCACGCGCCCGTACCACAGCGTGTTGTCGCAGATGTAGAGCCCCCCGACCCGCACGCGATCCCGTGCTGCGAGCCATGCGTCAGGGTAACCGTGCTTGTCGATGTCGTCGTAGACGATGTCGAACTCGCCCTCGACCGCCGCGAACGACGTGAGCGCGTCGCCGACGTGGTAACGCATGCGGTCCCAGACGCCGGCGCGCCCGAGGTAGTCGGCCGCCTTCCGCTCGTTGGCGGCGTCGCCGTCGGTGAGGTGGATCTCGCCATCGGCGCCGGTGGCCTTCCCGAACCAGTACGCCGAGTATCCGTAGCCCGACCCCAGCTCGAAGATCCGCTTGGCGCCGATCGCGGCCGCGAGCGTCCAGAGGGTCATTCCCACGTTCCTGCCGACGATGGGGAAGCCTCGCTCGCTCGCCTCGGCCTCCATCTCGAGCAGCACGGGCTCGTCGTGGCGGGCGTGCAGCGATGCGGTGTAGGCCTCGATGCGTGGGTCGACGATGTCCATGGGTTGCACCGTACCGAAAGACGCGGGGCGCGGATCGGGCACATAGACTCCTGTCATGTCCACGCCGACCCCGAGTGAGGAGCGGCGTTCCCGGTTGGTCGATCGGCTGCGTTCCTCGGACGCGCCCGTCACGGGCTCGGACCTGGCGGCCGAGCTCGGCGTCAGCAGGCAGGTGATCGTCAACGACGTGGCGATCGTGCGCGCGAGCGGCGTTCCGATCCTGGGAAGCCCGCGAGGGTACGTGCTCGTCGAGGGCGGCGACGGCCGCCCGATCTCGACGATCTCCTGCCGGCACGATCGCGAGGGGAACCGGCGGGAGTTCGAGATCCTCGTCGACCGCGGAATCGAGGTGGTCGACGTCGTGGTCGACCACCCGGTCTACGGCGAGCTCACCGCGAGCCTGCTCGTGCGCTCGCGCGCCGACGTCGACAGCTACATCGACGCGATCGCCGGTGACGGCGCGAAACCGCTGTGGGCCCTCACCGACGGCGTGCACGTGCACCACGTGCGCGCCCCGAGCGCCGACGCGCTCGACGCCGCGAAGCGCGAGCTCGCCGAGGCCGGCATCCTGCTGGCCGACGACTGACCTCGGTTACGCTGGTCTCGACGATGAGCGCCGACGTGCGACGCACCGACTCCGAGATCGAGCTCCGACCCGTGTACACGGCCGACGACCTCGTCGCCGACGGCTTCGACCCGGCGCGCGACCTCGGCGATCCCGGGGAGTACCCGTTCACGCGCGGCGTCTACCCGACGATGTACCGCTCGCGCCTGTGGACGATGCGCCAGTACGCGGGCATGGCCACGGCCGACGAGACGAATGCGCGCTTCCGCTACCTGCTCGATCAGGGGCAGACCGGTCTGAGTGTGGCGTTCGACCTGCCGACCCAGATGGGCCTCGACTCCGACCATCCTCGCGCCGAGGGTGAGGTCGGCAAGACCGGTGTCGCGATCGACTCGGTCGACGACATGGCGCGCCTGCTCGACGGCATCCCGCTCGACGAGGTCTCGACGTCGATGACGATCAACGCCACCGCGCCGATCTTGCTGCTGCTGTACGAGCTGGTCGCCGAGGAACGAGGCGTCGCGAGCACCGCGGTCAGCGGCACCGTGCAGAACGACGTCCTCAAGGAGTACGCGGCCCGCGGTACCTACATCTACCCGCCCGAGCCGTCGATGCGCCTGATCACCGACCTGTTCGCGTACTGCGGCGACCACGTGCCGCGCTGGAACACGATCTCGATCAGCGGGTACCACATGCGGGAAGCCGGCTCGACCGCGGCCCAGGAGATCGCGTTCACGCTCGCCGACGGCATCGCCTACGTGCAGGCGGCGCTCGACGCCGGCCTGTCGGTCGACGACTTCGCGCCCCGTGTGTCGTTCTTCTTCGCGTGCCACATGCACTTCTTCGAGGAGATCGCGAAGTTCCGTGCGGCCCGGCGCATGTGGGCGCGCATCATGCGGGAGCGGTTCGGAGCGAAGGATCCGAGGAGCTGGATGCTCCGGTTCCATACCCAGACCGGCGGCGCGACGCTCACCGCGCAACAGCCCGAGGTGAACATCGTGCGGACGGCCCTGGAGGCCCTCGCCGCCGTGCTCGGAGGCACGCAGTCGCTGCACACGAACGCGTTCGACGAGGCGCTCGCGCTGCCGACCGAACACAGCGCGACGATCGCGCTCCGCACCCAGCAGGTGATCGGCTACGAGACCGGCGTGACCGAGACCGTCGACCCGGTCGCGGGCTCCTACTACGTGGAATCGCTCACCGACGAGCTCGAGCGGCTCGCCACCGAGTACATCGGGAAGATCGACGCGATGGGCGGTGCCGTCCATGCGATCGAGGCCGGCTTCTACCAGGACGAGATCCACGAGGCCGCGTTCAACATCCAGCAGGGCATCGAGTCGGGGGAACGTGTGGTCGTCGGCGTGAACCGCTTCGTCGATGCCGAGGGACAGCCCGTCGAGCTGCAGCGGATCTCCGAGGCCGAGGTGGGCAGGCAGGTGGAGCGCGTCCGGGCGTTACGAGCCGAGCGCGATCAACGGTCGGTCGACGCCGCGCTCGCCGAGGTGGGCGAGACCGCCCGGGGAACGGGGAACCTGTTGCCTCCGAGGAAGGAAGCGCTCCGCGCGCGAGCGACCCTCGGCGAGGTCAGCGACGCGCTCCGCGGCGTCTTCGGGGAATATCGCCCCACCTACTAGTCCGTTCGAGACTCGTTGTCGGCCGCTCCGGGGGCGATCCTGGGTCATCAGTTCGACAGCTGGATGAGGGCGTGGCCCGCCGCCGCCGCACCGGCGAGCAGCAGGACGATCCCGATCAGCCGGTAGCGGACGGTGCGCAGGGCAGACATGCCGAGCACCAGGCACGCCAGCCCGACGAGGAGCTCGATCACCCAGACCGCGATCTCCACTGGGCGCCGACCCTAACCAACCCGGATCGCATCCGGCGCCGTGTTCCGGCTCGGTTCGAGATCCCTGCACCTCGACGAGGTGAGCGTCAGGTATGCCCGCCGAGCGTACTGGGCTCTGAGGCGAGTCAACGTGGTTCCCCGGATCGGGATCGCGGTGCTCATGCCTGGCACGATGATCATCCACGGACGCGGTGCATGCCGCTTTCGTAGGCTGCCAGCCCTCATGGATGTCGCGATCGTCGGAGGAACCGGCAAGGAAGGCTTCGGGCTCGCGCTGCGTCTGCTCGGCGCCGGGCATCGTGTGACGATCGGCTCCCGCTCCGCCGAGCGGGCCGCCGACGCGGTTGCGCGAGCGCGCGAGGTCCTCGGCGACGACGTGCGGGTCGAAGGTGGCGAGAACGCCGCGGCGGTCCTCGGCGCCCAGGTCGTCGTCGTCACGGTGCCGTTCGCCGGCATGATCGAGATCTACGAGTCGATCGCACCGGCACTGCAGTCCGGCCAGGCCGTGCTCGACGCGACGAGCCCTCTGATGAGCGCGGTGGGAGGCAAGGCGTGGCAGGCGATCCGGCCGTGGCACGGGTCGGCGGGCGAGGTCGCCGCCTCGCTCGTGCCCGACGGCGTGTCGGTGGTGGCCGGCTTCCACACGATCGGGGCGCACGCGCTGGCGGCGCTCGATGCCGAGGTCGAGTCCGACGCGCTGCTGTGCGCCGACGACGAGGACGCGAAGCGGCTGGTGGGCGAGCTGATCGACTCGGTTCCGGGCATGCGGTGGGTCGACGCCGGACCGCTCGCGAACGCGCGCATCACCGAGCCGCTGACGGCGATGATCATCACGATCAACCGGCGGTACAAGGTGCGTGACGGCGGGTTCCGCTTCACGGGTCGCGACTCGTGGGGTGCCCCGACGACGTGAGCTGCCCGGGCCGGCTCGTTGCGATCGACGACACGTCGCTGTGGGTCGTCGAGCGCGGTCCCGACGACGGGGTGCCGCTGGTCGTGGTGCACGGCGGGCCGGGCCTCGACCACCACGAGTTCGCCGACTACCTGGATCCGCTCACCGAGCGAGGCGTCCGGCTGCTGTTCATCGACCTGCGGGCGTGTGGGCGGTCCGAACGGCCGCCCGAGCGCACCTGGACGCTCGAGCGGCACGCGCAGGACGTCGTCATGCTCGCTCAGGCGTTGCGGCTCGACCGCTGGGCCGTGCTCGGACACTCCTACGGGGCGTTCGTCGCGCTGCAGCAGGCCGTGGACTACCCGGGTCAGGCGGCGGCGGTGATCGTGAGCGGCGGCGTCCCGTCGGCGCGGTTCCTCGATCGGGTCGACGAGAACCTGCGGGCGCTGGAGCCGCAGGATCTGCGCGAGCGGGTCGCGGCGTCGTGGGCGCGCGAGTCCGAGGTCTCGACCGCGCGAGAGTTCGAGGACCTGATGCGCGACCAGTGGCCGTTCCACTTCGCGTTCCCGGGCGACTCGCGCATCGAGGAGTACCGGCTACGGACACGCGGCACGATCTACTCGCCCGACGTGCTGCGGCATTTCGCCGAGGGCACGGCCGGAGCGATCGAGGTCGAGGATCGGCTCGACCTGGTCGAGGCGCCGACGCTCGTGCTCGCCGGCAGGAAGGATCGCACGTGCCCGCCCGAGGCCGCCGAGGAGATCGCGGCCGGCATCGTCGACGCGCAGCTGCTGATCTTCGAGGCGAGCGGGCACATGACGTTCGTCGAGGAGCCCGAGGTCTACATCGAGGCGGTGTCGCGGTTCCTGGGCTGGGAGGGTTCGGCGTCCGAGCTCTAGTCGATCACCGCGAGCACCTGACCGGTCTCGACGACCTGGCCGGCGCGGATCGGCAGGTCGGTGACCTCGCCGTCGCGGGTGGCGGCGATGTGGTTCTCCATCTTCATCGCCTCGAGGATGCAGATGACCTCGCCCGCCCTGATGTCCTGGCCCTTCTCGACCAGCACCTTCACGATCGTGCCCTGCATCTCGGCGCGCACCTCGCCGTGCACGTGTTCCTGGTGTGCGGCGGCATGCGACTCGGGCGGCTTGGGAGCCACGTCGCGGCGCTCGTCGAACACGCGCACGCCCACCCGGCGTCCGTCGACCTCCACGAGGATGTCGGCCGGCCGGCCCTCTCGGACCGACGGGCCCGACGGCCCCAGCTCGCCCTGGGCGGGCAGGCGCGCCTCGGCGAGCGCCCGCTCGGCCCACGTGGTGGTGTGACGCCCCGTGCGGAACTCCTTGGTCTCGAGGATCCACCGGTGCGCCGGGATCGTCGTCGGCACGCCCTCGACGGTGTACTCGTCGAGGGCGCGCAGCATGCGTCGGCGCGCCTGCTCGCGGTCGGCGCCCGAGACGACGAGCTTCGCGATCATCGAGTCGTAGTCGCCCGGCACCTCGCGTCCCTGGCCGAACCCGGCGTCGACGCGCACGAACGGGCCGGCGGGTTCGACGCAGCGCGAGATGCGACCCGGCCCCGGCATGAAGTTGCGTCCCGGATCCTCGGCATTGATCCGGCACTCGATCGCGGCGCCCCGAGGTTCGACCGCGAGCCCGGCGATCGACTCGCCCATGGCGACGCCGATCTGCAGCGCCACGATGTCCAGGCCGGTCACCATCTCGGTCACCGTGTGCTCGACCTGCAGGCGAGTGTTCATCTCCAGGAAGAAGAAGTCGCCGTCCTCGTCGACGATGCATTCGATCGTGCCGGCGTTGACGTAGCCCGTCTCTCGCACCAGCGCGATCGCCGCGTCGGCGAGCCGCTCGCGCATCGCGTCGTCGATCGCGGTGGAGGGCGTCTCCTCGATCAGCTTCTGGTACCGGCGCTGGACCGTGCAGTCGCGCTCGCCCAGGAACGCCACGTTGCCGTGGGAATCGGCGATGATCTGCGCCTCGACGTGATGAGCCCGGTCGACGTAGCGCTCGAGGAAGACCTCGGGGCGACCGAAGTAGGACTGCGCCTCGCGGCCGCCGCGCTTGAGGGCCTCCTCGAGGTGGCCGGCGTCGCGAACGATGTGCATGCCCTTGCCGCCGCCGCCGAACGAGGCCTTCACGAGCAACGGGAAGCCGATGCGCTCGGCCTGCTTCCTCGCCTGCTTCGTGTCGACCGGTTCGGCCGTGCCGGGCACCATCGGCATGCCGCTCGCGTCGGCGACGAGGCGGGCGGCCGCCTTGTCGCCCATCGTCTCGATCGCCCCGGGGGAGGGACCGACGAACGTGAGGCCGGCCTCGCCGACCGCCTCGGCGAACGCGGCGCGTTCGGCGAGGAACCCGTACCCCGGGTGGATCAGCGTGGCTTTGGCTCGTCTCGCCGCGTCGAGGACCGCCTCGATCGACAGGTACGAGGCCGAGGCCAGGGGTGGGCCGATGCGGAAGGCCTGGTCGGCCATCTCCACGTGCAGCGCGTCGCGATCGGCATCGGAGTAGACGGCCACGCTCGGGATGCCCATCTCGCGGCACGTGCGCATGATACGCACGGCGATCTCGCCCCGGTTGGCGATCAGCACCTTGGGTTTCACGGCCGTCTCACTGGCGGGTCCACTGGCTCGCGATACTCTCCGGACTCCCGATGGGAGTCAAACAACTCGAACGCGCCCTGGGCCTCGCCGGACTCGCCGCGCCCGCGCACTGGCGGGAGGTTACCGGGTCGACGAACGCGCTCGCGGCCGAGCTCGCCGAGGCCGGAGCGCCCGAGTGGACCCTCGTGGGCGCGGGTCACCAGACGGAGGGCCGCGGCCGGCTCGGCCGAACGTGGCAGGACCGTCCGGGCGGCGCCCTGATGATCTCGTTCGTGCTGCGACCCTCGCTTCCCTCCCATGCCCTCGGCCTGCTCACGCTGCTGACGGGGGCGGCATGGGCGGAGGCGGGAACCGAGGTCTCCGGCCTCGAGGTCCGTTGCAAGTGGCCGAACGATCTGATGACCGCCGACGGAAAGGTCGGCGGCGTGCTCGCGGAGTCCACCGTCCGGGGCGACGACGTTCGCTGGGTCGTCGTGGGCTCCGGCATCAACCTCGTCCGGCCTGAGGTCGAGGGGGCGGCGGCGCTCGGCGAGGTCGACCCTGCGGAGCTATCGGGAGCCTTCCTGGCGCGCTTCCATGAGGTGTACGAGCTCGAGAGGGACGAGCTCCCCGAGGCGGTCGTCGCGCGGTGGTCGGCGGTCTCCGCCACGCTCGGTCGGCGCGTGGCGGCTGTCGGGACCGACGGCACGCGTCACGAGGGTGAGGCCGTCGAGATCGACCGGTCGGGCCGGCTGGTGATCGAGACCGGCGAGGGCGAGGCGGTCGTGGCCTCCGACGAGGTCGAGCACCTCCGCTGAGCGCTGATTGCGGGGGACCGCGGGCTTGGATACGGTTCGCGCATGTTCCCTCGGAAGCTGCTGATCCCCGGCGAGGAAGTCGTGCTCGAGCTGCGGCCCCATCCGGTGGCGCTCGCCGCGCCGGCGGCCGTGTTGATCGTCGCCACCGCGGCGGCGGCGTGGATCGCGACGAAGGTCGACGGCGCCGTTGTCTGGATCGTCTGGGCCGCCTGGCTCGCGACGGTGCTCGGATACGTGATGCCGAGGTTCATCGCGTGGTTCACCTCGATCTTCGTGGTCTCGACCGATCGCGTGATCAGCCGGGAAGGCTTCATCGCGAAGCGCTCGATGGAGATCCCGCTGGAACAGGTCAACGACGTGCGCTTCGAGCAGGGCATCTTCGATCGCCTCGTGGGGGCGGGCACGCTGCTGATCCAGTCGGCGAGCACGAGCGGCACAAACACGTTCGAGGACATCCGCCATCCCGAGGACGTGCAGCGGACGATCTTCCACCAGGGGGAGCTGAATCAACACCGAGGCTCGCATTCGCACCGCGGGGCGTCTCCCACCGCCGATGCGCCGTCGCGCCCGGACGGGCCGCCGGCGTCCCCCTCGGTCGCGACCGAGCTCGAGCGCCTCGCCGACCTGCACGCCCGCGGTGTGCTGAACGACGAGGAGTTCGAGGCTCAGAAAGGTCGCATCCTGGGACGGGGCTGATCGTCGCGGCGGCCCGCAGTGACGCGGGTACCGGGGCCGTGCGACCATCGCGGCGATGATCGGTGAGATCGACCACGTCTACTACTGGGTGAGCGACATGGACGCAGCGGTCGCGTTCTACGGCGACGTGCTCGGGCTGCCGCTCGTGCGTCGTGACGGCGACGAATGGGCCGAGTTCGAGGCGGGTCCGATCCGATTCGCGTTGCACGGCAGCGCGGAGCAGTCGCCCGGCGGCGGCACGGTCGTCATCCGCGTGCACGACCTCGACGAGGCCCGGATGGTGCTGCGCGGCCGAGGAGCCGATCTCGACGAACACGTCGGGGAGGTC
>DASTBT010000089.1:0-15340 GCA_035711865.1 Actinomycetota bacterium
TCGCGTGCGAGCTCGACGGCCCCCTCGGTTGCCTCGGCCGGTGCATCGTCGAGGCCGCCGATGAACCCGATCACGTAGTCGAGAGCGGCCTCACCCATCTCGCGCATGTCGTCGGGCGCGGGATCGAGCGGCAGCATGGCGACCATGGTAGCCGGGCCCGGCGCGGGGTCGGCCGCTACGCGGCCGTGCCGGCCGGGCTCACGTCGTCGAGCAGGGCCTTCGAGGCTTCCGCGACGGCCTCGACGGCGCGCTGGAACGCCTCCTCGTTCTTCCGCGACGGCTGGCGGTACCCGCTCACCTTCCGCACGTACTGCAGGGCGGCCGCGCGGATCTCCTCGTCGGTGGCCGGGTCCTCGGCGCTGCGCAGGGTCTTGATGCTTCGGCACATGACGACCAGCCTACCGAGGATCGGCCGACCGGCCGCCCCCGACTCAGCGGGAGCTCGTCCGCCTCGCCGCGAGCGCGCTGATCGCCTCCATCACCGTGCGGTGGGCGAGGATCGCGGTCACTTCCGCCTGGTCGTACGGCGGGGAGACCTCGACGACGTCCATGCCGACGAGATCCACCCGCTCCACGATCTGCCGCACGGCCCGCAGCAGCTCCCTGGCGAGCATGCCCCCGGACTCCGGCGTGCCCGTGCCCGGGGCCATCCCGGGATCGACCACGTCGATGTCGACGCTGAGGTACACGCAGTCGGGCCCGTCGAGCGCCTCGGCGATCGCGTCGGCGATCACCGCCTCGCTCCCCCGCTGCTCGATCTCGACCATCGTGTGCCAGCGGAAGCCCTGCTCGCGCATCCAGTCCCAGGTTTCCCGCTCCGGCCAGTACCCTCGGAGCCCGACCTGCACGAAGTTCGCCCCGGCGACCCAGCCTTCCTCGATCAGGCGGCGCATCGGCTCGCCGTGACCGTAGAGGTTCCCCCACTGATCGGACCCGGTGTCGGCGTGGGCGTCGAAGTGCACGATGCCGACCTTCCGGGGCCAGACGTGGCGGGCGACCGCCGCGGCGCTCGGGTAGGTGATCGAGTGGTCGCCTCCGAGCACGATCGGCACCGGTCCGGCGCTCGCCACTCGGAAGACCTTCTCGTGGATCACCCGCAAGCCCCGTTCGGACCGGGTCGGCACGACCGGGGCATCGCCGGCGTCGACGACCCTCAGGTGCTCGTATGGCTCGACGTCGAGCTGGATCGACCAGGCGGAATCGTTCCCCCAGGTCGTCGGCGCCATGCGGATCGCCCGGGGACCGAACCGGGCGCCCGGGCGCGACGACGTGCCTTCGTCGAGCGGAGCGCCCACGATCGCGACGTCGGCGCCCGCCGCGCGCAACGCGTCGTCGTCGGTTGCCCACGGCAGCTTTTCGAACGACCCCCGCCAGTCCGAGTAGTAGGGCAGATCGGTGGTCGTGTACTCGGTGAACTCGTCGTCACCGCGGAGCTCGCTGTGCTCCAGCCGGAAGTCGGGCGGCTCGCTCACCCGCGAAGCTTCCCACACACGATGAACGCTGCACCTCCACGGCCTCGTCATACCTGCGGAGCCGTGCGGGCACTAGGCTCCGCGATGTGGAATCGCCCTCCCGCGGTCGCCGCACGCGGCGCCTGCTGCCCATCGCGGTCGCCGTCGTGGTGCCATGGGCATGGTTCGCGGTGCGCGACGCCGGTGGCCCGCTCGACGCCGTCGCGGTGGGACTGCCGCTGATCGGCGCCACGGCGATCCTGTCGAGCGCGGTCGTCGCCGTGATCGTCGGCCGAGCATGGCCCGTCGTCGCCGGCACGTCGGTCCTCGTCGTGTGCTCGATCGCGGTGATCGGCCCTCGCCTGCCGCGCGCCGTCGCCCCGCCCGATCCGGGGATCAGACTGCTCATGGCGAACGTGTGGGAGGCCAACCCAACGCTCGATGAAGTCGCCCCGTCGATGCTGGCACGCGACGCCGATATCGTGGTCGCTGCGGAGATGCCCGACGATGCGTTCTACGAGCGCGCGACGGTGGCGGCGACCGCGGCCGGGCTCACCGAGACGGTGCACGGCGCGCAGCTCGCCGCGTGGTCGACGTTCCCGATGCGTTCCCTCGCCGGCATCGGGCTGCCGCTGGCCCGCGTGATGCGCGTCGGCGTCGACGCGCCGGGCATGCCGTTCGTGCTCTACGTCGTGCACGCGCCGAACCCGTTGCGTGACACGACCTTCACGGATCAGCGGCGGTTCACCGAGGTGCTGCTCGAGGCGATCGCCCGGGAGCATCGTCCGGTTGTGGTCGCCGGCGACATGAACATGAGCGACCGCGTGGTGAGCTACCGCTTGATCGAGGCCGAGCTGACCGATGCGATGGAGGCGGGCACGTTCGGCCGCACCACCTACGTGCGCGGGTGGTGGCCGACGTTGCTGCTTCGCATCGACCACATCTTCATCGACCCGACGTGGTGCGCAGCGGACCCGACGACGGTCCCGGTCACCGGTTCCGATCACCGAGGCGTCGAGGCAGTCGTGGGTCCCTGCGGCTGAAGCACGAGAGAAGGGCTGGACGCAGCCCGGCCCTTCCCCGCGAGTGAGCGTCCCCCTTAGAGGATGCCGGCGCCGGTCAGGTACTCCGACGCCACGTCGGCGACATCACGCTTGTCGTTGAGGATCTGGCCGACCATGTCGCGCATGTTCTCGTCGGTGAGCGTGGTCGTGACGCTGTCGAGCAGCGCCCCGAGCTCGTCGCTCGCGACCTCTTCACGCACGACCGGGATGAAGTTCCCGTTGGCCTGCAGGTTCTCGTTGTCGGTGAGCACCACGTATCCCTTGTCCTGGATCGTGGGGTCGAGTGAGAACAAGACACCCACGTCGACGGCGCCGCTGTCGACCGCCGCGACCGTCTTCGGGCCCCCGAAGTCGAGTGGACGGAACTCCGCGAACTCGACGCCGTATGTCTCCTTCAGCCCGGGGACGCAGAAGTCGGCCTTCGGACAGTCCGCCGGACCGCCGAGCGTGAGGTCACCCGCAACCGGCGCGAGGCTGCTCATATCGGTGAGCGAGTTCGCATCGGCGGTTTCGGGGGTCACGACGAACACGTTCGTGCTGTTCGCCGGGGAGATCGCATAGGTCACCAGACCCTCGGGCTCGAGCGCGGCGGTCAGTGCATCGGCGACGGCTTGGGGATCGCCGTTCGTCGGCGACTGCTTATCGTAGAGCGGCAGGTCGAAGCCGGTGTACTCGGGCTTCAGGTCGATTTCGCCCGCGGCGAGCGCTTCGTTCCCGACCGCTCGGTCGGCGATATCGAGCTCCCGCCTCACGGTGTAGCCGTCGGCCTCGAGCACCTGGGCGTACATCTCGGCGACCACCTGGTTCTCGGCGAACGCGCCGGACACGCCGACGACGATCTCGCCTTTGGGCTCGGCGCTCGCCGTGTCGGTGGCGCCATCGCCCGCGTCGTCCCCACCCGAGTCCCCGCACGCTGCCGCGACCAGCGACAGCGCGAGGAGGCCCGCCCCGAGGACGAACATGCGGTGCTTCCGCATGGGTACCCCTCCTGACTGAAGGTCGTGGGGCGTCCATCTCCCCGGTTCGGACCCGAGCACCGTATCAACGGTGCGTTCTTTCCAGCCACCCAACGCCGGGCGAGACGATGGATGCTGGCAACGAACCACAACGTCACGTGGGGGGTGTGACTTCCCCGCGAACGACATCGACGTCCGCGGGGGCCCGAGCCCGCCCCGAGGAGGTCAGGCGGGGAGCCGTCGCCTTCGCGAGCAGGGAGAACACGGCGTCGGTGAGGAGTGAGAGCACCGCGATCAGGATCGCGCCCGCGACGATCCGGTCGTTCTCTCGCAGCGCGAATCCGTCGACGACGTACCGGCCGAGCCCCCCTCCGGCGATCAATGCGGCCAACCCGGCGGTCGCCACGATCTGGACGGCGGCCAGCCGCAGTCCGGTCATGATCAGCGGCATCGCGAGCGGCACCTCGAGTCGCCAGAGCACCTGGCGGCCGTTCATGCCCATACCCCTGGCCGCCTCGACCGTGTCGGGGTCGACCTGCTGCACCCCGACGTACGTGTTGATCAGGATCACGGGGATGCCGAGCAGCGTCAGGGCCACGATCGTCGGCAGGAACCCGAACGCGAGCTCCTGATGGTTCGCGGGCGCCAGTTTCACCACGAGCAGGAAGGCGATCGAGAGGACCGCGAGCGACGGGATCGAGCGTCCCAGGTTCGCCAGTTGCACGGTCCAGAACTGTCCTCGCCGGGTGTGCCCGATCCACAGGCCCAGGGGCACCGCGATCAGGGTCGCGATCGCGAGCGAGATCAGCGAGAGCTGCACGTGTTCCCAGACCCTCGCTGGCACGCCGTCGACGCCCGACCAGTTCGCGGGATCGACGAGCCACTGCAGCCCCTCGATCAGCCCGTTCACGTGGCCACCGCCCGAACGCCCGCCGCCTCCGCCCACGGCGTCATCACCCGCTGCAGCCCGAGCAGCAGGATGTCGGCGAGGAACGCGAGCGCGACCGAGAGCACAACCCCCACGACCAGCGGCGTCCAGAAGAACGTGTCGAGCCCCTCGAGGATGAACTGGCCGAACCCGCCCCGCCCGATCAACGCCGCGATCGTGATGAGCGCGATCGAGCTCACCGTCGCGATGCGCAGGCCCGCGATGATCACGGGCGTCGCGAGCGGCACCTCCACACGCCACAGGAGCTGTCGTCGAGACAGCCCCATGCCGAGCGCGGCTTCCTTCACCTCGGGGTCCACGGAATCGAGCCCCGCGAGCGTGTTGCGGAACAGGATCAGCAGGGTGTAGGCGATCAGCGGGATCGCCACCGTGGTGAGCGAGAGGCCGGTGACCGGCAGCAGCAGGAAGATGAACGCGAACGCCGGGATCGTGTACAGCACCCCCGAGATCGACGTGATCGGCGAGACCGCCCACCGGTGCCTCGACGCGAGCACGGCCGCCGGGAACGCGATCAGGAAGCCGATCGCAACCGAGACCACCGTGAGGTAGACATGCTGCAGACCGCGGCTCACGATCTCGTCGACGTGATCGGTGATCCAGATCCAGCGGATCAGCGGTTCGGTGTCTCCCTGGGCCAACGCACGCGTGAGCACGTCGTGGACGATCACGCCACGATCTCCTTCGAGATGCGCTCGAGCGTGAGGATGCCGCGGTAGTGCTGGCCCTCGGTGACGACGACCGCGACCGCCGTGCGCGATGTCACGATGGAGTCGAGGGCCTGGCGCAGCGAATCGCGCGCGGTCACGTAGGCGCTGAACGGTCGCGAGGTGGCCTCGCCCGCCGTCGCGCACCCTTCGAGCGCGTCGTGGTCGACCCAGCCGAGGAGCTCACCGCCTTCGACGACGCTCACCCATCCGAAGCCGCCGGCCTCGATCGCCGTGCGAGCTTCCTCGGCCGTGGCGCTCGGATCGACGACGGGGCCGTCTTCCACCTCGATGTCGCCGACCTCGAGCAACGCCAACCGCTTGAGGCCACGCTCGGCGCCGACGAACTCCCGGACGAAGTCGTTGGCCGGGTCGCGCAGCACGGTCTCGGGCGGCGCGAACTGTTCGAGCACGCCCCCGATGTTGAGGATCGCCATGCGATCGGAGAGCTTGATCGCCTCGTCGACGTCGTGGGTCACGAACACGATCGTCTTGCCCAGGCGCTCCTGGATCTCGAGGAACTGGTCCTGCAACCGGTTCCGGACGATCGGATCCACCGCTGCGAAGGGCTCGTCCATGAGCATGACGGGCGGATCCACGGCCAGGGCGCGCGCCACGCCGACACGCTGCCGCTGGCCACCGGAGAGCTCCGCCGGGTACCGATCGAGCAGCTCCGGCTCCAGTTGGAAGATCTCGAGCAGCTCGTCCACGCGTGCGGCGATGCGCGCGTCGTCCCAGCCCACCAGATGCGGAACGGTCGCGATGTTCTGCCGGATCGTGCGGTGCGGCAGCAGCCCCGTGTGCTGGATCACGTACCCGATGCCGCGTCGCAGCTGGACCGGGTCCTGGTCGAGCACGTTCGTGCCGTCGAGCACGATGCGCCCACCGGTCGGCTCGATCAGCCGGTTGATCATCTTGAGTGTCGTCGTCTTCCCGCAACCCGACGGCCCGACGAGCGCGACCGTTTCACCTTCGTCGACCTCGAGCGAGAGGTCACCGACCGCCGGCGCGGCCGTTCCCGGGTAGCGCTTCTCGACGTGCTCGAGCGTGATCATCGTTCGCCCGACCCTAGTGATGGGGGGGGCGGACGTCCATGAAGACGCCAGGGTCAGGACGTACGGAGGAGAGATGGGAGGATGGATGGATGCCGAGGAAGGACGGTGATCTCGATGACCAACGACCGGCTGATGCTGTCGACCTCAGCCCGTCGATCGCTCGAAGAACGGCTCGCGCAGCTGCTCGAAGAGCGGATCCCGAGACTCGAAAACGAGTTCGCCAGCAGTCGCGATCCACTGGCCGAAACGGCGCTACTCGATGCGCGGGACGAAGCCGCGAGGGTGCGGCACGCTCTCGAGACCGCCGAGCCGCTCGAGGGGGAGCCGCACGACCCCACGATCGTCGAGTTGGGTGATGCGGTCACCGTGCGCCGCGAGGGCCAGGCGACGAAGGAACGCTTCACAATCGTCGGAGAACTCGAGGCGCGCATGGACGACACCTGGGTCTCCGCGCGCGCACCGCTCGGCGCGGCCCTGCTGGACAGCTCGGTGGGGCAGATCGTGAAGGTGTCCGCGCCCGAGGGGGAACAGCGATACGAGGTGCTCGCGATCGAGCGGCAGGACTGAGGAGCCGACATGGACCACATCGATCGGAATGATCTGCAGCGCCTCGTTGCGGTGTCGCCCGAGACGGGACCCCGGACATCGATCTACCTGCCGACGAATCGATCGGGCGCCGACACCACGCAGGACGCGATCAGGCTGAAGAACCTGCTCCGCGACGCCGCGACGACGCTCGGCGCCATGGGGTGGCGCGCACCCGAGGTGACCGCTTACCTCGAGCGCGCAGCCGCACTGCTCCAGGACCCGATCTTCTGGCGCCATCAGGTCGATGGGCTCGCGGTCTTCGTCGGCCCAGGGGACTTCCGAGCCTTCCGCCTTCCGCTCCGGTTCGACGAGCACGCGATCGTGGGCGATCGCTACCACGTGAAGCCCCTGCTCCCCTACTTCGCGGCCGATGGACACTTCTTCGTGCTCGCGATGAGCCAGAACCGGGTCCGTCTCCTCGAAGGCTCCCGACACTCGGTGGACGAACTGGAGCTTCAGCAGGTGCCCACGAGTCTCGCCGAAGCCCTGCGATACGACGACATGGAGCGGGAGCTCCTGTTGCATGTCGCGGGACGCAGCCCCGCCAGCCCGGCGATCTTCCATGGACACGGTGCTGGCGGCGAGGTCGACAAGGAACGCCTCGACCGATTCCTCGGTCAGGTCGACCGCGGCATCGTCGAGATCCTGCGTGGAGACCATGCCCACGTGGTGCTCGCCGGGGTCGGCTACGTCACGGCCCGGTACCGCGCCCTGAGCTCGCTCGTCACGATCGAGCGGCAGACGATCGAGGGCAACCCCGACGAGCTGCGTGCCGAGGAGCTGCACGAGCGAGCCTGGGACATCGTGGAACCACGGATGCAAGACGACATCAACGCGGACCTGGCCCGGTTCGCTGAGCTCGACGGCACCGGACGCACCTCGAGCGACCTGGCGGAGATCCTCCCCGCGGCCACGCAGGGGCGAATCGACGTGCTCTTCGCGGCGCAGGATATCGAGCGCTGGGGCCGCGCCTCGGTCGAGCCGCTGGGGATCCACGACGAGCCCCTTCCCGGGGACGAGGATCTCGTCGACGCAGCCGTCGTGGAGGCGTTGCGCACGAACGCCCGGGTGCACGTGTTGCCAGCGTCCAGTCTCCCGGGGGAGGCGGTCGCCGCCATCATGCGACACTGACATTGCGCGATCGCTGACCGAAGGGCCGCGATGGGGGTGACCCGCGGTTCGGTTCGATTCAGGTGTCGGCTAGGATCTGCCTCGCCGCGTTCGCACCGGGTCCGCCGGTGACGCCGCCGCCGGGGTGCGCGCCCGAACCGGCCAGGTACAGGCCCTCGAGCTGCAGCCGGTATCGTGCCTCGCCGTTCAGCGGACGCCACGCGAAGAACTGATCCAGCCCGGGCTCAGCGTGGTACACGTGCCCACCGGTGAGGCGGTAGTCGGTCTCCATGTCTTCGGGCGTGATCACCTCGCGCGCCTCGACGAGCTCCCCGAGCCCGGGAGCGAACCGTTCCATCGACTTCACCGCGACGTCGGCGACGCGGTCGCGCTCGGAGGCCCAGTCGCCCTCACGCAGGTGGCGCGGCGCCGCCTGGAACAGGATCGACATCACGTGTTTGCCGTCGGGGACCAGGGACGGGTCGAGGATCGAAGGGATCGTCGCCTCGAGCATCGGGTCCTCGGCCAGGTGCCCGTACTTGTGTGCGTCCATCGCGCGTTCGACGTGATCGATCGACGTGCCGATCACGATCCGGCCTGCGAGCCGCTCCTCGTCGCCACCGTGGAACGCGGGCAGCCCCGACAGCACGAGGTCGACCTTGGCGGTCGACCCGGGCTGGCGGATGTTCTCCGCCCGCCAGACCTCGTAGGGGTTCAGCTCGACCGGATCGCAGAGCCGCAGCGTGCGCTTCGGGTCCACCGCCGAGACGACGAGCTTCGCGTCGAGCTCGGAGCCGTCGGCGAGGGTCACGCCGCGGACGCAGCCGTCCGTCGAGCGGATCGCGACGACCTCGGCACTCGTGCGGATCTCGACCCCACGGGACCTCGCCGCCGACTCCAGCGCACTCGCGAGCGCCCCGGTGCCGCCGCGGGCGTACACGGCCGTGCCCGCCGCTCCCCCGTCGGTGCCGGCGGAGTCGTTGAGGAAGACGGCCGCGGTGCCGGTCGCCCACGGGCCCATCGACGTGAACAGCACGCCGCGCGTCGCGAGCGGCCCCCGCACCGCCTCGTCGTCGAAGACCTCCTGCACCAGGTCGGCCACCGCCATCGGCAGCGCCCGGACGGCCTCGCGCCCGGTCCGGGCTCCCAGATCCCGGAACGCCTTCCCCAGCTTCAGGCCCATGATCGCGTCGGCGAGGGAAGGAGACTTCGCGTCGGGGGGCGTCGCGACGTTCACGTAGGCGAGGAAGCTCGCGATCGCCCGCATCTTCGCGTCGAACCGCGCGAACGCCTCGGCGTCGTGAGCGTTCCGGTCGCGCAGCTCGGTCGCCGTGCGGGCCGCATCCCCCCAGAACGTCACCGCCGAGCCGTCGGGCTGGGGCGCGAACATACGCACGGCCGGCGCGATGGCCTCGAAACCGTGCCGCCCGAGCTGCAGGTCCCGGACCACCGATGCGCGCAGACGTCCGACCGTGTGCGCGATGCCGGGCGCGGTCACCCCGTCTGCTGGCGAGGTCGTGCGGAGGATGCCTCCGACCCGATCGGCCGCCTCGAGCAGCGTGACCTTCCGGCCGGCCTCGGCGAGGTAGGCGGCGGCGATCAAGCCGTTGTGGCCTGCACCGATCACGACGACGTCGCTGCGCCGGGACACTAGGCGGCCCTCCGCCCGCGCTTGCGCTGCTTCAGGTACTCCCGCGCCGCGATCATGCCGGGGGCGCCCATGATGCCTCCGCCCGGGTGGGTCGCCGAGCCGCACATCCAGAGGTTCGAGACGGGCGTCTCGTACCGTGCCCACCCCGGCACCGGACGGTTGAAGAAGAGCTGCTCGAGGGAGAGCTCGCCGGCGAAGATGTTCCCCTCGGACAGACCCGTGATGTCCTCGATGTCCTTCGGCGTCACGAACTGGTAGCCCTCGATCAGCGACCGGATGTTCGGGAAGCGTTCCTCGAGCGTGTCGATCACGTTCTGACCGAACGCCTCGCGCTGCTCGTCGTCCCAGACCGCGCCGCCTTCCAGGTGGTAGGGGGCGTACTGGACGAAGCAGCTCATCACGTGCTTGCCTGGAGGAGCCATCGTCGGGTCGACGAGCGTCGGGATGATGCAGTCGATGTACGGGCGCTCCGACGGCCGTCCGTACTTCGCGTCGTCGTAGGCGCGCTCCATGTAGTCGAGCGAGGGCGAGAACGAGATCGCGCCGCGGAGCCACGGCCCGGCGCCCGGCTTGCACGCGAGCTCGGGCAGGCCGTTGAGCGCGAGGTTCACCTTCCCGCTGGAGCCGCGGTACTTGTAGCGCATCACCTCGTCGCGGAACGCCGGGTCGAGCTCGCGATCGTCGAGCATGTTGATGAACGTCTGGCGCGAGTCCAGCGAGCTCATGACGACGTCGGCCTCGATCTCCTCACCGCTCGAGAGCACGACGCCGGTCGCGCGTCCGCCGGCGGTCTTGATGTGGTCGACCCCGGCCTCGGTGCGGATCTCGACGCCGAGCGAGAGCGCGCTGTTGGCGATCGCCGTGGCGATCGACCCGGTGCCGCCTCGAGGCACGCCCCACGCCCGGAACGCACCGTCGATCTCGCCCATGTAGTGGTGCAGCAGCACGTAGGCCGTGCCGGGCGACCGCGGTCCCTGGAACGTGCCGATGATGCCCGAGGCGCTCATCGTGGCCTTCAGCGGCTCGGTCTCGAACCACTGGTCGAGGAAGTCGGCCGCGCTCATCGTCATGAGCTGGATGAACGTCGACTGCATCTTCTTCGGCAGGTCGCGGAATGCCTTCGCGAGCGGGCCGAGCGGCAGCCAGTGCCCCGGGGAGATCTTGCCCGGGTCGGGCGGGGCGATCGACAGGATCGGCTTGATGAACCGGCCCATCTCGGCCATCAGCCGGCCGTAATCCTCGTAGACCTCGGCGTCGTTCAGGCTCCAGCGGCGCAGCTCGCGCACGTTCTTGCCGTGGTCGTTCACGCGCCAGAGGGAGTCGTCGTCGAGCGGCGTGATCGTGCCGTCGAGCGGCAGGATCTCGAGCCCGTGCTTCGCGAGCTCGAGCTCGCGGATGATCTCAGGACGGAGCAGCGAGACGACGTAGCTGAAGACCGAGAACGTGAAGCCCGGCACGATCTCCTCGCTCAGCGTGGCGCCGCCGAGCAGATGCCGGCGCTCGAGCACGAGCACCTTCAGCCCGGCCCGCCCGAGGTAGGCGGCGTTCACGAGCCCGTTGTGCCCGCCACCGATCACGACCGCGTCGTACTTCTTGGCCATCGACGATCCTCCGTCGCTGAAGGTGACGTGCAGTCAGCCGCCGTGCAGCCGCGCCCGGCATGCTAGTCGCGGGCCTCATGCCCAGCCAACGGCCCCTTGACCTGAAGTCACGCGGCGAACCGAGGCGACACCGGTGACCCACGCCGGTTTGACCCGGGGTCGAGGACGGGTGAAGACACGAGCGATAACCTTCCACGCGGCGAGGTCTAGTCTGCGTCGCACACCGAGGAGGTCCACCCAGTGAGCGTGCCCACCGCGTTCTTCCCGCGCCAGGAGGCGCTCAACACGAAGATGGCGTGGGGCGAATGGTCGGGCTACTTCTCGGTCCCCGTCTACGCCGACTTCCACGACATCGAATACAGCGCGATCCGCGAGGCGGCCGCGGTGATCGACGTCAGCCCGCTCTACAAGTACGTGGTCTCCGGGCCCGACGCGCAGCGCCTGCTCGACCGCGTGATGACGCGCGACATGACGAAGCTCCGCGTCGACCGCGTCTTCTACTCGCCCTGGTGCGACGAGGACGGCAAGGTCCTCGACGACGGCACGATCGCCCGACTCGACGACTCGACCTACCGAATCACCGCCGCCGACCCGAGCTACCGCTGGTTCGTGCTGAACGCGACCGGGCTCGACGTCGAGATCGACGACGTCAGCGACCGGACCGCCGCACTCGCCCTGCAGGGCCGGCTGAGCCGAGAGGTGCTGCAGGAGGCGACGCGCCGGGACTGGACCGATCTGACGTACTTCGGCCGGCGCGCGACCGAGATCGGCGGGGTCGCGGTCGACGTCACGCGCACCGGCTACACCGGCGACCGTGGCTACGAGCTCTGGATGGCCGCCGACGAGGCCCTGCCGGTCTGGGACGAGCTGTTCGAGGTCGGCGAGCGCTACGGCATCTTCCCCGTCGGCATCGACGCGATGGATGTCGCGAGGGTGGAGGCGGGCCTGATCCTGATCGAGGCCGAGTACACGAGCGCGCGCCACGCGGTCGCGCCCGAACAGCAGTACTCGCCGTTCGAGCTCGGCTTCGAATCGCTCGTGGACCTCGACAAGGGCGCCGAGTTCACGGGAGGCAGAGCGCTCCGCGCGGAGCATGCTGCCGGCGGCCCGGAACGCCGCCTCGTCGGCCTCGAGCTCGACTGGGCCGGAATCGAAGGCATGTTCGCCAAGCACGGTCAGGCTCCCGCAATCAGCCCGTTCGTTCACCGTGCTCCGGTCCCGGTCTACAAGGAGGGGAAGCAGGTCGGCCGCGCCACGTCGATCACGTGGGGCACCACGATCAAGAAGATGGTCGGCTTCGGCTCGGTCGACACGAAGCACTCGAAGCCGGGTACGCGCCTCAGCGTCGAGTGGAGCGTCGAGGGCGAGCGCGGCAAGGTCGCCGCGAGCGTCGTGCCGCTCCCCTTCCTCGATCTGGAGCGCAAGCGCACCTGATCCCTGAATTCCTCGCAACGGGAACGCCACACCCACCTTCCGCCCCGGCGGCCCGGCCTCTGGGAACATGGAGTCATCCATGGATCGACGCCCTGACATCCGTGCCCTGGCCGCGTTCGCCGTCGTCGCCGGGCTCGTCGGTCTCGCCGTCGGCATCGCCGGGTCGTGGTTGCTGGGCGTCGCCGTCGGGCTCGTGACGCTCGCCCTGGGGCTCGGCATCGCCGTGTGGGGCCCGGGACGCTCGCCGGGCGGCGCGTCGGATCCGACCCGCCGGAACCTGCTCGTCGCCGCCGGGCTCGGGGGGCTCGCCTGGGCCGTCGCAGGCCCCTCGATCGGTTGGGCCGCCAGGAAGATCGGTCGCCCCGATGCCCGCCCGGTGCAGGAGGCGATGGCGACAGGCCTCGGCTCCGAGTACATGGAGCTCGTGCGCCGCACGTTCATCCCTCGCCGGTCCGGCGACCTGCAGCTCCTGCTCGCGCCGTTCAACAGCGCGAACTACTCGCAGGAGTCGCTCTCGCTCGTGCCGCAGGATCCACGCACGAGCCACGCCAGCGTCTGGATGTACCTCCAGAGGATCCCGCTCGTGGTGCACGGTCCGGGACGCGTGGCGCCGAGCGACTCCGAGGTACGGGTGACGCTCGCCGATCTGGCGCCCACGACCGCCGAGCTCATCGGCTTCGACGCGTGGCCCGACGATCGAGACGGCTCGCCGCTCCCTCTGACGACGACCTCCGGCACACCCCCCCGGGTCGTGGTGACGTTCGTGATCGACGGCGGAGGTTGGAACGTGCTCGACGCCTTCCCGAACGACTGGCCCAACCTCAAGGCGCTGATGGGCGAGAGCGCGAACTTCCGCAACGCGATCACCGGGTCGTTCCCCGCGGTGACGGCATGCGCGCACGCGACGATCGGCACCGGCGCGTTCCCGAACGTGCACGGTGTCACCGGACACAACCTCCGGGACCTCGACGGCGTCGTTCGCAAGGCGTATCGCGACCCCGGCGCCGCCGATCCCGCCGACATCTTCGTCCCGACCTTGTCCGACCTCTGGCACGAGGAGACGGGCGCGTGGGTCGGCCAGATCGGCTACCAGGTCTGGCATCTCGGCATGATGGGCTACGGCGGTCGCGACAGACCGCCCGGCGACCTTCCGGTCGGCGTGTTCTGGGACGAGGACGGTTCCGCCACGTGGCAGCCGCACAACCCCGCGCTGTACCGACTGCCGGACACGATGCCGTCGCCCGAGGTCTATCAGCGGTACCTCGACGAGTTCGACGATCCGGGGTGGGACGCTGAGTTCGAGCCCGTCGGACGACAGTCCCCGTGCTGTCGGCCCCCGATCGTCGCGTACCAGGGCGACGTGATCGAGGCCGCCTTCGACTCCGAGCCGATCGGCGAGGGGTCGGCCGGCCTGCTCTACACGACCTACAAGTCGCCCGACTACACGGGCCACGTCTACGGCATGGGATCGGATTGGACGGGACTGCAGCTGCGAGCCGTCGACGACCAGCTCGGCCGCCTGAAGCGCATGCTCGACGAGCGCTTCCCCGGCGAGTACGCCCTGATCGTGACCGCCGACCACGGGCAGTGCCCGCTTCCCGACTCGGTGGGCGGGGTTCGGCTCGACCCGATCCAGCTCGAGCGATTCATCGAATCTCGGTTCTCGAGCATGACGGGCGTCGTCGAGGGGGTCGTGCCGTCGGAGGTGTTCCTCAACGTCGCACGATTGCGCGACAACGGCGGCGCGACGATCGAGGACGTGGCAGCGTCGCTCGCCGACCTTCGCTACCGGCAGAACGTGGGCCCGTACGTCCCGCGGAGCGTCGTGGAGCAGGAGTTGCTCGACCAGAAGGAGTTCGCCGCGGTCTTCGGCACGACGTTCCTCGAGTCGCTCGCCGGCACCCATCTCTCCGCCTATGGCCCGACGGCCTACGCCGACGGCGACCCCGACGGCATTCCGATCCCCCACCCGTGAGCCGATTCGCGCAGGGCTCCACGAAGGACTACGGTGTCGAACTGCCCGCTCACCAGCCCTGCTGGGATCGCGCGGGGCGAGAAGGAGAGGAGTTGGTGCCGATGTCCGTACGGACGCGGATCGTCTCGGCCATCGCGCTCGTCGCGATGCTGACCGCCCTGATACCGCTGGGCCTGGCGTTCGCCGGTGGGTCGACCTCGATCGGCCCCGTGGTGATGTTCGGGGCTCAGGAAGTGCCGGGGCCCGGCGACCCCAACGGCGAAGGAGAGGCGACGTTCACGTTGGACACCGCCGCGGGACGCGTCTGCTTCGACCTGGCGTGGCGCAGGGTCGCCCGCCCCATGGCGGCGCACATCCATCGCGGTGAGGCAGGCGTTGCAGGGCCGATCAAGGTGACGTTGTTCGCCTCCCGGCGCCCGCTCCCCGGGACGATCAAGCAGGTGCTCGGTTGCGTACGGGGCGTCGACGTGGATCTCGTCCAGCGGATCATCGACCATCCTGAGAGGTACTACGTCAACGTGCACAACCGGCGCTACCCGGCTGGAGCGATCCGCGGAGAGCTGGCGGGCGGACCCTCGTAGCTCACAGGAGGAAGCCCGGCCGTGATCCTCAGCGGCCGGTGCCGCCTGCAAGCCGGAGACACCGGTACCGGGGTAAACAGATGTGGCGGCAACGTGCCGCCCCGTCTTCCTCGTGCGAGCCCCTACCCCACGTGCATCGGGCTGTGGCCGGTCTCCTCGTCGAACGTGTTGCCCTCGGGCGGGATGGGCGTGGCCTTCAGGATGCGCGCGAGATGCACCGT
>DASTBT010000090.1:0-42362 GCA_035711865.1 Actinomycetota bacterium
CACCGCAGGTCGGCGCCGAGATCGACATCGATCTGCGGCCGCGATGGGACGCGAGAGCCCCGCGGGACCGGACCGCACGCCACGGTGCCGAGGGCGAGCCACTCTGGACCCATGCCGAGCGCCTCGCGCGATTCCTCGCGACAGAAGATCGACGAGCTGATCCAACAGCTCGCGAGGTTCTGAGCCGACAGCGCCAGGAGCAGGTTCTGGATCGCCGCGCCTCCCGAGAGCAGGAACATGTCCCGTTCGGCGCCGGAGCGTTCGTCGTCGGCGTAGGTGTGGGAGGCGGACAGCGACAGCCACGGCACGATCAGCACCGGCGCCGCTCCCAGCACGGCGTCGCTGTGTCCGATCCGACGCTCGATCGTCGCCTCGCTCTCGCCGTCGGCGCGCAGGTCGGCCCGCCACGCCGCGGCCATCGCAGCCAGGTATCCGCGCCGCGCGGCCTCCGAGGTCAACACGCTGAACCGCCAGGGCCTCGAGTGGTGGGGCGCCGGAGCGGTGCAGGCCGCCCGGATCGCCTCCTCGATCGCCTCGCGGGGCACCCTGCCGGGCCCGAAGGAGCGGATGGTTCGGCGCTCGTGCAACGCCTGCAACGGTGACGTGCGGAACAGATCCTCCTCGGCGGGCCGGATGAGTGCGCTCGCCGGCAGGGGCTCGCCGCCCAGCCGGTCGACCCCCCGGACGATCGCGGCCGGCGTTCTCGCGTCCTTCGCGATCGCGAGCCCGCTCGAGGCCGCCACCTCGTCGGCGAGCGCGATCTCGGTGGCCTCGAGCTCGCGGCCGCGGTCGTCGGGTCGCCCTCGAAGATCGACGAGCGACGGCAGGCCGGCGGTGCCGATCGCGACGTTGACGACCCCGGTGCGCCACGCGCGCCCGAACGTGTCGGTGATCACGACCGCGAGCTCGCGCACGCCGAGCCGGGACGAGAGCTGCCCTCGAAGTGCACGGGCGCTGCCGTCGGGGTCCTCGGGGAGCAGGGCGAGCGAGCCGGCGTCGACGTTCGACGCGTCGACCCCCGCGTTCGCGCAGACGAACCCGTGCGCCGTCTGGGCGATCACGAGGTCGCCGCGTCTGGCCACGACGCGTTCCGTCTGAGCGGCGACCGTCTCGTCGCGATCGCGGCCCGGCACGAGCCGCCCTTCCGCCTTCGAGACGACCTTCGACGTCACGACCACCACGTCGCCCTCGTCGACGCCGGCCGCACGCAGCCCCGGCTCGAGGGCAGCCGCCAGGTCGTCACCGCTCCGGATCTCGGGGATGCCGACGACCGGGACGATCTCGACGCGGGGCGGCGCGGCCCTCATCGCGCGGACGCGAGCACGACGGCGGCGAGGCGTTCGGCCGCATCGTCGTCGCGCATCACGGTCTCGGCGACCACGACCCGGACGCCGCCGGATCGGATCCGGTCCGCGAGCTTCCGGTCACGATCGTCGATCACCCACGTGCCGAGCAGCCCCTCGTAGGCGGCCGCCGCGCCGGCGGCGGTGACCTCCAGCCCCAGTGCCGGCATCAGCTTGTCGGCCATGCCGGCCAGGGGCGATCCGTCGACGATGCCGCTCACGCCCACGACGACCGGGCGGCGCGCCTCGACCGCCGCGCGCACCCCGGCCACCGCGAGGATCGGGCCGATCGACACGACGGGGTTCGACGGAGGGAACACGACGAGGTCCGCTGCCGCGATCGCCTCGAGCACGCCTGGAGCGGGCCGGGCCGACTCGACCCCGACGAATCGCACGGCCTTGACCTGGTCGACTGCTCGGCGCCGTACCCAGTACTCCTGGAAGTGCAGGTCGAGCCGTTCGCCCGTGTCGGCATCGACGGCGTCGATGTACGTCTCGACGCTGTCGTCCGTCACGGGCAGCAGCCGGGCGATGACACCGAACCTCGATGCGACCCGCTCGACGACCTCCGACATCGTGGCGCCCTCGCGGAGCATCGAGGTTCGCAGCACGTGGGTGGCGAGGTCGAGGTCGCCGAGGTTGAACCATGCGTCGGGTGCGCCGAACCTCCGCAGCTCTTCGGTGGTGCGGAACGTCTCGCCTCGTCGCCCCCATCCACGCTCGCGGTCGAAGGCGTCGCCGAGCCAGTAGATGACCGAGTCGGGATCGGGGCTCACGTGCAGACCGTGCACGACGATGTCGTCGGCGACGTTGAGGATCACGGTCAGGTCCGGCCCGGGGACGAGGCGCGACATGCCGCGGAGGAACTTCCCCGCGCCGATCCCACCCGCGAGCGCCACGATCTTCATCGTGGAACAGCGTAGTAGGCTCGCCGACATGCCCAATGGACCCGGCCCCCCGGCCGGCCGCACAGCCGACCACGAGCTGCGCAGGGCCCTCGCGCGAGCCGAGCGCGGCGCGACGCTCAGCCTCGAGGAGGCCACCGCGTTGCTGCGGGCGCGTGGCGAGCCGCTCGAACGACTCCTGTCGATCGCCTCGCGATCGCGCGACCTCGGCCACGGCGACGTCGTGACCTACTCGCGGAAGGTGTTCGTGCCCCTGACGATGCTCTGCCGCGACCACTGCAACTACTGCACGTTCGCGAAGCCGCCCGCGAGGCTCGGTTCACCGTTCCTCGCACCCGACGAGGTGGTCGCGATCGCCCGAG
This sequence comes from Actinomycetota bacterium, assembly GCA_035711865.1. Classification (GTDB taxonomy): domain Bacteria; phylum Actinomycetota; class UBA4738; order UBA4738; family HRBIN12; genus JAOUEA01. Next base: position 2,611 of record DASTBT010000090.1, read on the forward strand.
CCGGCGCGGCCGCAGGGTGCAAGGAAGCGCTGTTCACGCTCGGAGATCGCCCCGAGGAACGCTACGACGTGGCGCGGACGTGGTTGAACGAGCGAGGCTACGACTCGACGCTCGACTACGTGCGGGCGGTGGCGGTCCGCGTGGTCGAGCAGACCGGATTGCTGCCGCACCTCAACCCGGGCGTGATGAGCTACGAGGAGCTCGCGCGCCTCAAGCACGTGAGCGCCTCGATGGGCCTGATGCTCGAGACCGCGAGCGGACGGCTCTCGTCCAGGGGAGGACCGCACTTCGGCTCGCCCGACAAGGTGCCCGCCGTGCGGTTGCGCACGATCGAGGACGCCGGGCGGCTCGCGGTGCCGTTCACGACGGGCATCCTCGTCGGCATCGGCGAGACCGAGCGCGAGCGAGCCGAGGCGCTGTTCGAGATCCGCGACCTGCATCGACGCTACCGGCACGTGCAGGAGGTGATCGTGCAGAACTTCCGGGCCAAGTCCGGCACGGCGATGCGCTCGGCACCCGAGCCCGGTGACGAGGAGTTCCTCGCGGCGGTGGCCCTCGCCCGCATCGTGCTCGGCCCGCGCATGCACGTGCAGGCTCCGCCGAACCTGTCCGATCCGTCCCAGCGACTGCGCCTGCTCGACGCGGGCATCGACGACTGGGGAGGCGTCTCGCCGATCACGCCCGACCACGTGAACCCCGAGAAGCCGTGGCCGTCGATCGAGGCGTTGCGTGCGACGACGGCCTCGCGCGCCAAGACGCTGCGCGAGCGGCTCACGATCTACCCGGAGTACGCCTCGAAGCCCGAGGTCTTCATCACGGGGAAGATGCGTGCTCCCGTCGAGGCGCTGCTCGGAGACGACGGACGCGCGATCGAGGGAGCCCGCCCGGCGCCGATCGCCTGGCAGGACCCCGACGTCCGCTGGAAGCCGCGCGCGATCTCGCTCACGTTCGCCAAGGGAACCGGGGCCGGCCTGCGCGGGGACGCCGGCACGGTCTACGGCGAGACCGACCTGCCGGCCGAGACCGCGGCGTGGTCGCGCTCCACGGCCGAGCCCCAGCGCCTCGACGCGCAGATCCGGTCCGCGCTCGCGAAGGCGGCGGCGCATCGCCCGATCTCCGACGACGACGCGCTCGCGCTCTTCCGGGCCGAAGGCGCCGCGCTCGACGCGTTGCGTTCGGTGGCCGACGACCTGCGCCGCGAAGCGGTCGGCGACGACGTCACCTACGTGATCAATCGGAACATCAACTTCACGAACGTCTGTTACGTGGGGTGTCGGTTCTGCGCGTTCGCCCAACGCGAGGTCGACGAGGAGTCCTACACCCTCACGCTCGCGGAGGTGGGCGATCGTGCCGAGGAAGCGTGGCGGCGCGGCGCGACCGAGGTCTGCATGCAGGGGGGCATCCATCCCGACCTGCCGGGCTCGTTCTACTTCGACGTGGTCGACGCCGTGAAGCGACGCACGCCAGAGATGCATGTGCACGCCTTCAGCCCGATGGAGATCCTCAACGGCTCCACGAAGCTGGGCGTCTCGTTCGAGGAGTTCCTCACCGAGGCCCAGGCGCACGGTCTCGGCACGATCCCGGGCACGGCGGCGGAGATCCTCGACGACGACGTGCGCTGGGTGCTGACCAAGGGAAAGCTCCCGGCCGATACGTGGGAGCAGATCGTCCGCACCGCGCACGGTCTCGGCATCCGCAGCTCGAGCACGATCATGTTCGGCCACGTCGATGCGCCGCCCCACTGGGTCTCCCACATCCGGCGGATCGGCCGCATCCAGGCCGACACGGGAGGGTTCACCGAGTTCGTGCCGCTGCCGTTCGTGCACCAGAACGCGCCGATCTACCTGGCCGGGAAGGCTCGTCCGGGCGCGACGTTCGAGGAGAACCTGCGGATGCACGCCGTGGCGCGCATCCTGCTCGACGGCTCGATCCCGAACATCCAGGTCTCGTGGGTGAAGCTCGGTGTCGACGCGTGCCAAGCGATCCTGCGGTCCGGCGCCAACGACTTCGGCGGCACCCTCATGGAGGAGACGATCAGCCGCATGGCCGGCGCTGAGTGGGGCATCGAGATGACGCCGGATCAGTTCGACGATGCGATCCACGCGATCGATCGGACACCCGTCGTGCGCACCACGACGTACGACCGGGTCCCCAGCGACGGCATGACGAACCACCTTCGGAGAGTCGCGGGATGAGCTTCCCGGAACGCTCCATCGCTCGTTCCGACTTGCGACTTCGCCTCCGGTTCGACACCATGGGGCCAACAGGACGAGGGACGAGGCAGAGAACTTCCTCGAAGTAGGGCTTGTCACCGGGGTCGTTCTTCCCTCAGAATCACACCGATGTGATTTCGGGGGGAGACGAGCGTGCATCACTACATCCCTTGGCAAGAGCGAGCACGATGTCGGGAATACGACCCTGAGATCTTCTTCCCCGAGAAGGGAGGCTCATCGAGGGAGGCCAAGCGGATCTGCAGCGAGTGTCCCGTGCGCATCGAATGCCTGAACTACGCGCTCCGGCGCGACGAGCGATACGGCGTCTGGGGCGGCATGAGCGAACGGGAACGCCGACGCCTGAAGCGCATGGCGTCCTGAGACACGGCCGACGATCCGTCCGACGAAGGCACCAGGAAAGGGGAGGAGGCATGGCGGCAGCCAGGAAGACGACCGGTCGCAAGAAGGCAACGTCCCGCAGACCCGCGAAGAAGACGGCCGCTCGCAAGCCGGCACGCACGAAGACAGCTGGGAAGAAGACAGCTGCGAGGAAGCCCGCCGCACGCAGGAAGACGACCGGGCGCAAGAAGCCGGCGGCCCGGAAGAAGACCACGGGCCGCAAGAAGCCGGCAGCCCGGAAGAAGACGACGGCCCGGAAGAAGACGGCTCGCAAGAAGCCGGCGGCCCGGAAGAAGACGACCGGACGCAAGAAAGCAACGGCTCGCAAGAAGCCCGCCGCCCGCAAGAAGACCACGGGCCGCAAGAAGACCACGGCCAGGAAGCGGCCGGCCGCACGGAAGAAGACGACGGCTCGCAAGAAGACCACCGCACGCAAGCGCTGATCGCGCTCATCGGTGATCGGGGAGGGGGGCTCCGTGCCCCCCCTTCCGCGTCGTGGCTGAGGCGCCGTGCTAGGCTCCCCTGCCGCTCGGCAGAAGCCTTCGCATGACCGAGTCCCCAGTCGTCACGCCCGAGCGCACGCCCACCGTTCTCGTCGTTCTGGTGGCCCGTGACGCAGCATCTTGGCTCCGCGAGACCATCGCGGCGCTCGCGGCGCAGACCTATCCGCGCATGGCGGTGCTCGCCGTCGACGATGCCTCGTCGGATGACACCCGCGAGATGCTTCAACGAGCCCTCGGCGATCGTCGCGTGATCGGGTTGTCGAGCGCTCTCGGGCTCGCCGGTTCGTTCCAGGCCGCCATGGACCAGCCGGCGGCGTCGGAGGCCGATCTCGTGCTCCTTCTGCACGACGATGCGGCGTTGGATCGGGACGCCGTGGAGCGCCTCGTCGAGGCGTCCGTCGGCATCCCAGGGCTGGATCGCGTCGGCGTCGTCGGCTGCAAGGTCGTCGATCGGGACGAACCTCGCCGCCTGCTCGACGTCGGACGATCCGCGGACGTCTTCGCTCACGCCTACTCTCCGCTGCAGGCCGACGAGATCGATCAGGGTCAGTTCGACCGCGTCCTCGAGGTGCTCTGCGTGTCGACGGCGGCCATGCTCGTCTCCCGGGAGGCCTGGAAGCGCGCCGGCCCGTTCGATGAACGGTTCACGCCCGACCACCAGGGCCTCGACCTGTGTTGGCGGGTCCGTCTCGGGGGACTCCGGGTCCTGATGATGCCGCTCGCCCGTGTCCGCCGGCCGGCCTCTCGAACGGCACATGCGTCGACGGCCGGAGTCCACGGCGAGCGGTACGAGGAGGATCGTGCCGCGATCGCGACGACGCTGAAGAACTACGGGTTGCTCTCGCTGCTCTGGGTCGTGCCACTCGCCTTCGTGCTCGGGACCTTCCGGTTGCTCTTCCTCGCGCTCTCTCGACGGTTCGAGGAAGCCTACGATCTCCTGTCCGCGTGGGGTTGGAACGTGGCCCACCTCGGCGGAACGCTGGCTCGGCGCCGTCGCATCCAGCGGGAACGGCGAGTGAAGGACCGGCAGATCCGCCGGTTCATGGAGACGGCGGGGCTCCGGCTGCCCCGTTGGTTCCAGACCGCGGAGCGCATCCTCGAGGAACAGCGTGAGGTCGAGGATCGAGACGAGCAGGAGACGTCCGCGCGCCGCCTGCGCGATCGGACGGCCTCGCTCGTCGGATCCCATCCCGTGATCGTCGGATCGTTCATCGGCATCGTCCTCGGAGCGGTGGCGGTCCGTGGCCTGCTCGGCCCCGAAGCACTCGCCGGTGGCGTGTTGCCGACGTTCCCGGCGCGCCCGAGCGGGTTCTGGGCGGAGCTGATCTCGGCGTATCGCACCACCCCGCTCGGGGGGCCGCTCGCGGCGAGCCCGGCACTGGGCGCGCTCGGGGGCCTTTCGTGGTTGACGCTCGCGAGCCCCGCGATCGCGCAGAAGGTCGTGCTCGCGGGCGCGCCGGTGCTCGCCGGCGTGCTGACCTACCGCGGCGCGGTCCGGCTGACCGGCCGTCCGGGGCCTTCGGTCCTCGCGTCTGCCGCCTACCTCGTCTGCGGTCTGATGATGTGGTCGTTCTCCGAGGGACGCCTCGATCTCCTCGTGGCGCTCGCGATCATGCCGGCGATCTACGAACGGGTCGAGGCAGCGTTCGATGCCGAAGAGCCCACCGACGGCAGGTGGCGGTTCGTGGCCGGGGTGGGCGTCACGCTGGCGGTCCTCGTCGCATTCCTGCCCGGGGCCGTGCTGGCGGTGGCGCTGCTCGTGGTCGTCCAACTGCTGACGGGACGCTCACGGATGCGCGGGCTCGGCTTGATGGCGCTCGCGTGGGCGGCCGCCGCCGTGCTCCTGTTCCCGTTCGTGCCGACGCTCGTCGCGGGCGGGGGAGCCGCGCTCACGTCGCAGATCGGCACCACCGATCTGTCCCGATTGGCGCGGCTGGCCCCCGGAGGCGGTCCCGGGACGTGGGTGGTCGCCCTGTTCCTCCCGCTCGCGGCCCTGTTCTCGTTCGCGCTGGTGGGTGCCGATCTCCGTGTGCGCGCGATCCGGGCGATGCTGCTCGCGCTGGCCGGGCTCGCGCTGTCGTGGCTCTCGGCCGCGTGGTGGATGCCCGCTCCGCTGTCGAACCCGCTCGCGTTCCTCGCGATCGCGGCGGTGGCCGAGGTGATGCTGGTCGCCTACGGCGTGTCCTCCGCGATCACCGGGCTCGGACGCGAGTCCTTCGGCATGCGACAGGTGCTCACCGGGTTGCTCGCGATCGTGGTGGGTGGCGGCCTGGTGCTCCAATCGATCGTGGCGCTGGTCGGTGGGTGGGCGGTCGGGGGTCCCGACAAGGTGCCTGCCGCGTGGTCGGTGCTGCAGAGCACCTCGCGACACGACTTCCGCGTGCTCTGGGTGGGCAGGCGCTCGAACGATCCGTTCCCGGCTCCCGGCGGCGATCCGCAGGGGGTCGCGGAGGCGGGCCCCGCGACGCTGCGGTTCGGTCTGACGGGACGCGAGGGCTCGCTCGCCATCGACATCGGCCGCCCGTCCGCAGGTCCCGGGCCCGACCACCTGCATGAAGCGCTTGATGAGATCCTGTCGGGGGGGACCCGTCACGGCGGGGCCCTCCTCGCTCCGTTCGGGGTCAGGTACGTGATCGCGGGCGGCGACGACCTGCCCGCCATGGCCCGCGACCTGCTCGACGAACAGGCCGACCTCGACCTGGTGCCTGCGGCCGGTCTCACCGTGTATCGCAACGTCCGGGCATTCCCGCCTGCGGGCGTGCTCCGCGAAGGCGACGCGGCCGACGAGGCGATCCGTGCCCCCTCCCCGGCCGATGTCGTGCTCACGCCCGTGCGTCGCGTTGCGCCGCTGGCGCAAGTCGAGGGCGGCTGGGAGGGCGGAAGCGGGGCGGGGCCGGTGTTCGTTTCCACCGAGTTCCAGGGTGCGTGGCGGGTGGACGGTTCCGACGGCGACCCGTTCACGGCCTTCGGCTGGGCCACGGGGTTCGAGCGGCAGGAGGCGCCGGTCGCCGTGCGTTACGACGCGCAGCTTCCGGCGACGATCCAGGCATGGCTGCTCGCGGTGCTCTGGGCCGTCGCCCTGTGGATCACGAGGAAGCCGGTGTCTCGATGAGGGCACGGGGTCAGGGTCTGCTGACCCTGCTGGTCGTCGGCGCCGTCGTGCTCGGCGCCGTCTCGTTCGAGCGGCTGGGTGCCCGGGAGCCGTCGGGACCGACATCCGGCACCGCGGATTCGTTCATCTGGCTCTGCCCGCACGGTGGCGGTCCGGCGTACGAGGGCACCGTCTTCCTGGCGAATCCGGGCGACGGCGACGTCGTCGCTCGCGTGACCGAGCTCGGCCCCCGCGGATCCGCGAGCTCGTCGCAGGTCACGGTACCTGCCGGCATGCAGGTCGCGCTCGGGGTCGATGCCTCCAAGCGATCATCGTCGACGTTCGTGGAGGCGTTCGGCGGGTGGGTCGGCGCCGGGTGGCTGATCCGGGGAGCCGAGGAAGAGCTCGGGCTCGGCGCGGAACCGTGCTCGCCGGATGCCGGCACGGATCTCGTGTCCGCGGCCGCCACCACCGGCGAGGGTGACCAGACCTACCTGGTCGTGATGAACCCGTTCGCGAGCGACGCGGTCTTCGACGTGGCCCTGTTCACGGCCGACCGAGCACCCGTGCGCGACTCCGACCTGACCGACGTCACCCTCTCGCCCGGCGCGAGCCAGGCCGTCCGCCTGAACGCGTTCGCCCAAGGCGAGCAGGGACTCGGCGTCACGATCGACGTCTCGTCGGGCAAGCTGGCGGCCTCGACGCTCGTGGTGTCCGATGGCCGAGGGATCGGCAGCGTGCTCGCGTCGTCGGCGCCGAGCGATCGGCGGCTGATGCTCACGTCCACGGGATCGGGCCGATCGGTGCTCGCGGTGGCGGTGCCGACCGTGACCGATGAGGCCGGTGTCGAGCGACCTGGCGAGGCAGCCCTCGGCTCGACGTTCGCGGCGACCTTGCGATCGGCGGGTGCCCCCCAGCCCGCCGGAGGGCTCGCCGAGCAGACGCAGGCACCGGAGTCGGCGGCCCAGTACGCGGTCACGACCACCGGACCGTCGGCCGTCGACGTGGTCGTCCAGGACGGCGCGCCGATCGCAGCGGCCCTGCGAACGTCCGGCGTTGGCAAGGACGGCGGGGCGACCTCAGGCTCGGTAGCCCCGGCGATCTCGTGGGTCGTTCCCCCCACCGTCGCTGGCGCTCCCGCGAGGCCGGGGTTGCTGGTGCTGAACACCGGCCGTTCGCAGGCCACGGTCGACGTCCGCTCCATCCCCCGGCAGGGGGACGCTCCGTCCGACACCACGATCACCGTGCCGCCGGGCTCGGTCGCCGGTGTGCCCCACGAGTTCCTCGACACGGTCGGCGACGCCGCCTTGCTGGCGACGTCCACCGGGGAGCCCGTGGTCGTGCTCGGGGCCTCGACGTCGGTGGGCAACGAGGGGAGGGCGCTCTTCGGTCTCGCAGCCGGCGTGCCGATACCGGGGCGTGAGACAACCGCCTGATCGACCGACAGGGAACCAGTTGCTCGGTCGCGTATCATGTCGCGACGCCTTCCGGCGGAGACCGTCACCCATGGCCAGAGGAACGCACGCACCGGCGCGGAAGCACCGCGCGATCGTCATCGTGGCGATCGTCGCCGTCGTGCTCGTGCTGGCCGCCGGCGGCGCCGCCTACTCCGCGTACCGATACGAACAGGACCGAGCCGACCGGATCCTGCCCGGGGTCCTGGTCGCCGGAGTCGACGTCGGCGGCATGACGAAGGCGGAGGCGGTCACGGCCGTGCGCGAGGCTGCAGAGGTGGAGTTGCAGCGCCGGATCGAGCTCCGCGCCGGCGGCCGCGAGTGGCGGATCTCCCTCCGAGAGCTCGGACAGCGTTCGAACGCTCTCAAGGCGGTGAACGAGGCTCTCGGCCTGAGCGAATCGATGGGCACGTTCACCCGGTTCTGGCACCGCTTCAACGACGAGCCCGTCGGTCGGGAGGTCGACCTGAAGATCTCGGGTCACCAGCGCGTCGACGCCGTGCTCGGGCGAGTCGCCCGTGAGGTCGCGGTCGAACCGGTCGACGCCGACATCACGTACGCCGACGGCGGCCTCCGCTTCGTCGAACCGAAGCCCGGACGTGCACTCGACTTCGCGGAGGCGCGGGCGGCGGTGCGGGCTGCCCTGAAGGGCAGCAGCGCCTCACGGGTCGCGCTGCCGATGTTGAAGGTGCGCCCCGAGGTCACCGCCGAGAACATGCCTCGGACGATCGTCGTCCGCGTCGATCAGAACAAGCTCTACCTCTACGACGGGTTCAAGGTGATCCGCACCTGGTCGGTCGCCACCGCGATGCCCGGCTACACGACCCCGCCGGGGGATTGGAAGCTGACCCGCATGGCCGTGAATCCCACCTGGTACAACCCGGCGCTCGATTCGTGGGGAGCCAGCCTTCCGGCGGTCGTGCCGGGAGGGCCGACCGCCCCGATGGGCACGCGGGCCCTCTACATCGACGAGGCACCCGGGCTGATCCGCATCCACGGGACGCCCGCGGACTCCTCGATCGGCACCTATGCCTCGCATGGGTGCATCCGCATGCACAACTGGGAAGTCGAACGGCTCTACGACATGGTCGAGATCGGCATGCGCGTGATCATCGTGGGCTCTCGCCCGGCGTCCGCGGTCGAGGGAGATACGCCCGCGTCGGTCAACATCTGAGCATCCAGACGTTTCTTGTCACACTTTCTGGTCGGAACGGTTGCCGCCCGGAGCGGAACCGGCGTAGGGTTCCTGGCGTACCCCGTAGCGACGCGAAGGGAAACCGGAGCGCCACTGCGGGGTACATCTCTGTGCGCCACGCACCCGCGTCCGTCGATATCGGAACTCGCCGAGGTGCTTGGAGATCACACGCGTGTCATTTACGATGCGGCGCGATGCGAACCTGCGCGAAGATGCGATGTGACGCCGAGCCCGTGGCGACCGTGTCATTGCGATACGCCGAGCGACAGGTCGCGATCGGCAACCTGCTCCCGCAGCGAGACCGGCACCTGCTCGATCTCTGCAGGGAACATGTCGAGCGCATGACGCCTCCGGTCGGGTGGACCGTGCACGACTCGCGTGCCGAGGTCCCGGCGGAGGCCGAGGCCGCCCTGGCCGTCTGACCTCACCCGGAGACGGGCCTCGGGGTCGGCCGAGCGCCGCTCGCGTCCCCCGTATGGGGACCGAACCCTGAGACACGGGCCACGAACGACACCACTCACTCGGCCCAGGCAAATGACCGGGCTGTGCTATGGGGTTCGAGCCACCCGGGAGCCGAAGCTCTGAACATGGAAACAGGAACCTGTCCCCAGTGCCGCACCGGTGACCTGATCGCCATCTCCATGACCGTCGGCGGGCGCGACCTGTCGTTCCGCACCTGCCACCACTGCGAGGCCAAGTGGTGGTATCAGGATGGCGACGAGGTGCCGCTGGCATCGGTGATCGGGCTCGTCGTCGAGCGGTGATCGACCGGGGCTCGCCGCCCCGGCATCGCCTCGCAGACCTCGCCTGACGCCTCCGGCGCCCGCTCCGTAACATGCGGGCGTGTCCAGTGCCCTCGACCGCATATTCAAGGCGTATGACGTGCGCGGTGTGGTGCCCGACGATCTCGACGCCGCGCTGGCCCGAGACATCGGCGCGGCGTTCGCCCACTGGAGCGGGGCCTCGACGATCGTCGTCGGGCGCGACTGCCGTTCGAGCTCGCCCGAGCTCGCTCGAGCGATCTCCGAGGGCGCGACCTCCCAAGGCGTCGACGTCGTCGACCTGGGCCTGGCCTCGACCGACCTGCTCTACTTCGCGTCCGGCCGGCTCGACGTGCCCGGCATCATGCTCACCGCCAGTCACAACCCGAAGCAGTACAACGGCCTGAAGTTCTGCCTCGCGGGCGCCAAGCCGGTTGGCGAGGAGACCGGTCTGCGCGACATCAGGAGTCTGGTCGAGACGGGCGTGGAGCCGCAGGCCGAACCCGGCAGGGTGGAGCATCGGGAGATGCTCGACGAGTACGTCGAGCACGTGCTCTCGTTCGTCGACGTCGAGGCGATGCGCCCGCTCTCGGTGGTGGCCGACACCGCCAACGGCATGGGGGGACTGGTGGTCCCGGCCGTGATGTCGAGGCTGCCCGTGACGCTGCACCACCTGTTCCCGGAGCTCGACGGCACCTTCCCGAACCACCCGGCGGACCCGATCGACCCCGAGAACCAACAGGACCTCAAGGCCGCGGTGCTCGAGCACGGAGCCGACGTGGGGCTCGCCTTCGACGGCGACGCCGACCGGGTGTTCCTGGTCGACGAGCGAGCTCGGGACGTGAGCGGGTCGCTCCTCACGGCGCTCGTCGCGATCGCGATGCTCGAGCGTGAACCGGGGGCCAAGGTGGTCCACAACCTGATCTGTTCGTGGACCGTGCCCGAGGTGATCCGTGAACACGGCGGGGAACCGGTGCGCACACGGGTCGGACACTCGTTCATCAAGCAGGTGATGGCCGAGACCGGGGCGATCTTCGGCGGGGAACATTCCGGTCACTACTACTTCCGGGACAACTACGGGGCCGACTCCGGCCTCATCGCAGCCGTCGTCGCCATGGGCGAGCTCTCGAAGTCCGGCCATGCGCTGTCCGAGCTGTTGGCGCCACTGCGCCGTTACTTCGCGTCGGGCGAGATCAACTCGGTCGTCGACGACCAGCAGGCGCGGATCGAGATCGTCGCCGGTCACTTCGCCGACGGACGCCAGGACCGACTCGACGGCCTGACGGTAGAGTTCGACGACTGGTGGTGCAACGTGCGCCCCTCGAACACCGAACCGCTGCTCAGGCTGAACGCAGAGGCTCGCACGCCCGAGCTGCTGGCCGACAAGAGCGCCGAGGTGCTCGAGCTGATCCGGGGTGGCGGAGCGTCGTGAGGCCGGCCCGAACGAGGAAGGAGCGAGCGTGACCCTCGATCCACAGCTGCTGGAGATCCTCGTCTGTCCGAACGACCGTGGCGATCTGGACTACCGGGAAGCCGAGCAGGTGCTCGTCTGCTCCACCTGCGGCTACAGGTATCCGATCCGTGACGACATCCCCGTGATGCTGATCGACGAGGCCGAGAAGCCGGCGCGGGGCCCGGGGGCGCGGTGACCCAACTCGACGACGTCGAGGCGCTCAGGGCGCTCGACGCGGGCGACATGCTCGGGGCGGTCGCGTCGCTCCCACGCCATGCACGCGAGGGGTACGACCTCGCGATCGGCACCGATGGGCTGCCGTTGGCCGACGGGGTGACCGGCATCGCGTTCTGCGGCATGGGAGGGTCGGGCATCGCGGGCGACGTGCTCCGGGCCACATACGGCAACCGGTTGACGGTTCCGATCCAAGTCGTCCGGTCGCCGGTCGTGCCGGCGTGGGTCGGTCCGCACAGTCTGGTCGTCTGCTCGTCGTACTCGGGAGGCACGGCCGAAACGCTCTCGTGCTTCGAAGAGGCACGAGATCGAGGCGCTCGGATCGTGCCGATCACATCCGGCGGGCGCCTCGCCAAGCGATCGGCGGAGCTCGGCATCGCCGCGGTCCGGGTCCCCGGTGGGTTCCTGCCGAGGGCGGCGCTCGGCTTCCTCCTGTTCGCGCTGTTGGGTGCGCTGGAGCGGATCGGCTTGCTCCCGCGGTTGTCCGACGACGTGCACGACGCGGTCGCCGTGATGGACCCGCTCGTCGAGGCCCTGGGCCCCGCCGTGCCGACCGAGCGGAACGACGCCAAGGCACTGGCGGCGCGGATCGGCCGACGACAGCCGGTGATCTGGGGCGCCGACGGCGTGGGATCGGCGGCTGCCTACCGCTGGAAGACGCAGATGAACGAGAACGGCAAGGTGCCGGCGTGGGCGGCCTCGCTCCCGGAGCTCGACCACAACGAGGTGGTGGGGTGGTCCGACGCGCAGGGCGACGATGCCTTCGTGGTCGCGCTGCGCGACGAGGCGGAGCACCCCGACGTCTCGGTGCGGTTCCCGATCTCCCTCGAGATCGCACGCGATGCCGGCGCCGCCACCGAGGAGGTCTGGGCCACCGGCCGGAACCGGCTCTCGCGCTTCCTCTCACTCGGCATCATGGGCGACTACACCAGCTGCTACCTGGGACTCGCCCACGGCGTGGACCCGTCGCCGATCGACGCGATCGTGCGGCTCAAGGCGTTCCTCGACGAGGCCACGGCGCCGTGAGCCGTGTGCCGGGTCCGGGCGACGATCTGGGCGCACAGGCGGCGGCGGTCGTGCGGGACCGGACCGATCTCGTCCCGCGCGTCGGCGTCGTCCTCGGATCGGGTCTCGGGCCGGCGCTCGGCGACGCGCTCGAGGAGACCGCAAGCCTGTCGTTCGAAGAGCTGCCCGGGTTCCCGCCGTCGGGGGTGCCGGGCCATGCCGGTCGCCTCGTGCTCGGCAGGCTCGCCGACGTGCCGGTCGCGGCGTTCTTCGGACGGGTTCACTTCTACGAGGGACACGGCATGGACGTGCCGGCGTTGCTCCCCCGTCTGGTCAAGGAGCTGGGGGCCGACACGATGGTGCTGACGGCCGCCGTGGGCGGCCTGGTGCCCGGGGACGCGGCCGGCACCGTCGTGATCCTGCGTGACCACTTGAACATGATGGGCGTCGCGCCGCTGCGCGGGTGGCGCTACCCCGACGGCACGCCCACGTTCATCAGCGCGACCGAGGTGTACGATGCGGCGCTCCGCGATCTCGCCCTGGAGCGTGCCCAGGCGCTCGGCATCCCGTCCTCGATCGGCGTCTACGCGGCGATGAGCGGGCCGGCCTACGAGACGCCGGCCGAGGTGGGTCTGCTGCAGGAGGCTGGGGCGACCGTCGTCGGCATGTCGATGGTGCCGGAGTCGCTCCCAGCGGTCGCGTTGGGGATGCGCGTGCTCGGGATCTGCTCGCTGACGAACGCGTTCGGCGAACATGTCGAGCACGATCAGGTCGTCCGCGTCTCGAACGAGACCGCGGTGGCGGTGGGCAGGTTGCTCGTCGACCTGTTCCCTCGCATACGAGAGGAGACGTGATGACGAGCGACATCCGTGATGTGGGGCTCGCGGCAGCCGGTCGCGACCGTATCGAATGGGCGGGGGCCGAGATGCCCGTGCTGGAGCTGATCGAGGAGCGGTTCGAGAAGGAACGTCCGCTCGACGGGATACGGATCGGGGCGTGCCTGCACGTCACCACGGAGACCGCGAACCTGATGCTCACCTTGCAGTCGGGCGGCGCCGAGGTGGCGTTGTGCGCCTCGAACCCGTTGTCGACCCAGGACGACGTCGCCGCGGCGCTCGTGGAAGCGGGCATCGACACCTACGCGGTCAAGGGTGAGGACACCGACACGTTCTTCGAGCACATCGGCGCGGTGCTCGACTCCCGCCCGAACATCACGATGGACGACGGGGCCGACATGGTGAGCGTGCTCCACAAGGAACGCACGGACCAGATCGCCGAGATCATCGGAGGCACCGAGGAGACCACGACCGGCGTGATCCGGCTTCGCGCGATGGCGAACGACGGCGCGTTGCGCTACCCGATCGTGAGCGTGAACGACGCCGACACGAAACACCTGTTCGACAATCGCTTCGGAACGGGGCAGTCGACGATCGACGCGATCATGCGATCCACCAACCGGCTACTGGCCGGGCGCACGATCGTCGTGTGCGGCTACGGCATGTGCGGACGCGGCGTGGCCTCGCGCGCTCGCGGCATGGGGGCCCACGTGATCGTCACCGAGGTCGATCCGACGGCCGCGATCGAGGCGGTGATGGAGGGCTACACCGTGATGCCCCTGCGTGAGGCGGCTCGTGTGGGCGACGTGTTCATCACGGTGACCGGCGACACGACGGTGATCGGGCGCGACCACCTGGAGCTGATGAAGGACGGCACGTTGCTGGCCAACTCCGGGCATTTCGACGTCGAGATCGACAAGCCCGCGTTGGCGGCGCTCGGCACCCGAGGTGTCCGTCGCGTGCGTGAGTTCGTCGACGAGTACACGTTCGCCGACGGGCGCCGGATCTACCTGCTGGGCGAGGGACGCCTCGTCAATCTCTCAGCCGCCGAAGGGCACCCGGCGGCGGTGATGGACATGTCGTTCGCGAACCAAGCCCTCTCGGCGGAATGGGTGGTGGCGAACCGCGGGCAGCTCGAGCCCCGCGTGTATCCGGTTCCGGCCGAGATCGACAAGGACGTCGCCCGCCTGAAACTCCGGGCGATGGGGGTCGAGATCGATGAGCTCACCGCCGAACAGGAGCGCTACCTGAGCAGCTGGGAGCAGGGCACCTGACCGATGGACGGCCGGGTCTCGATCCGTGCGCACTACGAGCGGTTCCCCGCGACCCTGAAGGGCGCCTTCGTGCTTCGGGGTGAGGACCCCGATCCGCATCAGGTTCGCATCCAGACGGCCGGGGTGGCGGAGATGGCCGGCCGGGCGGGCCGTCCCCTGGAGGTGGAGGCGGTCACGCTCGACGTCGCGCCGCACCGCGATCTGTTCGTGCCGTTCGAGGTGCCGCTGCTCGACCTCGGTTCCGGGTGGTACCGACTCGAGCTCGACGTCACGATCGACGGCGATGCCGGCGTGGTGCATCCGGGGGAACCGTTCGCGGTCGCGTGGCCCCGTGGCTCGATGCGACGGGGATCCGTCACCGTGCACGGTGCGATCGTCGCCGGTTCGAACACGGTCACGATCGAGCAGGTCGATTGCGCCACCGACTCCGTGCGCGTGACCTACGGAGCCCCGGCCCGCGTGGCGCTCTCGTTGACCGCAGACGACGTGGCGCTGCCCCAGATCGACGGATCGTTCGATGCGGAAGCCGGACGCGGGATGGTCGTCACCTATCCGGCGGCCAAGACCCAGGCACGACTCGCCATCGAAGCACGAGGCGGCGACCGGCCGATCGAGATCGACCTTCCCTGACGGGCTCGTGTCGGACCCGCTCCCTATCGTCGGGCCGTGCTGGTGCGTGCGCTCGACGTCGTCTTCCCACCGCGGTGCGCGGGGTGCGGCGCGGCGACCTGGCCGTTCTGCGATCGGTGTCGGCGCGGGCTGATCTCGCTGTCCCCGCCGTGGTGTCAGCGATGCGGAGCTCCATCGGCCGATGGTGATCGTGCGCGATGCGAGGACTGCCCTCCCGGCGCGGTGACCGTCGCCAGGGCTCCCTTCGCCTTCGAGGGTCCCGCCCGGGCCTCCGTTCATCAACTCAAGTACCGAGGGGTGCGTGGCGTGGGTCGAGCGCTGGGCGCGGCGATGGCCGCCTGTTGCCTGCCCGGCGCCGACGTGGTGACGTGGGTTCCGCTGACCAGACGACGAAAGGCCGAGCGAGGGTTCGATCAAGCGAAGGTGCTGGCCAGGGCCGTCGCACGAGAGTCCGGGCTGCCTGTCCGAGGCCTGCTCCGACGCGTCGTCGCTACCGGTCCTCAGGCCAAGCGCGACGCCGTCGCGCGCCGAGCGGCGATGCGCGGATCGTTCGTCGTTCGTCACCGGGCAGCCGTGCCGTCGCATGTCCTGCTCGTCGACGACGTGCTCACGACCGGAGCCACGGCCGCCGCGTGCGCTGAAGCGCTACGAGCCGGTGGGGCGCAGACGGTTTCGCTCCTCGTGGCGGCCCGGGCGCTCCTGCGATCGGGCCGACCTGCCTATACTCGACCGGGCCCTCGTCCGGGTCTGTGGTTGCCCGGGGATCTTCCCCGGTAGTCGATGCCAGCCGCGGGCGAAACGACCCACGTAAGGCGACCCTTGGTCGCTGAGCATGGCGCGGTTTAGATGTAAGTCCTGCCTCGCCTCCGGGCGGGAGAGGGTGTGGGTCGGCGGTCCGCGCGATCGCCGGCGAGCTCCCCGGCAGGCGGGTGTGGGGGCAAAGACCAGGTCAGCCGGCGGAGGGCCCGCCCGAGGGAAGGGAACGACGACGAACCGATGGACCTGACCTTCACGGGCCGCGGCCTCCCGGTCACCGACGAGGTGCGTGAGACCGCAGGACACAAGCTGGCCCGGCTGGAGCGCATGGAGCCCCGGACCACCAGGATCGATCTGGAGTTCATCGGCGAGCACTACCCGGCGCCCGACGGTGTGAAGCGGGTGCAGGCGGCGTTGCACATACCTCGGAAGACGTTCCGCGCTCGCGCCGAGGCCGACGACGTGCCGACCGCGATCGACCGCGTGGCCGAGAAGCTCGAGCGGCAGCTTCGCGATCATCACGGCAAACGTCGCGCTTCCCTGCACAAGAGCGCACTAGAATCCCCTCACCTGAGCGAGCCGGCTTCCGACGCGGAGGCCGGCGACTCGACCGAGGGGGACCGGTGACCAACGACGCTGGCGGCAAGGACTCCGAGAAGCTCCGGGTGATGGTGGTCGACGACCACGCCCTGTTCCGCCGCGGTCTCGAGATGGTGCTGCAGCAGGAGCCCGACATCGAGCTGGTCGGTGAGGCGTCCGACGGAGCCGAGGCGGTGGAGGTCGCTCAGGAGACCATGCCCGACGTCGTGCTGATGGACGTGCGCATGCCGAAACGGTCCGGCATCGAGGCGGCCGGCCAGATCCGGGACCTGCTCCCGCACTGCAAGATCCTGATGCTCACGATCAGCGACGAAGAGGGGGACCTCTACGACGCGATCAAGGCCGGCGCCAGCGGCTACCTGTTGAAGGAGATCCCGATCGAGGAGGTCGCCGACGCGATCCGCAGCGTCTGGGCCGGGCAGTCCCGCATCTCCCCGTCGATGGCGTCGAAGCTGCTCACCGAGTTCGCGTCCATGTCGAAGACGGCCGAGGAGCAGCCACGGATGCCGGCGCCGAAGCTCACCGACCGCGAGATGGAGGTCCTCGGGCTCGTGGCGCAGGGCCTGAACAACCGTGATATCGCCAAGCGGCTGTTCATCAGCGAGAACACCGTCAAGAACCACATCCGCAACATCCTCGAGAAGCTGCACCTGCATTCGCGCATGGAGGCGGTCGTCTACGCCGTCCGCGAGAAGATGATCGAGATCAGCTGACGGTGGCCGATCCGACGATCGAGGCTGCGCGCGACATCCTGGCGGATTCTCTCGTCGAGCTTCGCACGGCGGTCGACGGATGCACGCCCGACGAGCTGAACGCCCGCCCGGGCGGCGACGACACGAACGCACTCGCTGTGCTGATCACCCACGCGATGCACAGCACGCGTTCCTGGCTGAGCCTCGCGACCCACGCTCCGCTGCCGGAGCGGGACCGACCATCGGAATTCCGCGTCGTGATCGGCGACGCGGACACGTTCATGGCCTGGCTCGATGCGATCGGCGAGGAGTGCCGGTCGCTGCTCGATGGTGACGTGACGTTCGACCCTGGAGCCGTGGGCAAGGCTCCCTGGAGCACGTCTCGGGCCGACGAACCGGTCACGGCGGCGTGGGCGCTGCTCCACGCCCTCGAACATCTGCGGGAACACGTCGGGCACGCGCAGCTCACCCGCCAGCTCCTCTGAGCGCGCTCCGATACGCTGACGAGATGGTCGCATCCAGTCGCACCGTCGCGCGCGCGATCGTGGAGTGCCTCGAGAACGAAGGCGTCGAGGTGGTCTTCGGGCTTCCCGGGGAGGAGAACCTGCACACGATCGACGCCCTCGCCGATAGCCCGATCAGGTTCGTGACGACACGCGACGAGCGGGGAGCGGCGTTCATGGCCGACACCTACGGCGCCCTCACCGGTCGCGCGGGGGTCTGCCTCGCGACGCTGGGGCCGGGTGCGATCAACCTGATGCTGGGCATCACGAACGCGCAGCTCGATCGGCACCCGCTCGTCGCGATCGTTGCGCAGGCGAGCCTGGACCGCATCTACAAGGAGTCCCATCAGTTCGTCGACCTCGTCTCGCTGTTCCGGCCGATCACGACCTGGGGTGACATGGTCACGGTGCCGGGAGCCGCCCCCGAGATGGTTCGCAAAGCGTTCAAGCGGGCCACGACCGAACCGCCCGGATCGACGTTCATCGTGCTTCCCGAGGACGTCGCCGAGCGTCCGACCGATGCACCCGTGCTCCCCGTGAACAGGCCGGTCGATCCCTCGCCCGACGATGGTCAGGTGCGGCGGGCGGCGCAGGTGCTCGCGACGGCACAGCATCCGATCGTGCTCGCCGGACCCGGGGTCGCGCGTGAGCGAGCGACCGAGGCGCTCGTCCGTTTCAGCGAGCGACTGAACCTTCCCGTGGCCACGACGTTCCTCGGCAAGGGGGTGTTCCCGGACAACCATCCCAACGCGCTCGGAACGATCGGCTTCATGGTGAAGGACTACGCGAACTTCGGCCTGGACCGGGCCGACGTGGTCCTGGCGGTGGGCTACGACCTCGTGGAGTACTCGCCGGTGCGATGGAACCCGCGGCGGGACAAGCGGATCGTGCACGTCCACAGCACGGTCGCCGAGGTCGATGCCAACTACACGCTCGCCGTCGGCGTGCAGGGGAGCATCGGCGAGACCCTCGACGCGATCGGGGCATCGAGCCTCGTCCACGACACCCGTGGGGAGATCTTCCCCGTCCGCGACCTCGTTCGGGAGGAATTCGAACACGGCGCCGCCGACGACTCGTTCCCGCTCGCGCCGGCCCGCGCGGTCTTCGACATGCGATCCGTGCTCGGCCACGACGACATCGTGCTCTGCGACACGGGCGCGGTGAAGATGTGGATGGCCCGGCTCTACCCGACACATCGACCCAACACCTGCCTCATCTCGAACGGGCTCGCCACGATGGCGTTCTCGCTGCCCGGGGCGATCGCCGCGAAGCTCGTGGCGCCCGAACGGAAGGTGCTGGCCGCGATGGGCGACGGCGCGTTCGCGATGAGCATGGCCGAGATCGAGACCGCCGTGCGCGAGGGCCTGCACTTCGTGATCCTCGTGTGGATCGATGGGGGCTACGGGCTGATCGGATGGAAGCAAGACATCCACTTCGGCCGGCAGGCTGCCGTTTCCTTCTCCAACCCCGACTTCGTGCAGCTCGCCGAGAGCTTCGGCGCCAAGGGCTACGAGATCGGGGCGGCCGACGAGCTCGCGCCCACGTTGCGCAAGGCACTGGACGACGACGCCGTCTCGATCGTCGCCTGTCCGGTCGACTACGCGGAGAACGCCCGCCTGATCGAACGGCTCGGCGCGCTCACCGAGCCGATCTGAGGCCACGACCGATGGAACGTGCGTCGGCCGTTCGTCGGAACACCGCGCTGCTCGCGGCCGCACAGGGGTTCGCACAGCTCGCATTCCCGGTGCTACTCGTCGCGGGGACGGTCGCGGCGACGGAGCTCTCTGGACGGCAGGGCGCGAGCGGGTTGGTGTGGGCGGTCTATTTCGGCTTCGCCGCCGTCGCCGCACCCATCATCGGGCGATGGATGGATCGTGCCGGGCGTCGCCCCGGGATCCTGCTCGCCCTGGCGATGACCGTGCTCGGTGGGGTGGGGTGCGCGGCCGCGGTGATCTGGGGCTCGTTCCCGCTCCTGCTGGCGGCCGTCGTTCCCTTCGGCATCGGCTACGCCGGCGTCAACCTCACGCGAGCGGCCGTCGCGGACATGTACAGGCCGGAACGAAGGGCTCGGGCGGTCGGCATCGTGCTGGCGTGTGGCACGATCGGCGCCGTCGGCAGTCCCTTGCTCGTCGCGTTCGTGCAGGGGGTCGCTCCTTCCCCCCGCGCCGCCGACCTGCTTCCGTGGCTGATCGTCCCGGCGGGGGCGTTGGCGGCGTCGGGATTCGTGCTTCGGGTTCGGCCGGACCCGCGCGACCTCGCGCCGCCGCCGGCCGACGGCGACCTCGCCCCGGCCCCCGCCCGCACGCCACGGCAACTCCTGCGGGCGGCGCCGTTCCGCACCGCCGTCCTGGCCGCGGCCGTGGGACAGATCGCGATGGTCGGCGTGATGGGAGTGACGCCAGCCGCCCTGCACCACCTCGGCCACGGTGACACGACCATCGCGTGGATCATCAGCCTGCACATCGGCGGGATGTTCGCGTTCTCGCCGTTGTTCGGGGCCGCGATGGATCGGTGGGGTCGGCGAGCCGGCCTGGTCGCCGGTTGCCTCTCGAGCGTGGCAGGCGCGCTGCTCGCCGGCACGGAGGGCTCGGCACCCCTCGTCGGCGCCGGGCTGTTCGCGCTCGGCATCGGATGGTCGGCGACCTTCCTCGGGGCGACGGCGGTGATCAGCGACGTGACGACGCCGGTCGAGCGTGCGGGCGCCCTCGGCTTCACCGACCTGTTCGTCAGCCTGTGCTCGGCGACCGCTGGGTTGATCTCCGGACTGGTGCTCGAGACCGCCGGGTACTCCACGCTCGGGGTCATCACGGCCGGCCTCGTAGGCGTCGTGCTCGTGGCCGTGATCCGGTCGGAGACCGCGCCGGCTCCGAGCCTTGCCCCGGGCTCCCGATAGAATCGAAAGGAACGCCACCCGACCCCGGAGAGCTCAGGAACGCATGCCAGCCGTACTCGACAAGCTCGGCAACATCGGAGAAGGCCGAAAGCTCAAGAACCTCGAGGCGATCGCGAAGATCGTGAACACCTTCGAGCCCGAGGTCGAGGATCTGTCCGACGACGAGCTCCGGGCGAAGACCGCCGATCTGAAGGCGCGAGCCGAAGGGGGCGAGTCGCTCGACGACCTGCTCCCCGAGGCGTTCGCCACCGTTCGCGAGGCGGCTCAGCGCACGATCGGCCAGCGGCACTTCGACGTGCAGATCATGGGCGGCGCCGCACTCCACCAAGGCAACATCGCCGAGATGAAGACCGGTGAGGGCAAGACGCTCGTCTCGACGCTTCCCGGATACCTGAACGCGCTCTCGGGCGGGGGTGTGCACATCGTCACGGTCAACGACTACCTGGCGAAGCGCGACTCCGAGTGGATGGGCGGCATCTACCGGTTCCTCGGGCTCGAGGTGGGTCTGATCCAGGCGACGATGTCCCCGGCGCAGCGTCGCCCCGCGTACTCGGCCGACATCACGTACGGCACGAACAACGAGTTCGGCTTCGACTACCTGCGAGACAACATGGCGATGCGCCTCGAGGACTGCGTGCAGCGCGGGTACAACTACGCGATCGTGGACGAGGTCGACTCGATCCTGATCGACGAGGCCAGGACCCCGTTGATCATCAGCGGCATGGTGCGCGACTCCGCGAAGTGGTACGTCACGTTCGCGCGGGTCGCCCCTCGGCTCAAACGCGACGAGGACTACGAGGTCGAGGAGGCCAAGTACCAGATCGCGATCACCGAGAAGGGGGTCGCCAAGGTCGAGGATATCTTGGGCGTCGACAACCTCTACGACCACTCGAACACGACGCTCGTTCATCACCTGCAGAACGCCCTGCGCGCCAAAGAGCTCTACAAGCGTGACGTTGCCTACGTCGTGCAGCAGGGCGAGGTGAAGATCGTCGACGAGTTCACCGGGCGCGTGCTCGAGGGCCGGCGCTACTCGGAAGGACTCCACCAGGCGATCGAGGCCAAGGAAGGCGTGAAGATCAAGGAGGAGAACCAGACCCTCGCCACGGTCACGATCCAGAACTACTTCAAGATGTACGACAAGCTCGCCGGCATGACGGGTACGGCGAAGACCCAGATGACCGAGTTCGAATCGACGTACAAGATCTCGGTCGTCGAGATCCCGACGAACCGGCCGAACGTCCGCAACGACGAGCAGGACCTGATCTACAAGGGCGAAGAGGCCAAGTGGAACGCGGTCGTCGAGGATCTGCGCGAGCGCAACGAGAGCGGTCAGCCCGTCCTCGTGGGCACCGTCTCCATCGAGAAGTCCGAGCTGCTCTCGGGGCTGATGAACCGGCGCGGCATCCCCCACAACGTGCTGAACGCGAAGAACCACGAGAAGGAAGCGCTCATCGTGGCCCAGGCCGGCCGCAAAGGTTCGGTCACCGTGGCGACGAACATGGCCGGCCGAGGCGTCGACATCCTGCTGGGCGGCAACCCCGAATACCTGGCGCGCCAGGAGATGGCCGCACGGGATTGGGACAACGACCGCTACCTCCTGTTCGAGATGGACGAGCAGGAGCGAGCGGCCTACGAGGCCGAGTACGAGCCGATCCTCGCGAAGTTCAAGGCCCAGACCGATGCCGAACACCATGACGTGGTCGAGCTGGGGGGGCTTTACGTGCTCGGCACCGAGCGACACGAGTCCCGCCGTATCGACAACCAGCTCCGAGGGCGCTCGGGGCGCCAGGGCGATCCCGGCGAGTCGAGGTTCTACCTTTCGCTCGGCGACGACCTGATGCGCATGTTCGCGAGCGACCGGGTCGCCTCGATCATGCAGCGGCTGAAGTGGCCCGACGACGAACCGATCGAGGCCAAGATGGTCTCGAAGGCCGTCGAGAACGCCCAGAAGCAGATCGAAGAGCTCAACTACGAGCGACGCAAGAACGTCCTGAAGTACGACGAGGTCATGAACGGTCAGCGTGAGGCGATCTACGGCGAACGCCGCAAGATCCTCGAAGGACAGGATCTGCGCGAGGAGGTCCTCGGGTTCGTCGAGGAGATCGTCACCGGCGTCGTCGAGTCGCAGTGCCCCCCCGATGTCTTCCCTGAGGAATGGGATCTCGACGGGTTGTTCACGGCCCTGCTCGAGATCTATCCGGTCCAGGTCTCTCGCGACCAGGCCGCCGAGGCCCTCGGCACCGACGAGCTCGTCGCCCTCTTCGTGGACGACGCGCTCGCGCGCTACGACGACAGGGAAGGGGCGGTCACACCCGAGGTGATGCGCGAGCTCGAGCGGGTCGTGCTGTTGAACCTCACCGACACGAAGTGGCGCGAGCACCTCTACGAGATGGACTACCTGCAGGAGGGCATCCATCTGCGGGCCTTGGCGCAGCAAGACCCGATCACGGCGTATCGTCGCGAGGCCTACGACATGTTCCAGGCGCTCACCGCATCGATCCAGGCCGACTTCGTCCGCTACATCTACCGCGTCGAGTTCGTCCGCCACGACGAGGAGCAACCCCGACAGCAGGAGGCCCGCCCGACTCGGATGCAGGACAACCGCGCCGAGGTCGAGCAGGCCGGCGGCCAGCGGGCACCGAGCGGAGGGCGGGCCGGCACGGCCAATGCCAATCAGGCCGTCAGCGACAAGGTTCCGCGGAACGCCCCCTGCCCGTGCGGCAGCGGCAAGAAGTACAAGAAGTGCCACGGTGCCGCGGCGTGAACGTCGCCGGCTACGGAGCGACCGGGCGGGCCAGCACCTGACACGGGTTCTCGGGACCCCAGATGTCCAGCTCCGCGACCGGCGTGAATCCCCGGGCGAGGTAGAACCCCCGGGTCTGCGAGTACTCGGGCCCGGGGTCGCCGTCGCGATCCGAGACCGTCTTCACGAGGAGCGATCGGGTCCCGGCCGGAAGTCGATCGATGAGCGCGGCAACGAGCGCCGTGCCGATGCCGCCCTCGCGCCGATCGGCCCGCACGGCCATCCAGGTGATCTCGTGGTCGAGGCCGGGACGGGGCTCGTGGGTCATGAACCCCACGACCTCGCCGTCTTCCACCGCGACGAGGCCGTCCTGGGTACGGACGGCGCGGGCGCAGTCGGCGACGCCGCCTGCGTCCCCGAACCATGCCGACAGCCCTCGCACGATGGCGTCGCACGCGTCGGCATCGAGCCCCGGGTCGAGTCGCCGGATCATCGCGAGCACCGTACCCGACGGCTCGCTGCTACGATGCGCCGAGCATGAGCGAGCACACCGACCGGTTGCACAAGCTCCGCGCACGCGTCCTGGCCGCCAAGGAGTTCCTTTGACGTCGAGGGCAAACGCTCGCAGGCCCAGGAGCTCGAGCGCCAGGCGGCCGACCCTTCCCTCTGGGACGACCAGCAACGGGCGCAGCAGGTCACATCGAGGCTCGCCCGTCTCCGCGACGACGTCGCGCGGTACGACGGCCTGATCGCCCGCGTCGACGACGCGGTGGCGATCGACGAGTTGCTCGCCGAGGAGTCGGACCCCGAACTCCACCGGGAGCTCACGGTTTCGCTCGGTGGGCTCGAGGCCGACGTCGACAAGCTCGAGCTCGCGGCGCTGCTCTCCGGCACGTACGACGCGTCCGACGCGATCGCGACGATCAACGCCGGCGCCGGTGGCACCGAGAGCCAGGACTGGGCCGAGATGCTGCTGCGCATGTACACCCGGTGGGCCGAACGGCAGGGGTTCGACGCCGACGTCGACGACGTGCAGTACGGCGACGAAGCCGGCATCAAGTCGGCGACGTTCACGGTGCGGGGCACCAACGCCTACGGGCTGCTCTCGACCGAGCGAGGCGTTCACCGGCTCGTGCGGATCAGCCCGTTCGACTCGCAGAAGCGGCGGCACACGTCGTTCGCGTCGCTCGACGTGATCCCGATGCTCGAGGAGGCTGACGAAGACGACATCGAGATCCCCGCCGACGATCTGCGGATCGACGTGTATCGGTCCAGCGGCCCCGGCGGGCAGTCGGTGAACACGACCGATTCCGCGGTTCGCATCACGCACATCCCGACCGGCATCGTGGCCGCCTGCCAGAACGAGCGCTCGCAGCTGCAGAACAGAGCCGTCGCGATGCGCATCTTGAAGGCGCGCCTCGCCGAGCGCGAACGGGCCAAGCGCGAGGAGGAGATGGCCTCGATCCGCGGGGAGCGCAAGGCGGTCGACTTCGGATCGCAGATCCGTTCCTACGTGCTGGCTCCGTATCAGATGGTCAAGGACCACCGCACCGACGAGGAGATCAGCGACCCGAACCGCGTGCTCGACGGCGACATCGACCGGTTCACCGAGGCGGAGCTTCGCCGGCGGGCGGCGGCGTCGGCTTGACGGCTCGCCGGCGGCGTCGTTCGGCGGCGAGCGCGACGAGGCCGGCGAGGGCGAGCGAACCCCAGGACACGATGCCCACCCTGACCCCCAACGTCACCGAGTCGTCGACGTACGTGAGGCGCACCTCGTGGTCCCCGGCGGGCACGGCCACCCCTTGCAGGAAGCCGTCGGTCGGGAACACGGTCGCGGGCGTTCCGTCGACGGCCGCGTGCCACCCCTCGTCGTACACGGTGCGCACGACGACGATCGACGGCGCCGTCGCGCGCACGTCGACCTGCACCGACTCGGGCGAGGACTCTCGGTAGGTCGCCGTGCCGGGCCGTGCCTCGGGCGTGGGCTCGATGCCGGGATGCCGCTCCAGCACGGCGATCGCCGCCGGATCGAACGACGGCGGCAAGATCGTCCGCAACGCGCCGGTGGCGCTCGGTATCACCCGGAAGTTCGGTACCACCGAGACCCGTGGCTGCCATCCCGCCACCTCGAACAGGTCGTAGCCCTGTGCACGATCCACGATCGAGGCCGCGAGCGGGGGGGCGATGCCGGTCGGGACCACGAGGTATCGGGCACCCAGCAACCGCACGTCCCGAAGCGTCGGGACGTCGATCACCGATGCGTTGTAGAAGACCGGCAACGGGGACCGCACCCTGATGTAGTCCCAGTAGCGCCGGAGCTGCACCGGGTTGTAGCCCAGGGTGTCGTGCAGCTCGAAGAGCGTGCCGCGTTCCATCGCGAGCGCCGGCCAGTCGGGCTCGAGCTGCATGAACAGGTATCCCTTCTCGAACGAGGAAGCGGGCGGCGCCCAGGTGAGATAGCGGTCGTGCGTCGCCGCCAGGCGAGGCACGAACGCGGTCGGCGCGACGAACGCCGACGCGTCGACCCGGGGCAGGGGGAGCGGCTGCGGGATCAGGTTGGGGTGCGCGCCCGACTCGAGGTTGAGCGTGATCGTGTCGCCCGGGGGTGTGAGCTGGGAGAACACGGCGCTCGCCAGCAGCTCGACGACGAGCACCCCGCCGACGGCGATCCACCCCCAGGGTCGCCGCTTCGCCGTCAGCTGGAATACGGCCCAGGCGCCGGCCGCCAGCCCGACGGCGAGCACCACGAACCGCAGCGGGTTCGCGACCGCGATCAAGGGCATGCCGAGCCACAGGAAGGCCCCCGCCCCCAGCCAACCGACTGCCTGCCGCGGCTCGAGGGGGTCGTCTCGCGCTGCCTGGATGCCGATCGCGCCCAGGACCGGGACCGCGATCACGGCGAGGTAGCGAAGGCGCCCCGGGTTGTGCAGGTAGACGTCGCCGAAGGGGATGCGCAGGAAGAGGTCCCGGACCGGGGCCGCGGTGACGACCGGATCGAGCATCAGGACCCAGGTGAGCGCGAGCGCGCCGCCGAACGCCCACAGGAGCACGCGGTGCCGCCGCGAGCGAAGCGCGAGCGGCACCCCGAGCAGGATCACCGCGCCTGCATAGGCGCCCGGGGTGGCGCCGAACGCGAACGGCCAGGCGGCCCAGACACCGTTGGCCTGGATCCCGCCCGAGCCGCTACCGCCGAGCACCCCGATCGCGTCGCCGAGCCGGTCGTAGCCCGCGGCCAGGCTCGATGCCTCGATCGCGTCGACGCGCGGAAGCAGCACGGCGAGCGACAGGAGCGGCACGGCGATCAGGAACGCTCCGGCACGACCCGCCGCCCGGCCGACGAGGAGCCGCGTCGACGACCGGTCGGTTTCGTTCCGCCGCTTCGTCACGTCGAGCACGGCGCCCGCAGCCACGTACGCGCCGAGCAACGCGGTGCAGACGACGAGGCCGTGACTCAGGTGAGCGGTCGCGACCTGCGACCAACCGAGCGCGCCCACCCCGATCCACCCGAGGCGCGTGGACCATCGACCCGATCGTCGGTATCCGGCCGCCCCGACCAGGGCGATCGTGGTCCACGCCATCGCCCCGGCGAAGGGCATGGAGATCGCGATCTCGGAGGTCGACATCAGCATCGCGAGCGAGAGCCCGCCGGCGGCCGCGGCGAACCTCGAGAGCCGTTCGATCCGCAGGAAGCCGTAGAGCCCCAGGCCGGCGACGATCGGGTTGGCGACGATGAACGCGCGCATCGCCACCGCAGGCGAGAGGCGAGAGAACAATCCCATCGGCAGCAGGTAGAGCCAGCCTCCTTGCGGATCCGCGGCGTAGCGGTAGCCGGCCATCTCGAACGGGTTCCACAGCGGCACGTGACCCGCCGCGATCGAGCGCCCGAGGAACGAGAACCGAGGCAGCCAGAACGAGAGGATGTCGGGGTGCGCATCGCTCAGCCGATCGGCGAAGACGAATCCTCGCAAGGCGAACAGCACGCCGGCGACGATCAGCACGGGACCGGCGATCCCGACGGCGAATCGGCGGGCACGGCCGGGGGCCACGGGCCTGACCTCGTCATGCTGGTCGGGGATGGCCACGCTCGTCGTTCGCATGGCGCCCAAGCTTACGGACGTCGGCTCCCGGCCGCGTGGAGGACGTCTGGTAGGGTGGTCCGGTTCGCGCTCCCCCCCACTCCTGAGGCCAAGATGATCAGTCTTCAGCGTGTCACGAAGACCTACAAGAACGGTGTCACCGCCCTGACCGACGTCGACGTCGAGGTCGAGAAGGGCGAGTTCGTCTTCATCGTCGGGCAGTCCGGATCGGGCAAGTCGACGATGATCCGGCTGCTGATCCGCGAGGAAGACGTCACGAAGGGTTCGATCTACGTCGGCGGCAAGAACCTCGCGAAGATGTCCAGCTGGGACATCCCCAAGCTCCGCCGAAACGTCGGCACCGTCTTCCAGGACTTCCGTCTGCTGCAGGACAAGACGGTGTTCGAGAACGTCGCGTTCGGGCTCGAGGTGATCGGCAAGCCGAAGCATGTGATCGGCCACCGCGTGCCCGAGATCCTCGAGTACGTGGGTCTGGGCGACAAGCTCAGCAACTACCCCGACGAGCTCTCCGGTGGCGAGCAGCAGCGGGTGTCCATCGCGCGCGCCTGCGTGAACCGGCCGCTCGTGCTCCTGGCCGACGAGCCCACGGGCAACCTCGACCCCAACACGAGCGTCGACATCATGCGGCTCCTCGACAAGGTGAACCGCATCGGCACGACGGTCGTGATGGCGACGCACGACCAGGCGATCGTCGACGCGATGCGCAAGCGCGTGATCGAGCTCGACGAGGGCCACGTGATCCGGGATCAGTCCCGGGGCGTCTACAGCTGATGCGGCTGGAGTACTACCTTCGGGAAACGGCCGCGGGGCTCCGACGCAACGGCATCGTGGCGTTCGCCGCGATGTCCACGGCGTTCATCGCGCTGTTCTTGTTCGGGCTCGCGCTGCTGATCGCTCGGCAGTTCAACCTCGTGATCGAGGCGTGGACCGGCAACGTGCAGGTCGCGGTGTACCTGAGCGATCCGGCGAGGCCGCAGACCGTCACGCGCATCCAGGCGAACCTCGAGCAGCTTCCGGCCGTCGCCTCGATCGAGTACTGGGACAAGGCCGAGACGTGTGCGCAGTTCGACCAGCTCTTCGAGGGCCAGGACGTCTTCCAAGAGGGGGTCGACTGCGAGCGTGCGATCCCGACGTCGCTTCGCATCAACCTGGCAGATCCGTCGCAGTTCGACCAGATCACCGCAGCGTTGGGATGCGAGGCCGACGGCGCGACCCAGGAGATCCAATGCACGGAACCGGGTGTGCGCGACGTCTCCGACTACCGAGATCTGCTCGACCGCCTGACCGCGATCACGCGCGTGCTGTCGATCGGCGTGCTGTCGATCGCGGTGATCATGCTCGCTTCGGCGATCGCGCTCGTCGCGAACACGCTGCGCATGGGCATGTTCGCGCGTCGGAAGGAGATCGGCATCATGCGCCTGGTCGGCGCGACGAACTGGCGCATCCGGGTGCCGTTCCTCATCGAGGGATTGGTGGAGTCGTTGATCGGCGCGGTCGCCGCCCTCGCGGCGCTCTTCGTGATCAAGGTCTTCTTCATCGACCAGCTCCGCGGCGAGCTGCAGTTCTTCCCGCTGATCCGCAACTCCGACGTGCTCGCGGTCGCGCCCTGGATCCTGATCGCGGCGGTGGCCGTCGCGGTGATCGCCGGCACGATCGGCATGCGCCGGTTCCTCGACGTCTGAGGCGCGCATGTCGCCGAAGGACCGCGACCCCGACCGGAAGATCGTCGCTTCGAACCGCAAGGCACGGCACGACTACCAGATCATCGAGGCGATCGAATGCGGCATCGTGCTGACCGGCGACGAGGTGAAGTCGCTCCGGGGCGGGCGCGCCTCGCTCACCGAGGCCTACGCGCGCGTGCGAGACGGCGAGGTCTGGCTCGAGGGCATGCACGTGCCGCCGTACGAGCAGGGCGACAAGCGCCGCCACCTTCCGACACGCCCCCGGAAGCTGCTGCTGCATCGTCGCGAGATCGACAGGCTCGTCACCCGGCAGCAGGAGCAGCGTCTGGCCCTCGTCCCGCTCAGCGTGTACTTCACCCACGGGATGGCGAAGGTCGAGATCGCCGTGGCGAGGGGAAAGCGCGAGCACGAGAAGCGGCAGACGATCGCGAAGCGTGAGCAGGAGCGCGAGATCGCCCAGGAACTCGGCCGCCGGCGTTAGCGGGGACCATCGATACAGTGGCCGGGTCCCAGGCACGCTCCGGGGGCCGCCCACCGATGCCGACATCTCGATCCGTCGTCAACACCTACTACATCCTCGAAGGGGGGACGACCCTCGCCGCGTCGCTGATCTGGGGGATCAACACGATCTTCCTGCTCGATGCGGGGCTTTCGAACTTCGAGGCGTTCGCAGCGAACGCGTTCTTCACGGCCGGCATGGTGATCTTCGAGGTCCCGACCGGCGTCGTGGCCGACGGGTGGGGACGGAGACTGTCGTTCCTGCTCGGCACGCTCACGCTCTCGGTCACGACCGGCCTCTACGTGCTGCTGTGGCAGGTCGGTGCGCAGTTCTGGGCGTGGGCGGTCGTGTCGACCCTGCTCGGGCTCGGGTTCACGTTCTTTTCCGGGGCCGTCGAGGCCTGGCTGGTCGACGCCCTCGAGGCGACGGGGTACGGCGGCTCGCTGGAGGGGGTCTTCGGGCGCGGCCAGGTGATCGGCGGCGTCGCGATGCTGATCGGCTCGGTGGGGGGCGGCGTCCTCGCCCAGGTCACGAGCCTCGGGGTGCCGTTCGTCGCCCGGGCGGTCGTGCTGGTGATCGTGTTCGTGGTCGCGCTGTTCACGATGCACGACCTGGGCTTCACGCCCGACCGCTCGGGAGGCCCGCTGCACGCGATCAGGTCCATCACGGCGGACTCGATCGAGTACGGGTGGCGGGTTCCTCCGGTGCGCTTCCTCATGCTGGCGGCGCCGTTCACCGGCGGCGTCGGGTTCTACGTGTTCTACGCGCTGCAGCCCTACCTGCTCGAGCTCTACGGCAACGAGACGGCGTACGGCATCGCTGGGCTGACCGCTGCGATCGTGGCCGGGGCCCAGATGCTCGGAGGGTTGCTCACGACGAGGATCCGCGGGCTGTTCCGGCTGCGCACCTCGGCGCTGCTCGTGGCCGAGATCGTGAGCGTGGCGTGCATCGTGCTGATCGGCCTGATCGCGAGCTTCTGGGTCGTGCTCGCACTGATCGTGATCTGGGGTCTGCTCTTCGCCGCCGCGATGCCGATCCGGCAGGCGTACCTCAATGCCCTGATCCCGTCGAAGCAGCGAGCCACGATCCTGTCGTTCGATTCCCTGATGTCCTCGAGCGGCGGCGTGGTCGTGCAACCGGGTCTCGGGCGCGCGGCCGACGTGTGGGGCTATCCCGCGTCGTACCTGCTCGCGGGAGCGATCGGAGCGATCGCGATCCCGTTCATCGCGCGGTCGCGCGCCGAGCACGCACCGGCCGATGCGGCGCAGGGTCTCGCATCCGCCGAGGGCAGGCCCGATCCCTCGACGGTCGACACGACCGAACGGCGCTGATCGGTCGGGGCATCCGGAGACGACAGGTACCATCGTCGGATGGCCGAGCCGAGGGTGCCGCGAACCGACGAGATCGATCCCGTGATCGCCCTGCTCGCGAAGGAAGGCGCCGAGTACCTGGCCGCCCTCGACGACGGGCTGGTCCGCGATGCCGCGGCGGAGTCGGTCGCTGCGACCTTCGACGCCCCGCTGCCCGAGCGAGGAGAGGGGGCCGAGCAGGCGCTGCGGGAGCTGCTCGGCGGGCTCGATGGAACCCTGCGGACCTCGGGGCCTCGCTGGTTCCACTTCATCACGGGCGGCTCCACTCCCGCCGCGCTCGGCGCCGACTGGCTGACGACCGTGCTCGACCAGAACCCCGGCGCCTGGATCGCCTCGCCGCTTGCCGCCCAGCTGGAGTCGGTCGTGTTGCGGTGGCTCCGGGAGCTCTTCGGGTTGCCCGCGACGTGGGGCGGGGTGCTGAGCACGGGCGCGACGATGGCGAACTTCACGGCATTGGCGTGTGCTCGGCGCTGGTGGGGGCTGGAGCACGGGGTCGACATCGACGAGCAGGGGTCGGCGGGCCTTCCTTCGATGCCCGTGTTCGGATCTGGGTACGTGCACGCCAGCGACGTGAAGGCGCTGGCGATGCTCGGCCTCGGGCGATCGAGCGTGCGCAAGCTCGCGCGGGACGCGGTCGGTCGGCTGGATATCGACGCGCTGGATCGCGAGCTCGCCGCGCTCGGGGGCGCCCCCGCCGTGCTGATCGCGAGCGCCGGCGAGGTCAACGCCGGCGACTTCGATCCGATCGACGCCATGGCCGAGCTGGCCGAGCGCTACGGGGCGTGGCTCCACGTCGACGGCGCGTTCGGGCTGTTCGCCGCGGCGTCAGATCGCACCCGTCACCTGCTGAACGGCCTCGAGCGCGCCGACTCGGCGATCGCCGACGGCCACAAGTGGTTGAACGTGCCGTACGAATCGGGCTTCGCGTTCGTGCGTGACCCGTCGCTGCAGCCGGCCGTGTTCGGAAGCGGCGCGGCCTACCTGCCCGACGTCGACGATCCGAAGCCCAACTGGGGCTACCTCGGCCCGGAGATGTCCCGGCGAGCGCGCTCGTTCCCGGTCTGGGCGACGCTGCGCGCCTACGGACGCGAGGGCTACCGGGCGATCGTGGAGCGCCACCTCGACCTCGCGCAACGGCTCGCTTCGCGCATCGACGAGGCGCCCGACCTCGAGCGGCTCGCCGACGTGCCGCTGAACATCGTGTGCTTCCGCTACCACCCCGGCGTGGCCGAGGAGCGCCTCGACGAGCTGAACCGGCGCCTCGGCGTGGCGGTGATCGCCGACGGCCGGGTCGTCTACGGCACGACGGACTTCGGGGGCGTCGTCGCCCTGCGCCCGTCGATCACGAACTGGCGTACACGGGAACAGGACGTGGACCTGCTCGTCGCCGTCACCCGCGAGGTCGGAGCCCGGCTGGCGGCAGACGGCTGACATCGCGGCTTCAGGCTCGTCGCCCGGCGGTCGTATACTCGTGGGGACAACCGAATACGGGGGTGTACTGGCTTCGATCTGGGCGTTCATCGCTCGGGGGAAGCGGGCCGTGATCCCGGATGTCACGTTAAACGCCGGACAACACACAAGCGCCAACGAAGAGTACGCGCTCGCTGCCTAAGCGGTAGCCGTCCCCCCCGGGACGTCTGCGACCGGGGGATGGGCGTCGTGAGCAGACTCACTCCGCCGGTTCGGCCTCGGGGCCGGCGGGGGACATCGCACCGAGGCTGGCCGAAGGGAACTCCGCCGGTGGGAGCCCCGAGGCGAGATCTCACCACCAGGCTGCGCCCGGAGAAGTCCCGAGTGGTCGCCGAGAGACGCGGGTTCGAATCCCGCCACCTCCACCTTCATGGGCCGGCCGCGATCCCGAGGTTCGTGAAGATCGTTCGAGCCGCCGTCGCGGCAGCCGTGGCTTCCTCACCGGCGGCGACGCGCGCGAGTCCGGCGAGAGCGTGGGCCTGCTCGAACGTGCCACCCCAGGCCTGCCATCCGTCGGCGGCTTCCCTGTACCCCTCGGCCGCGGCGTCGAGCTCTCCGCGGGCCTCGGCGAGGTGCGCCTGCGACGACGCCACCGCCAGTCGGGTCCGGCGCACGTACACGGGTCGCTCTCCGACGATCCGGGTGGCATCGTCGACCGCGCCCGCTGCGATCAAGGCGCGCACGAGCTCCGGGAGCAGGAACTCCCGGTACTCGCTCGGGCCACCGGTCGTGGCCGCGTCGAACTCGTTCGCCAACGCGAGCACCTGCGGGGCATCGTCGGCAGCGCCGTGCGTCACGACGCCGGCCAGCAGCGCCGGGGCGAGAACCTGCAGATCCTCGATCTGACGGGCGGCCGGGAGGAAGGACCCCTCGAGGCGCTCCGCGGCCGCTGCATCACCCCTGTGCGCCAGCACGCGCGCCCGGTAGAGCCCGGCGACGGTCGAAAGCTGCGCGTCGCCGTGCGACTCGGCCCACCCTCCGAGGGCGTCGGTCTCCACGAGCAGCTCGTCCCACATGCCCGTGTCGAAGAGCAGCCAGAAGCCCTCCGCCCGGGTCCACGTACTCCCTCCTTCGATGCCCCGGCGCCGGCTCAGGTCGATCGTCTCCCGGTTCATCGGGAGCGCCACCGACGGGCCGTCCTCGAGCCCCACCCACTCCAACAGGTAGGAGCGCGACGTGATGATGTCGATCGCGACCCCCGAGTCTTCCGCGATCTCGAGCGCCTTCCGCAGGTCGTCGATGCCCCCGAGGTCGCCGATCTCGCAGCGGGCGTTCCCGCGAAGGTGCAGCGCCATCAAGGTCACCGACCCCGTGC
The DNA here is from genome assembly GCA_035711865.1 of Actinomycetota bacterium. Taxonomy (GTDB): domain Bacteria; phylum Actinomycetota; class UBA4738; order UBA4738; family HRBIN12; genus JAOUEA01. Next base: position 36,282 of record DASTBT010000090.1, read on the forward strand.
TCGGCAGCTCGAGCGCCCGGTCGGCCCACCGGCGCGACTCGTCGGATCGACCGGCGAACATCTCCGCTTCGGAGCGGCAGGCGTACAGCTCGGCGAGCTCCTCACTGGCCTCGGGGTCGTCCTCGATCAGGGCGATCCCGCGCTCGAGCGCCTCTCGGGCCGCCGTCGTCTCGCCGCGCAGCCCGAGCTGGTAGTAGATGCGCCGGATCACCCGCGCGGCGAGGCGTAGGTCTCCCGCCTCCATGGCCTCGCGCTCCGCGGTGCGGTACGCCTCGAGCGCCGCCTCGGTCGTCATGCTTCCGGACCGCCAGCCCAGGTTCGTGGCGTCCCTGCGGATCTGCGCCCGTTCGCTCCCGGGGGGCGCGAGCGCCAGCGCCTGCCGGTAGTACTCCGCGGCCCGAGCGGCGTCGAGCGACTGCTGGCGTTCGCCGGCGAGGACCAGCGATCGCAAGGCGGTGGCCTCCAGGGCCGGCACGTCCTCGTCCAAGCCGGCGGCCCGTGCGAGGTCGAGCGCACGCACCGCATGGGAGGCCAGGAGGTCCGCGTACGTCACCATGCCGTCTGCGCCGATCGACTCGAGCCAGGCGGTGACGTCGCGGTGCGCTCGAGACCGAACCGGCCTGGGCAGACGCCCGTACGCGACATCGCGGATCAGCGCGTGCGCGAACGAGTACTCCGCCTCGCCCTCGATCGCGCTCGTCGACGATCGCCTGATGAGCCCGCGACGCTGCAGGGCGCGCAGCGACGCGTCGAGGCCGGACCCGTCGGCGACGAGCGAGGCGAGCGCCCCGCGCCAGAACCGGTCGCCGATCACGGACGCAGCCTGCAGGAGCGCCCGATCGGAGTGGTCGAGCGCGTCGAGCCGCGCCGCGATCAGGGCTTGCACCGTGTCGGGAACGCCGGCATCGACGGGTCCGAGGTCGCCCGGACCGGCCCCGCGGTCCTCGAGCATGTGCACGAACTCCCGTGCGTACAGGGGATTGCCACCTGCGCGGCGCATCAGCGCCTCGCTGTCTGCCGCCGGCTCCATCCGGCGGACCAGCAGCGACGTGAGCAGCTCGGCCATCTCCGCATCGGTCAGCGGCGAGAGCGAGATCGTCGTCGTGTTCGCGACGCCCGCGGCCCAGCCGGGTCGCCTGGCGAAGAGCTCGGGGCGTGCGCTGCACAGCAGGAACAGCGGCACGTCGGGGGCGCGCTCCATCAGCACCTCGAGGAACTCGAGCAGCGCGTCGTCGGCCCAGTGGAGGTCCTCGATCACGAGCGTCAGCGGCGCGCGTTCGGCGACGGCCTCGAAGTACCGCGCCCACGCCGTGAACGTCTCGTCGCTGTCGGCGGGCGCGTCGTCGGCGACCGGCAGCCCGACGAGCGGCCGCAGCCGAACGCCGAGCCAGTCCCGATCGTCGGGTGTCAGATCGAGGCCGGCGAGGTCGGCCTCGAGCCCCGTCTGCACCTCCGTGCCCTTCGCGCTCCGGGAGATGCCCGCGATCGACCGCACGACCTCGTCGAGCGCCGCGTAGGTGATCGATTCCCCGAACGGGCGGCAGCGTCCCCGATGCCAGGAGACTCCGTCGTGGGTCGCCCGGATGTGCTCCTGCAGGTCGAGCACGAGCCGCGTCTTGCCGATGCCCGGCTCTCCGACGACGGTGGCCAGTCGGGGCGTGCGGTCCTCGATCGTCCGATCGAGCAGGTCGTGGAGCAGCTCACGCTCCCGCACGCGCCCCACGAACGGGGGCGGATCGTCCTCCTCGCGCTCGGGGGTGTCGGTGCGCAAGGACTCGGCGACGAACGCGGTGAGCGGCTCTGCCTTCCCCTTGACGCGCGTCGCCGGCAGGCGCGAGTACGCGACCACGTGCCGGGTGGCGCGCTCGGTGGTCTCGCCGACGATGACCGACCCCTCGGGCGCGAATGACTGGAGCCGCGAGGCGGTGTTCACGACGTCGCCGGCGACACGTTCCCCGATCGTCGGACCCTCGCCCGACGTGACCAGCGCCTGTCCCGTGTGCACCGCGATGCGCACCGGTTGGCCCTCGTCGACCACGCGCTCTCGGATCGCCAACGCGGCTCGCACCGCTCGCTCCGGGTCGTCCTCGTGCGCCATCGGCGCGCCGAACACGCCCATCGCTGCGTCGCCGATGAACTTGTCGAGCGTGCCGCCGAACCGTTCGATCTCTTCCTTGGCGGCGGCGTGGAACGGCACCAGGATGCGTCGCACGTCCTCGGGATCGGCCCGGTCGCTCCGTTCGGTGAACCCGGCCAGGTCGGCGAAGACGATGGTGACCAGGCGTCGCTCCTCGAGCGATGCAACCTGAGGCGGGCCCTCGAGCGGTGTTCCGCACGAAGGGCAGAAGCGGGCGCCGGGCGGCACCTCGGCCCCGCAGTTCGGGCATCGCGATGCCAACTCGGAGCCGCACGAGGCGCAGTACCGCGCGGTCTCCTCGTTCGACGCCTGGCAACTCGGGCAGAGGATCGCCACGCCGGCGAGTGTAGTCGCGGCGTCGTGGAGCTCAGCCGTCCTCGAGCTCGACCGCTCCGTCGGGGTCGGCGCGGACGGCGATGCGGCGGCCGGTAACGAGTGCGGGCGAGGGCGCCACGACGACCGGCAGGCCGACGCCGTACAGCTCCTCGGCGACGATCGCGCCGAGTGCAACGATCGGATCGGGCTCTCCGAGCACCACGGCGGCGGGTGCGGTGCCTGCGCGCACCGCCTCGGCGAGTACGTACGAGCTGGAGCTCGAGCCCCGACCGGCCGGCATGACGAGCACGCAGCCGCCGAGGGCCGCGCCGACCTGGGGATGATGGGTGTCGACGAGCAGGCCGGTCGCGGGATCGAACCCGCCCCAGAAGCTCAGGGGTTCATCGAGCACGACCACGTTGCCGCTCGCGGTCCCGGGCACGAGCACGCGCGTCGCCTCAGCCATCGCCCCACGCGTCCCGGTCGCGGACGAGCCGCCCCGTCTCGGCGGAGTCGATGCATTCCTCGAGCGTCGCGAATGCGACGTCGAAGCCCAGGTTCCCCGGCGCGTACCAGGCCCACTTGCCCGAGTTCGTGACGACCGGGGTCGCCTCGCGCTCGATGATGGGGGTGATGTAGGTGCACGTGTCGGTCACGATCGTGACGCCGGCCCTGCGAAGCGCCTCGGCGACGCCGGGAACGCCGCCCAGCACGTCCCGCCCGGTGTTCGCGTAGCAGGGGACCGCGAGGCGCCGCCCCTCGACCAGCGCAGCGACACGACGCAGCTCGAACGCCGAGCAGTGCGGCGTCCCGATGCTCACGCTGCCGACGGCGGCGCCGACCTCCACGGTCGACAGCTCGTCCCGCGCCGCCCGCATCGCCCTCAGATCGATCGAGACGTCGACCGCCGGTGCGTGGTCGCCGGTCGCGGCCTCGAGCGTGGGGGCTTCGGGTGTGACGCCCACCGCGTGGAACATCGCGACGGCCCCGGATGACGCGGCCGCCGCCCCGAGTGCCTTCAGCTGGTCCTCGGTGGTCGACGGCGGAAGCCCGACGATCGCCGGAACCGCGCTGCCGGTCGCTCGCCCGACGATGTGGCCGATCGCCGCGAACGCTGCCTCGTCCATCAGGAGCGTTTCAGGCAACCGCTCGACGCGGACGACCGCCCGGGCCAAGCGCTCGTCGTCCAGATGCAGCCCCGCGGCGGGGGCGCGGCCCGTGACGGCACAGCAGATGTCGATGAAGTCGCCGTAGCGCCCCGTGCGTGCGCCGAGCACCGAGTTCGCGAAGACGATCGCGTTCGACTCCGCCCAGGCGACGTGCTCGCCGAGCGCCGGACGCTCCGGGAGCTGGTAGGGCGCACACGTCCATGTCGGCCGGCACCTCATCGCCAGATAGGCGTCCATCAGCTCGCGCGCCTCGGCCGCGGTTCCACGATCGAGCCTGACGAGCCCGGGATGCAGCAGGTCGAGCGAGGAGACGTTGAGCGTCGTGGGGACCGAGACCTCGGCGCCCCCGTCGACCAGTCGTCGCGCGAAGTCCAGGCCCGCCTTGCCGTGGTAGAGGCAGCCGTCGATGTGGGCGGACGAGACGTCGAGCAGCCTCTCCGCGCCCATCGCCTCGGCCGCGCGCACCAGGATGCGCATCGCGAACCGGACTCCCTTGCCGCGGTCGCCCGCGAGCATCGCGCGATCGTCGTCGGAGAGCGTGAGCGAACCCGGCACGGCGGCATCCTGTCACGTGGCCCGGCCCATGTGTCAGGCTCTCGGTGTGCGGAGCCGTCGATCGGATGGAAGGAGCAGCCGTGGCGAGCCTGAAGGCCGTGATGCTGAACTGCACCCTGAAGTACGCGCCCGAGGTCTCCAACACCGAGGCGCTGATGCTGAAGGTGAAGGCGTGGTGGGACACGATGGACGTCGAGACCGAGGTCGTGCGCGTCACCGACTACTCCGTCCGGTTCGGCGTCAGCTCTGACGAGGGCGAGGGCGACGAGTGGCCGCAGATCCTCGAGAAGGTGAAGGCGGCCGACATCATCTGTATCGGCACACCGATCTGGTTCGGCGTTCGCGGCTCGGTCGCCCAGATGGTGATCGAACGGCTCGACGGCACCTACAACGAGCGGAACGACGCCGGGCAGTACCCGCTCTACAACAAGGTCGGGTGCGTCGTCGTCACCGGCAACGAGGACGGCGCCCACGCGGCGGCCGAGACCACCCTGTTCAACCTCTCGCACCTCGGATGCGCGATCCCGCCCAACGCCGACACGTACTGGGTGGGCGATGCCGGCCCGGGCCCCAGCTACATCGAGGCCGGCGGCGAGGACCATCCGTACACGCAGCGAACGACCCGCTGGATGGCCCACAACACGGTGCATCTCGCGCGCATCCTGAAGGCCACGCCCATCCCGCCCGAGGGCAACACGTTCGACGAGGAGACCGGCCACAGCCCCATGCACATCGGATGAGCGCGCGATCTCGATCCGACCGGCCCGGTCGTCGAGTCGGACTGCGACTTCAGCGAGGAGCGTGCATGTTCACGGGCTCCGTCATGACCTGACGGGCCGCTCGATCCGGCCGGTATCCGGCCGTCAGCCCGCGAAGGACGACGAGGAACACGACCACGCCTCCCGTCACGAGGTACATCCACCACATCCACGGTCGCGCGCTGTCGGTGCCGGAGAAGATCCCGTGCGCGAGCGACAGGGCGAACGTCGGGACGGCCAACAGATGCATGCGCCTCCACCAGGTCGTGCCGATCCGCTTCCGCAACCACGACGTCACGAGGACCACGACGGTCGCGTACATCGCGATCACACCGAACGCGGTCGCGGCCGGGCGATACGAGGCAGCCCCCGGAACGAGGATCTCTGAGGCATCGAACGGCATGAACGGATCGATGAGCAGCCCGCCGATGTGGATGCCGAGCAACAGCAGGCCAGCTACGGAGAAGAACCGATGGATCGACACGGCTGAGGCCTTCGAGACCCGAGGGCCCAGCGCTCCCGATGTCGCGACGAGCCCCCACGCGATCGACATGAACAACATCAGGTAGGCCCCGACCCCTGCCGAGCGCAGGATCACCCAGGTGCTCATGCCGCGCGCTCGCACGTGTGGAAGTTCGTCAGGACCGGCCCTTCCCGCAGGACCAGGAGCGCAGGCGCTCGCCGCAGGTAGTCCTCGCCCTGGATAAGGGCGTCTTTCGATCGAACCTCGGCTTCGACGCAGGTCGGTGCCCACACCGTTGCCTGGAGCAGCGGCCCGTCCACCGGCGTTCCGGTGAACGGATCGATCAGGTGATGGGCACGTGGCGCCCATGCCCGCTTCGTGATGCACGATGTCGCGAGCGCGCCGCCGGCGATCGTCACCCGACCGATGTCGGTGTCCGGGGCCTGGGGGTCCTCGACAGCGATCTCGAGATCGGTCGGCAGTTCGCCCTCCACCCGCAGATCGCCTCCGGCCTCGACCAGGATCCACGGCACTCCCGCGGAGAGAGCGGCGTGGATCGCTCGGTCGACCGTCCAGCCCTTGACGATGCCGCCGAGGTCCAGACCGATCCCGTCCGGCAGCCGGAGACGCCTCCCGTCGAGCTCGACCTCACCGGCCCGGCCGGCCGGGGCCACCGGGCGCACC
>DASTBT010000091.1:0-33283 GCA_035711865.1 Actinomycetota bacterium
GTTGGGCACTTTTGATGAGGTTCTTCTTTTCATGTTCAGGGTGGGTGGCTTCACCAGCTCTCTATCTCGACGGCACCGGGACCGACGGCGACGATGTTCGTCTGCGAAGCGATCCGTTCGCGAGCGGACTCCAGCTCGTCACTGCCGACAGGCGTGTGGTTCGTCTTGGCCTTCTCCAACATCGCCTTGGCCTTCCGGGCGGCTCGAAGTTCACCGAGATCGAGGAGGCCGCTTTGTGTCGGGTCGTTCAGCATGGCGAGCAGCCGGCGTTCCTCCGCCGTCCATCGCTTAAGTGCCTCGGCACGCATGGTCATCGCGGTTCGGACCTCGCGATCGAGGGTGAACACGGCGTTTCGAGCGTCGCGCTTCCGATAACCCATCTCGTCCGTGATCCGCTTGAGCTTGGCCTCGGCAGCGGCGAGGTCGCGGCGAACCCTCTGCGCGGTGAAGCTCGTGTCGGCGATGCCGGTGTTCTTGACTTGCGCGTCCACCTTTGCGACCTGTTCCCGTAGCGGGGCTAAGTCGGCCTCGACGGCAGCGGCCTGGTTCACCAGCTCGTCCTCGGTGACGTTGTGGAACGGGAGGCGAGCCTCGCTCTCCACGATCTGAGCACGCAGCATCGTCACCTTGGCCGCAGCCTCGACGTGGGGGCGATCCAGCGGGAACCCATCCCGGGCTTGATCGGGGTGGATCTTCGCCGGGCGCTGAGCCTTGTCGGCCTGCTTGGTGGCGAGGTCGGCTTCAGCATCGGCGAGTCCCTTCGTCAGCGCGGCGATCTTGCCTTTCGGGGTTCGGGCGTAGGGATCGGCCCTTGCCTTCGCAAGCGGCCCGTTCGGCGCGCTCCTCCAGCTTGCGGGCTTCTTCAGCGCGGCGTTCGCGCTCAGCCTCGATGTCGTCGCGGAAGTCGGTCCACCGGGAGGCATCGACACCCCGACCCGCTCCCGAACCCCGGGCGCTACCGTGGGTGCTGCCGCTACTCCATAAGCGGGAGTAGCGGCAGTAGCACCCACGGAAGCACACGCCTGGACTAGGTATCACTCAGTAGCACCCGAGTAGCACCAGTAGCCCAAGCGAGAGTGATGGTGCGTGGACCTGGAAGGGGGTGGCGGTCGTCACGCTCAGGGCACGGGCGAGGGCTAAGCTATCCGGCTCGAGCGTCCGCATCCGTGTCCCAAGTGTGTCCCGAATGGAGTCAAGACGAGTCGATTCAAGTGGACAGGATCAGACGAAACCGCAGGTCGAACGCGGTTACCAGCACCGTCGAACCCCGTTCCCCGACTCGTAATCGGTAGGTCGTCGGTTCGAATCCGACTGCCGGCTCCATCGCGGGCCGCTGGTGGCTCAGTGGGTGATCGACACGTCGTCGGCCTGGAAGCACACGCCGACCGGCGAGTTCGACGTGAACGCGTCGACGTCGAGCGAGCTTCCCGCTGCAACCGGCGTGTAGACGACCGAGACCTGCTGCCACGATGAGGTCAGCGCCAGGTTCTCCGTGATCGTTCCCTGCTTCGCACCTCCCGCGTACTCGCGCACCCGCAGCTTGAGCGTGCGCCCGGGCGCATCCGAGCGGGCCCACATGGTCACGGTGTAGGTCCCGTTCTGCGTGACGCTCACCCAGTCCGGCTTGTCGTCCAGACCGCAGTTCCCGCCGGACTGGCTGGTCGAGATCTCAGCGGCCCAGCCGCCGGAGTGTCCACCCGCGACCCGGCTGAGCGTGTTGGCGGCGGCGTCGCCCTTCCAGCCGGACGTGTCCACCTCGAACCCCGGGTTCCCGACCAACTCGGCAGACTGTTCGACCACGTTCCAGCTTGCTTCAGCCGGGCTCGCGTCGACGTTGTCCGAGCCGTCGGTGGCGGCGACCTGGAAGGTGTGCGGGCCGATGGAGAGGTTCGAATAGCTGATCGGTGAGGCGCACGGGGCGAACGCGCCGCCGTCGACCCGGCACTGGAACGTCGAGGGCTCGCTGGCCGAGAAGCTGAACGTGGCCGACGTGTCGGCAACGGAGCCCGACGGCCCCGAATCGATGAACGTGTCGGGCGGGGTCGTGTCGGTCGTGGTGGCCAGCGTGATGGACGCATCGTCGGCCTGGAAGCACACGCCGGCGGGCGTGTTGGACGTGAACGCCTCGTAGTCGAGGCTGGACTGTCCCGGCGCGACCGGCGTGTAGGCCGCCGTCACCTGCTGCCACGACGACGTCAGCGGCATGGACTCCGTGACCGTTCCCTGCCTCGCCCCGCCCACGTACTCGCGCACGCGCAGCTTGAGCGTGAGCCCTGGCGTGTCGGAGCGGGCCCAGATGCTCGCGGTGTAGTCGCCGGCCTGCGTGAAGCTCACCCAGTTCGGCTGGTCGTCCAACCCGCAGTTCCCGCCGGCCTGCGTGGTCGAAACGTGTGCAGCCCAGGCGCCGGAGTGCCCGCCCGCGGCCCGGCTCAGCGTGTTGGCTGCCGCATCGCCCTTCCAGCCGGACGTGTCGACCTCGAACCCCGGGTTCCCGACCAACTCGCTGGACGCCTCGGCCACGGTCCAGGTCCGCTCGGCCGGGGTCGCGTCGACGTTGAAGGAGCCGTCGGTTGCCGCGACCTGGAAGGTGTGCGAGCCGATGGAGAGGTTCGTGTAGCTGATCGGTGAGGTGCATGGAGCGAACGCGCCACCGTCGATCCGGCACTGGAACGTCGACGGCTCGCTGGCCGAGAAGCTGAACGTCGCCGACGTGTCCGAAACGTTCCCCGACGGGCCCGAATCGATGAACGTGTTGGGTGGTGTCGTGTCGGGCGTGGGGCCGGCGTTCAGTGGCGCGAAGCCGATCCCGGCGTGGTCCTCGTGCCCGAAGCGGGCACCGTCGCTGCCGACCCAGAGTCCGCTCGGAGTGGCGTACAGCACCATCGTGCCGTGCTCCCGCGACTTCGTGGGGTTCCATGGGAGCGCCAGGCCCGTCACCGGGTCGATCGCACCGATGCCTGGACGCTCGACGGCGCCGGCACCGGCCGAGTCGCGACCGAAGGGGTTGTTCAACCAGCGCTGGTGACCACCCACGTACACAGCGACCCCCGTGATCGCCACGCTGTAGAGGGTGTCGCCCCCGGTCCAGTTGACCCAGGTGGGCTCGACCGTGCTGCTGACGTTCGTGGTCTCGAAGCGGGCGGCCGCATCACAGAGCCCGGTCGCGGTCCCGTTCGGCCCTCCGGTTGTGACGACCACGAAATAGGAGCCGTCGGGGGAGAAATCCACGCCTTGGGCCCATTCCCGCCGGCTGCCGCCCGCCGGGCAGCTCGCGGCGAAGCGGGGCGCGTACCAGGTGCTGAGCGTTGCCGTCGCTCCGAGGTTCAGCATGAACGCGCGCCTGCGGGTCTGGCCGTTGACCGTGACGAAGTTGCCGGTGGCGACCAATCGCGTGCCGTCGGGGGAGACCGCGATGTGGCGGACCCTGGTCTCGTCGTCGGGGTTGACCACTCCTGCGACCGTGATGTTGATCGCTCCGGTGTCCGCGCCGGTCGTCGGGTCCATCGCCATCACCTTCTTGGTGAAGTTCCCCGCCGCGATCAGGGCGCCGTTGACGAGCTTGAGATCGTGCACCGTTCTCATGCCCGTGGGCGCGAAGACCGGGTCGATCCGCTCGTTCACGAGGTCGTACTTCATGATCCCCCGGCGAGTGATGCCGTTGACCCTCGTGAACGCGCCCGCGATGAATATCGCGGTCCCGTCGGGAGTGGCCTCGATCGCGCCGACCCTCCCGTCGAACGACAGGTCGAGCGGTGAGATGACCCCGGTCTCGGCGTCGAAGGCGACGAAGTTCTGTCGTGTGTACGTCGTTGTCTTCGCCGGGTCCTGCACCTGACTGAACAGGCCGCCGGCATAGATGGTGGGACCGACCTGCGCATAGGCGCGCACGTCGTACGCGGTGTCACTGAGCACGATGTGCGGAGTGGTGTCGGCCGGATCCTCGGAAACCACCGTGGGGTGAGCCAGCGAACCGTGCGCGGGCAGGGCGGTCCCGATGGCCAGCGCGAACGAACACAGTGCCCCTGCCGCCGCCTGCTTGAAGATCCTCACGTGTTCGTCCTCCTCGAGACTGGTGGTTCGCTCAGCGACTCCGTCAGGGCGCGACCCGGCTGGGCATGCCGGTCGGCCCTGGGCGAACGGTAGTTCGGCGGAGGCACCCCCGCGCCACCCTTCGTGCGTACCTCGCATACGTCCGACGGAGTAACCGGATGTGCTCACCGGCTCCAGACACGCGTCGCCGCCGATCCCTGGCTCGACAAGCGATCGGTAGGGCCTCGGATGGGGATCTCGCCGTCACCCGGGCTACTCGCCTGTCCCCCGACGATCAGCCTCGTGCGGCATCGGACCGAGGCGATGCGGCCTACCGGGTGGGACGACTCGCCCTATCGGAGGATGCGCCGACTGGCTGATGCGCGGCCTCGATTCCGCTGCCGACATTCTGACGCAGGAAGCAACGGGATTCCGCAGATCGAGCTTCGATCACCCCGGTACCGGGGGAGAGAAAGGCGAGGCATGCATCGCTCGAAGGCTTGGCGGAGAGAGGACGGCGCTGCTGCGGTCGAGTTCGCGATCGTGGCCGGGCTGTTCTTCATGCTGGTCTTCGGGATCATCGACTTCGGGTTCGGCTTCTACACATGGAACGGGACCACCCACGCCGCGCGTGAGGGCGCCCGGAAGGCCGCCGTCACACCCGACGTCGCTGAGATCGAGGCCAGGGTTCGAGAGGCGTCGAGCTTCCTCGATCAGTCGCGTATGACGGTCACCATCACGTGCAGCAGCGGGGGCGCGGCCTTCGGAGCGTGCGGCTCCTGGCAAGAGGGCGACTACGTGCGGGTCGACGTCGACTACTCCTACCCGTTCATCACCCCGCTGCCGAGCTTCGTCGGCATGGGATCGACGCTCGATCTGCACTCGCGGTCCGAGACCCGATTCGAGGGGTTGTAAGGGTGAGCATGCGAGGCGATCTCCGAGCGCGCCTGCGATCCGAGGACGGTGCCGTCATGGTTCTGTCCGCGCTGATCGTCATCGTGCTGTTCGCGGCGGTTGCGTTCGTGATCGATCTCTCTCGGTTGTGGCACGAACGACAGGTGCTGCAGAACGCCGCGGACTTCGGCGCCCTGGCCGGCGCACAGGAGCTGCCGGTGACCGACGGCGCCACCGGATCGGTCGCCGCCGCGGAAGCGCTCCGGGTCACGCTCGACAACGCGCCGTGGCTCAGTCCGTCGCAGGTGACGATCGGCTTCCGGTGCATCGTCGGCGATCGTGACGGCGACGGCGCGCCCGACTCGGAGGACATCCCCACCGTCTGCGGGCCACAGAGCGGAACATGGCCCGCCGAGGAGTGGCGGACCAGGCGCGGTCGCTCGATCCACGAGTGCAACCCGTTCGCCGATGATCGCTGCAACACGATCTCGGTCCGAACGAGCAACTCGGTCGATTACATCTTCGCGCCGGTGATCGGTGTCGATCAGGGCGACACAGGTGGCGTGACGGCTGCGTCGTGTCGTGGGGCATGTGGCACTGCGCCCGCGCCGCTCGACGTGGCGGTCGTCTTCGACAGGTCGCGTTCGATGACCGAAGCCGACATGGCGAACGCGCGGAACGCCACGTTGTCCTTGCTGGACTTCTATGACGCCGCCCACCACCACGTGGGGTTGATCGGTCTCCCGTACCACACCCCGACCAATCCATGCCTGGTACAGACGACGCAGAACTACCCGAACACCATCCCGGCAACGTGGATCCTCAGTGGGCTTTCCAGCGACTACGACCGCCCGGACGGGACGCTGAACCCGGCGAGCGCTCTCGTCCAGAGGATCAGCTGCCTCCAACGAGCACCCTCGAGCGTCACGACGAACCCCTCGGGTGCGGGGCACACGGACCTCGGCGACCCTATGGCGGCGGCATCGTGGTTGCTCCAGACGACCGGCAGGGCGGGCGTGCCCGACGTGATCATCTTCCTGTCGGACGGCGAGGCGAACCAGCCTCGCTACAACCAGCCGTGTTCGTACGCGAACACCCGGGCCACCGCGGCCAAGACGGCCGACGTCGAGATCTTCACGATCGCGTACGGCGTGGCGGGCGCACGCTGCGGATACGACACGGCCGGATCGTTCCGCAACGTGTACGCCTCCACCTTCTTCGCGGCGATGGCGACCGATTCGATCGACGACGCGCCCGGCGGGTGTGCGACGACCGAGAACACCGACGGTGACAATTACTTCTGTGAATCGCTGAGCAGCGACCTCGAGCCGGTCTTCCGCCAGGTGGCGGAGCAGGCCCTGGGCCACTCCCGGCTCGTCGAGGACCTCTGACGTTGAAACAACGTCCTGGACTGGAGAGGAGAACCATCCATGCGTAGCAGGAACCTGGTGGTGCCGCTGGCACTCGTGCTGGCGTTGATGTCTGCGGCCGGCGTGCTGCTCTACACGCGGAACGTCCGCACCGAGGCCGGTGCCGGCGGTCCGACGACCCCGGTCGTCGTGGCTGCCGTCGACGTGCCGGCCGGCACGCAGTTCGACGAGCTGATCGACGGCGGCGACCTCGTGACCCAGCAGATCCCCACGGATTACGTCGTGCCGGGGGCGATCGCCGATGTCGAGGAGCTCCGCGGCACGACCGCCGGTCAACCGCTCCTCGAGGGCGAGCAGGTCTCCGCCGATCGCGTCGCGGAGCTCGGCACGGTGCCCGGCGGCGGCCTCGGCATCCCGGAGGGGTTCAGCGCGATCTCGATGCAGCTGCCGGCGGCCCAGAGCGTCGCGGCCAGCCTGCACCGCGGCGACCACGTGCGCGTCTTCGCCACGTTCCATGGCGTGGGCTCCGGTGGGGACTCGACGACGGTCGCGCTGCTGCCCAACGTGCTCGTGCTCGAGGCGGTCGCGTTGGGTGAATCCGAGTCGAGGGCTCCGAACGTGATGCTGACCCTCGCGGTCACTCCCGAGGACGCTGCGAAGTTCGCGTTCGCACAGGACACCGCGACCATCTGGGTGAACCTGCTCGCGCCCGACGACAAGGACAAGGCCCCGGCGCCCGTCTCGTTGAGCGACGCGACGAACGTCAGCTAACAGCGCACGCGCAGCGATCCGAGCCCGCGGATGATGTAGCCCGGCTTCCACCGGGGCTCCTCCGCGGGCTCGAGCGTCGGCAGGCGACGGAGCACCGTCGCGAACGAGGTCTCGAGCTCGAGGCGAGCCAACGGTGCTCCGAGGCAGAAGTGGATGCCTGCCCCGAACGTGAGGTGCGGGTTGGGCTGGCGGTCGAGCCGGAGCTCGTCTGGCGCATGGAACACCGCAGGGTCGCGGTTCGCGGAGCCGAAGACGAGCCCCAGCTCCGCGCCCCGAGGGACGCGGATCCCGTGGATCTCCGTGTCCTCGAGGACCCATCGCTCGAACAGCTGAAGCGGGGTATCCCACCGCATCAGCTCCTCGATCGCCGTCGGCACTTGGCTCGGATCGGCCCGAAGGCGGGCGAGCGCCTCGGGGTTGCGGAACAACGCCCACCACCCATTGCCGGTGACGTTCACGGTGGCTTCGTGGCCGGCGTTCAGCAGGAGCACGCACGTGCCGATCAGCTCGTCCTCGGTCAAGCGCTCGCCCTCGTCCACGACGAGAGCCATCTCGCTGATCAGGTCGCCTGCCGGCGCGGCCCGGCGTTCGCGCGACAGGGCGCGCAGATAGTCCGAGAACTCGGTGCTCGCCCGCGAAGCGATGCGCATGTCGTCCTCGGTGGGATGCAACTCGTACATGCGGCAGATGTCGGCCGACCACGGACGGAGCAGGCGACGGTCGGGCCGCGGCACGCCGAGCAGCTCGGCGATCACCTCGACGGGAAGAGGCTCGGCGATCGCCTGCAACAGATCGAACTCGCCGGGGCCGTCGACGGCGTCGACCAGCGTGTCCGTCAGATGCTGCACGGGCTCGCGCATCGACTCGACCATGCGCGGGGTGAAGGCCTTGGCCACCAGCCGGCGGACCCGTGTGTGGTCGGGCGGCTCCATGTCGAGGATGCCGTGGTTGATCAGATGCCAGAACGGGTCGAGATGATCCGGAGGGCGCGGATGCCCCATCTCCTCGTGCGTCGCGACGTGCAGGTACGTGCGGCCGAAGCGTCGATCCCGGAGCAGCGAGTTCACGTCGTCGTACCGCGTGACGAGCCAGTGTTCCGTTTCCGGGTCGTACAGGATCGGCGCCCGTCGCAGGCGTTCGTACACGGGATACGGATCTGCGACGAAGTCGATGTCGCCGGGGTCGAAACCGAGCTCGAGCGGTGTGATGTCCGCCGATCGGGATCGCTCTGCCTCCACGGCCCTACGGTAGCGTTCAGGACGTGGCCGCGTCGGTGCGTCGCCTTCGTTCGATCGCGCTCGTCCTCCTCACGTCGGCCCTTTCGGCCACGACCGCCTGCTCCGAGCTCGGTGACACGCCCCCGGGCGACGCGGGTGTTGGTCTGACCTCGGTGCAGGTGGTTCACGTGGTCGACGGCGACACGATCCGCGTCGATCTCGGCGGCCGAGAGACGCCCGTTCGCCTGATCGGCATCGACACGCCCGAACGAGACGGGCCGTTCACCGACGAGGAGTGCTTCGGCGCGCGAGCCTCACGCTTCACGGCCGACGCGCTCGGCGGGCGCCGGGTCGACCTGGAGTTCGACGTCGACCGGGCGGACCGGTTCGACCGCACGCTCGCCTACGTCTGGATCGAAGGGTCCCTGTTCAACGAGCGCATCCTTCGCGAAGGGTACGCCGTGCTGGCGACGTTCCCGCCGAACGTGCGATACGTGCAGCGACTGCGCGCGGCGCAGCGTCGAGCTCGAGATGCGGGAGCCGGCCTGTGGGGTGCCTGTCCGGCCGGCTGAGCCGATCGGCCGGGCCGTCCTCCTCACCGACCGTGCCGGAGCACACGGCCCGAGCGTTCGATCGTGTCGGTCCCGCGGCGCCAGGCGAGGTTGCCCTCGACGACCACGGCCTCGATCCCGTCGGGGAAGGCGTGGGGCTGCTGGTATGTCGCGCGGTCGGTGATCATCGCCGCGTCGAACAGGACCAGGTCCGCCCAGGCGCCACCGGAGATGCGCCCTCGCCCGCTGAGACCGAATCGGTCGGCCGGTAGGGACGTCATGGCGCGAACCGCGGCCTGCAGCGTTAGCGTGCCCTCGCGGACGATCGGGCCCAGCACCCGCGGGAACGTGCCGTAGGTGCGTGGGTGCACCGGGGTCGCGGCCTCGCCCCCGCCTGGTGAGGTCGCGACGGCGTCGGAAGCGACCATGATTTCGGGGTCGGCACGGATCGCGCGCACATCGTCCTCGTGCATCGCGTGACCCGTGCACGTCGTCTCCGGATCGGCGATGAGCAGCTCGAGGCACGCGTCGATCGGTTCGATCCCTCGTCGTCGGGCGATCGCCGCCACGTCGAGGCCGTCGTTCGAGCGATCGGAGGTTCCCTCGATCACGATCCGTTCCCACCCCACGCCGTCGACCGATGATTGGAACTCCTCACCCTCGCCCTGTTCGATGGCCGCGACGAGCCGACGTTCCGTCGTCGGATCGTCCAGCAGGCTCCGAAGTTCGCCCACAGGCGCCCACGGCGGCAGGAGCGACCGCAACACGGAGGACCACGCCGCGTACGGGTACTGGTCGCCGGTCGCTCCTGCCGAGTGCACACGCGCGATGAGCTCGTCGGCTCGCCCCCACGCGTGTGACGACTCGCACTTGAGGTGGCTGATGTGAACCGGGACGTTCGCTCGACGCCCGATCTCGATGGCTTCGTCGACGGCACGGAACAGGTGAGCGCCTTCGCCCCTGATGTGCGAGGCGTAGATCCCTCGCGCGCTCGCGGCCTCCTCGGCCAGCGCAACGATCTCGCCGGTGCTCGCATACATGCCGGGGGCGTAGATCAGGCCGGTCGACAGACCCAGGGCTCCCGCGTCCATCGCCTCGGCCACGGTGCTCCGCATCGTCTCGAGCTCGACAGGGGTGGGAGCACGACGCTCCGGCCCCATCGCGAGTTCCCGTACGGAGCCGTGGCCGATCAGGGCCGCCACGTGGACGGCAGGCCGGGCCGCGGCGATCCGTTCGAGGTATGCGCGGAACGAGCCGAACGCGAGGTCTTCGGCCGGCGGCTCGCCGTCGGTTCCACCGGCCCACGACGCGAGTTCGGCCGCCGACGAGGCAGGGAACGGCGACATCCCGCAGTTCCCGACGACCACGGTCGTCACGCCTTGGCGGATCGTCGAGGGCATCGTGGGAGCGATTAGCGGGGCGACATCGGAGTGATTGTGAACGTCGATGAAGCCCGGAGCGAGCACCATCCCCGTCGCGTCCAGCGTGATGGCGGCGGAGGAGGGCCCTCGACCGTCGCCGTCCGCGACGATCGCGTCGATCCGGCCGTTCCGCACCCCCACCGACGCTCGGCGGGGCTCGGCGCCGCTGCCGTCGACCACGGTGGCGGAGCGGATCCACAGGTCGAACACGAGCTCCATCGTAGCGATGGTGCGTGATGGGAAGGGTGGGTGGTCGACGAGAACTGATGGGTCGGACCAACGTCCCTGCGCGGGCGGGCCGGAGCGCCCGGGCACGTGTCCGCGCCCGGGTCGATGATGGTGGTGTGCCGTCCGAGTCGACCATCTCTGGTGCGCGGCGGTGTGCGCGCCGGGCGGCGGTCGTACCCCCGTCGCCCGGCGCCTCCCCGTCCTGCGGAATGTCAGCCCTGGGGTTGCCGGCCTTCCGACAGGAAGACTCTGAACGAGGCCCCGCCGCCCGGACGAGGCTCGAGCCACGCCTTCCCGTCGTGCAGCTCGGCGAATCGGCGGACCAGCGAAAGCCCGATGCCGACGCCTGGGGAATGCTCCGACGAGGAGCCGGGGGCCTGACGGAACGGCTCGAAGACCGCGTCGTGGAGCTCTTCGGGCACGCCGGGGCCCGCGTCCTCGGCGATGATCATCACCCCGCCCTCGGCGGGGACCGTCCGGATCCAGATCCGGGTGCTCGCCGGCGTGTGGCGGAGCGCGTTGGACAGCAGGTTCTCCACGATCCGCTCGACCTTGGCCGCGTCGAGGTGATACGAGCCCGAGGCGACGTCGGTCACGATGACGTGCTTGTTCGGGTCGTCGCTCTCGTCGACGGCCCGTGCGACGAGCGCTGCGAGATCGGTCGGGCGCCGCTGAGGGGCGACGATCCCCCGCTGCAGCCGGTCGAGGTCGAGTAGGTCGCCGAGCAGCCGCTCCAACTTCCGGGCGTTGCCGGCGATGCGACCGATCAGGTCGAGTGCGTCGTCCGCCGGGAGGTCGAGCCCCGAGCTCTCGAGCGTCAGGGCCGATCCGAGGATCGACGTCAGCGGCGTTCGCAGGTCGTGCGAGACTGCCTCGAGGAAGGTGTTCTTCATCTCGTCGAGGTTGCGGAGCCGCTGTGTCGCTTCCCGCTCGCGACGGAACGCCTCGGAGTACTGTCGTTCGCTCTTGCGCAGCGCCTGCTCCGCGCGCTTGCGTTCGGTGATGTCGACCATCACCCCACGCAGCTCCCTCGGCCCGCGAGCATCCCGGACGACGTGCACGGCGTCGCGCACCCACAAGGCCCGCCCGTCGGGACGCTCGATCCGGTAGTCGAGCGAGCGCTCCTGCCCCCGCTCGATCGCCGATAGGCAGGCCGCGATCGTCATCTGCCGGTCCTCCTCGGCGATGTGGTCTCCCCACGTCCGACCTCGGCGGGGCCACGTCGAAGCGCCGGGCCCGAGCATGTCGTCGACACGTCCCCCGAGGAAGGTGAACGCCATCGAGGCGGCGTCTGCCTCCCAGAAGACGGCGTCGAGGCTCGCCACGAGCTCGTGGAACCGCTCCAGTTCCGAGAGGCGGCGAGCGTTCCCGAGAGCCAGGGAAACGATCCTCGCGACGGAGCGAGCCAGTTCCACCGTGCGGTCGTCGAACCGATCATCGGCCGCGCGCGCGACGATCACCATCGCGCCGAACCCGTCGGGCTCCCAACGCAAGGGCGCCACCAGCACCGATCGCGCCTCCAGCGAGATCCAGTGGCGGCGAGGCACTCGTTCGAGGGCGTCGGCCTCGAGCGTGAACGGGTTGGGATCGACGAACAGGAACGATGCGGCCACGTCCGCCGGGACGTCCTCGATCTCGTCCCTGGCCCGCACGACGGCTCGGTCCACGACCCGCAGTCGAGAGAGTCGGAAGTCCCCCGTTGCCTCGTCATGGACGTAGACGCCGGCCGCAGCACAGGACACGAGCGAGGGGATGGTCCCGATCGTCTCCCGGAGGATGTCGCCGATGGTCCGTGCTCCGACCCCCCGCTGAGGGAGGCCGAGCAGGGAAGCGGGGGAGTTGAACCGATCCGCCCCGTCATCCTGCGATCGCCCGGTTCGCGCCGTTTCCGCCAACGGGAACCCTCCCTCCTCGTCCCGTGACCATCGTCGCATCGGCGAGCGGTTCAGCCACGCGATCACGGCTCCCATCTGTGGTGTCGGCCGATGAAGGCGGGGCCTGTACCCGGGGGGAGCGAACCCGGCGAGGTGCTTGCACCGTCGGCCTCCACGGATACCCTCGAGGAGCATGGATCTCCCCGCTCGCATCTCCGACGTGTCGCTCGACGACCGTTCTCGCCGAGTGCTCGATTTCGAACGCGAGAGCTGGAAGCTCGAGATCCCCAAGGAGCGGGCGATCCGAGAGGCGTTCGGCTTCTCGCCGGCCCGCTATCACCAGCTGCTCACGCGCGTCCTCGAGCGCCCCGAGGCGCTCGCCTACGATCCGATGCTCGTGCGCAGGTTGCGTCGGGTGCGAGACGAACGCCGGCGCCGCCGCGTTGCCGGGCAGCTGGGCGTCCGGCTGTAGCCCCGGCGGGCCGCGATGGCTGGGTTAGGATGGCCCGCATGAACCTCAGCCCGGCACGACTCGCGGTGCTCGTCGCCCTCGTCGTTGCAGGCATCGCCGTGCTCCTGAACGGGTTCGGCGGCGACGGCGCGGTCTTGGCAGGCGATGATGGAAGCGTTCCTCCGACCGAGACCGAGTCCGGGAGCCCCGGGCCCACCGGGGGCACATCGCCCTCGGCCACCGAGAGCGCGCCTCCAGAGCTCGAAGCGCAGGTCGACGGTGTGACGATCCAGGTGTTGAACGGGACCAGCGAGGTCGGGCTGGCGGCCGAGGTCCAAGAGTTCCTGGAGAGCAAGGGATACCGTGCTTCACAGGAGGCCGCCGACGCACCGGCGAAGCCGGTCGAGTCGACGACCGTGTACTTCCGGGGCGGTCCCGACTCGGCGCAGAACGAGGTCGATGCGGAGCATCTCGCGGGGCGCTTCCTGAAGGGTGTCGAGGCCACTGTGGAGTCGTTGGGCGATTCGCTCGACGCGAGCGTGGCGCCGAGGACACAGCTGGTGGTCTTGCTCGGCGACGACTACGCCGAGGCCAATCCGGTCGGGTAAGCGATCAGCGGAACGCCGTGCCGGTGCTCGCGACCGCTTCCGCACGTCGTGCGAGGCGATCCTCGTAGGTGGCGTCGAGCAGCCGGTGGAGGCCGTTGGTCAACGTTTCGGGCGAGAACGGCTTCGTCACGACGACGTCGGCTCCGAGCTCGTAACAGCGCTGGTGATCCTCGGTCCGCACGTCGGCCGTGAGCACGATCACCGGGATGTCGCGAGTGGCACGAGCGGACCGCAGCGCTTCGAGGACCTCGAAGCCATCGGTCCTTGGCATCATGAGATCGAGGACCACTGCATCGGGCAGGTGTGTCCGGGCGGCGTCGATGCCATGGTCACCGTCGTCGGACTCCAGCACCTCGAACCCAGCGTGCCGCAGGTTCACGCGGTAGAGGAGCCGAACGTCGGCTTCATCTTCGATCACCAGGACCCGGCGCATAACGTCCTCGTTCTCCCTGCGGGGCATGCGGTTGCCCCTCGAGGTGCCTATCGGAAGCCGCGAGTCCATCTTGGATACCCGGAAACGGGAATCCCGTGTGTGAGAGCGAGCTCGACCCCGTTGACGGCCTTCGGGTCCGCTCCTACCCTGGCTGCCAGGAGGTTGCGTCGTGCTGAAGGTGTCGCAGAAGCTCGAGTACGCGATGCGTGCGATGATCGAGTTGGCGCAACGCCGTGACGAAGGCGTTCTCGTTCCGGCCCGTGCCATCGCGGAACGGCAGCAGATCCCCGTTCGGTTCCTCGAGCAGCAACTCGGAGCCCTGTCGAAGGCCGGCCTCGTCGAGAGCTTCCGAGGGGCCGGTGGCGGATGTCGCTTGGCGCGCGAACCGGATCGGATCACTGTGGCCGAGATCGCCGATGCGATCGAGGGTCAGATCTTCCCGATGTTCTGTCTCGAGCCCACCGATCACACCTGTTTCCAGGATTCACGCTGTGGGTTGCAGGGGTTCTGGGCCGACGTAGCGACAGCGGTCCAGCAGGTCTTCGAGGAGACGACGGTGGCGGACCTGGCGGCCCGCCACCTCGGCGTCACCTCGGGGACGACGCTGATCGAGCCGGATCAGCTGCTGTCTCGACTGAACTGACCCGCGGATCAGGCGGTCCAGCCGCGAGCCTTCGCGGCGTCCATGCTGAGGATCTTCGTGAGCTTCGTCCCGCAGACAGGGCACGTGCCCTGGGCGGCCGGACGACCGTTCTTCAGGGTCACCACCTGACCTTCGAACTCCCGCTTGGTCCGGCACTTCATGCAATAGCCTTCGTCGGCCATCGCCTGCCTCCTTTCGCCAGGCGCCCTCCGGGGTGCCTCGCGCCCCCGATGGTTACCCCGGGAAGCACTCTGTGCAAGCACATCCGTGGCGCGGGCGGCGAAGTGTTCGGGGCCCCGAACTTCCCTGTCGCGCTGTCGGGGCCGAGACGCGTACGATGCTGACTCGCCCGTCGAGGCGATCCCGCGCACCCTGGAGGACCAGTGAGCGATACCCAGCAGAACATCGAGGCGCTGTTGTCGGAGCACCGCGTCTTCGAGCCGCCCCCCGGTTTCGCCCAACGGGCGATCGTCTCCGATGCCTCCGTCTACGAGCGCGCGAACGCCGACCACGAGGCGTTCTGGGCGGAACAAGCCGATCGCCTGACCTGGTTCAGACGCTGGGACACGGTCATGAACTGGGATCCCCCATGGGTGAGGTGGTTCGAGGGTGGCCGACTCAACGCCTCGTACAACTGCCTCGATCGGCATGTCGAGGCGGGCGGCGGCGACAAGGTCGCGTACCACTGGGAAGGGGAGCCGGGCGACACCCGAACGATCACCTACGCCGAACTCCTCGACGAGGTGTGTCGCCTCGCCAACGCCCTGCGGTCGCTCGGGGTCGGCAGGGGCGATCGCGTCAATATCTATCTCGGCATGGTGCCCGAGCTGCCGATCGCGATGCTCGCGTGTGCACGCATCGGGGCTCCCCACTCCGTGGTCTTCGGCGGGTTCAGCGCGGAGTCGTTGCGCGATCGCATCAATGACGCGGAGGCCAAGGTGTTGATCACCGCCGACGGAGCATGGCGTCGAGGCATCGTCGTGCCGTTGAAGGACAACGCGGATGAGGCGCTCCGAGCGTGTCCTTCGATCGAGTACGTGATCACGGTGAAGCGCTGCGGCAACGAGCATTCGTTCTCCGAGGGGCGGGACCTCTGGTACCACGATCTCGTGGCGGGCCAATCGACGGTGTGTGAGCCCGAGCCCATGGATGCCGAGGATCTGCTGTATCTGCTGTACACGAGCGGAACCACCGGCAAACCCAAGGGCATCGCCCACACGACGGGCGGCTACATGACCCAGGTCGCCGCCACGCACCGCATGGTCTTCGACATCCACGAGGACGACGTCTTCTGGTGCGCGGCGGACTGCGGGTGGGTCACCGGACACTCGTACATCGTCTACGGCCCCCTGGCGAACCACACCACCGGCATCATGTACGAGGGCGCTCCCGATTGGCCGGACAAGGACCGGTGGTGGGCCATCGTCGAGCGGTACGGCGCCACCATCCTCTACACCGCGCCCACCGCGATCCGGGCGTTCATGCGGTGGGGAACAGAGCATCCGGAGAAACACGACCTTTCGTCCCTGCGCTTGCTCGGATCGGTGGGTGAGCCGATCAACCCCGAGGCCTGGGTCTGGTACTGGAAGGTCATCGGTACCGAACGATGCCCCATCGTCGACACCTGGTGGCAGACGGAGAACGGGGCGATCCTGATCACGCCGTTGCCTGGGATCACGAGCCTCAAGCCCGGCTCGGCGACCTTCCCGTTCCCTGGCATCGACGCAGACGTGGTCGACGCGGTCGGGGAGAGCGTGGGTCTGGGCGGGGGCGGCTACCTCGTGTTGCGCCACCCATGGCCGGCGATCGCGCGGACGATCTGGGGCGACCCCGATCGTTACGTGCAGACCTACTTCTCGCAGTACGGGCCCGACGTCTACGTCGCGGGGGACGGAGCGCGGCGGGACGAAGAGGGGTATTTCTGGTTGCTGGGGCGGATCGACGATGTGATGAACATCGCCGGCCACCGGCTCTCGACGTTCGAGATCGAGTCAGCGCTCGTCGACAACGACAAGGTGGCGGAGGCGGCGGTGGTCTCGAGGCCCCATGACATCAAGGGCGAGGGCATCGTGGCATTCGTGACGCTGAAAGCGGGCTTCGAAGGCGACGAGACGATGCTCTCCGAGCTGCGAGAGCACGTGTCGAAGGTGATCGGACCGATCGCGAAGCCGGACGACATCGTCTTCACCCCCGACCTGCCGAAGACACGGTCCGGAAAGATCATGCGCCGGCTGCTGCGCGATGTGGCGCGCGGGAACACCCTCGGCGACGTCACGACGCTCGCGAACGCGGAGATCGTGGAGCAGATCCGCGAGCAGGCCGCCGTCGGCGACGAGTGAGCCACACCGGGGATGTCGATCGAGGGCCGGATCTTCACGAGCCACGAGGCCTCGTTCGTCGCCGGCGCCCGAACGGGCGCCCTCGCGACGACCTATCTCGACGGCCGGCCGCACGTCGTGCCCATCTCGACCGTGCTCGATCTCGACCGACTCGTGTTCGCGTCTGAGATCGAGACCCAGAAGATCCGGAACATCGAGGCGAACCCCGATGTCGCGGTCTCCTTCGACGAGTACCACGAGGATTGGTCGCAGCTGAAACAGGTCATCGTGCACGGCAGCGCGTATCTGCTCGAGGCGGGCTTCGAGTTCGAGCGTGATCGCTCGCTGCTCTACGAGAAGTTCCCTCAATACGAGTCGGAGGCGCCGATCGAAGAGGGCTCGTCGCTGATCGTCGAGGTGCGAGTCGACCGCGTCGTCAGCTGGGGCCTCGACGGCTGAGCATGCCGCTCTCAGAACGCATTCGTGCGAGGGCCGAGGCGTGGGCCGCGCGCGATACGGCGCTCGCACGACGGGTCGGGGAGCCTGGAGTCGCTCTCGCCGACCGGGTGCAGGGCGATGACCTCGGTGTCGAGGCCGGTTCACTGACCTACGGCGCGTTCCTGTCGCTCCCCCCACTCCTGCTGTTGTCGCTCTCGGTCGTGGGCATCGTGTTCCAACAGCGGGCGGCGTCTGCGCAGCAGGAACTGATCGACCTGGTCGGTGGCCTGGTGCCAGGGTTCGACGAGGTCGTCTCGACACAGCTCGAGCTCGCGACGGCGTCACATGTGGGCGCCGGCGTCGTCGGGCTCGTCGGCATCGTCTACGCGGCCTCGGGCTTCGTCGCACGTGTTCGCCACGCCCTGGGATCGATCTTCCGGACGCGGGCGACCGGGCTCGTCGTCGGCCGGCTGAGTGGGGCGTTGATGGGCGTCCCGGTCGTGCTGCTGCTCGTGACGTTCGCCACCGTCGCCGCGTGGGTGACCGGGCGGCGGTACGAGGGCGCGATCGGTGTGCTCGCGGAGATCGCGGCCTTCGCGGGGCTCGCGGCGTTCGGTGGCGCGATCTGGGCGCTCGTCTACCGGCTGCTCACTCCCTCGCCGGGACCCACGGTGCCCGAGCACCTCTGGGGGGCCGTGCTGTTCTCGACCGGCTTCCTGGTGCTCGAGCGGTTCGGGGCGGCCTACATCGCGGGCGTCGTGAGCAGGAGCACCGCACTGTACGGCACGATCGGGGCCATCTTCGGCTTGCTGGCGTTCATCTACGCCGTGATGTGGCTCTTCCTGCTCTCGGCTCAGGTCACGGATCTGCGCCGCGGCCGACCGGGTTCGGTCGTCAGGAATGGCGGTGCATGAACTCGAGCATCAGTTCCGTATGGCGGACCTGCTCGTCGACGTCGTTGGCGTGATGACCTCCGGGATAGAGATGCACCTCGACATCCCGTCCGCGCACGCGCAGCGCGTGAGCGTACGTCATGACCTGGCCGATCGGGCAACGGCTGTCGTGCTCTCCGGCGATCACCAGCATCGGGGCGCGCACCCGCTCCACGTAGGTCATCGGGTTCCGCTCGTGGAAGAGCTCCGGCACCTCCATCGGGGTGCCCCCCATCACGGCGACGTCCCATGCCCGGAGCGCCGGAGCGCTCTCGTAGTGGGCGGCGACCGAATCGCCCACGGGGATGCCGGCGATCACCCCGCGCCACCGCTCGGGATGCAGGCCGGCATTCAGCGTCGCGAGGTATCCACCCCATGACCAGCCCTCGAGGAACACGCGCTCCGCGTCGACCAGGCCCTGTGCGATCGTGTGGTCGAGGCCGGCGTTGATGTCTTCGGACTCCGGGAACCCGACGTCGCCGTAGATCGCCTGCCGGAACTCCCGCCCGTACCCGGTCGAGCCCCGGTAGTTCACCATCAAGACGGCGAAGCCCTCATCGGCGAACGCCTGACGACGCGGCTCGAACGCGTCGGTGTTGTGGTAGTTGGGCCCCCCGTGAACGGATACCACCGTCGGGAAGGGGGGCACTCCCGCCGGGCGCATGAACCAACCCTGGATGCGCTGGCCGGCCGGGTTGTCGAACCAAAGGGGTTCCCAGGGGCGGCCCTCGGGAGGCGGATCGGCGAGCTGCAGCACCTGCTCGCCTGTGGCGGCGTCGCGCCAGGCAGGCGGACGCACACCGTCTTCATGCCGGAACCAGATGGTGCCGTCCGGCCTGACTCCGGCCCCCGTGATCGTGCCGCCGGGCGCGACGATCGTCTCCGCGGAACCGTCGGCGATGTGCAGACGGATCAGGCCGTGGGCGGCGTGATGGTCGGTCCGCAAGAGCAGCGCGTCGCCGTCCGGATACCATCCGGCGAGCGAGACCGCACCGGGAACGTCGACCGGGATCGGGATCGGATCGCCTCGATCGGGCGACCACATCCACGGCCGAACGAAGCCACTCACTTCCCGCAGCACCACCAGACGCTGATCGCCGGGGATCGGTGACCATCCGGCGGCGACGACCGCCATCCCCGGATCCGCGATCTCCGCGACGGCGTCTCCGGCCTGCGTGTCGAGCACCCGTACGGCGGGGTTCTCGATCGAAGATGCCTCCGCGTGCCAGATCGCCACGAGTGAGGCATCCGCCGAGAGCCCACCGGGTCCCTGAGGCCACTCCTGACCGACCCCGGCCGCCTGCTCATGGCGATACAGCTCGACGGCCGGGCCATCGCCGTGGCGCACGATCACTCGGTAGTCCTCGTCGTCGGAGTAGCCGGCGGCGACGGATCCCGCCACGAGCGACAGCCCCGACATCCACATGTCCGGCACGTCGAGCAATGGCACGGCGGAACCACCTCCGAACGGTGTCACCATCCAGCTCCCTCGTTCGTCACCCGACGGATCGAGCCACCAGACGACCCACGAGCCGTCGGGGGTGATGTGCGCCTCCTCGGCGCCGACGCCCTCCGCGGAGGCCTGGCGTCGTTCCCCCGAGGCGACGTCCCAGGCCCACGCCTGCGACGTTCCGCTCTCGGTCGAGACCACCGCGAGCCGGTCTGGGAGCGCAGCGCTCCAGTGCATGTCGTCGACCGTTGGAGCCGTCAGGCGACGCCGCCAATCGGTGCTGGTGACCAATGCGCCCTCCCCTCCTGTGGTGCGGCGGGAGCGTACCCGAACCGACGAACGCCGGCCTGAACCCACGAAAGGCCTTGTCACCGGCACCGGTTTACCCGTTACAATCGTTAGCACTCGGCACCCCCGAGTGCTAGCAGTCGAGAACCGAGGCTGAGAAAGCCACACACCGATCGCCGCCAGGCAGGAAGGGAGAGGGGATGGCCGCGAAGATCATCTCGTTCGACGAGGAGGCGCGGCGTTCGCTCGAGCGGGGCATGGACCAGCTCGCGAACGCCGTGAAGATCACGCTGGGGCCCAAGGGCCGCAACGTCGTCCTCGAGAAGAAGTGGGGAGCGCCGACGATCACCAACGATGGCGTCTCGATCGCCAAGGAGATCGAGCTCGACGACCCCGAGGAGAAGATCGGCGCCGAGCTCGTCAAGGAGGTCGCGAAGAAGACCGACGACGTCGCCGGTGACGGAACCACGACCGCCACGGTGCTCGCCCAGTCGATCGTGAAGGAAGGCTTGCGCAACGTCGCGGCCGGCGCCAACCCGATGAGCCTGAAGCGGGGCATCGAGCGTGCGACCGAGCTCGCCGTCGAGGCGATCAAGAACCAATCCAAGGAGGTCGACGACAAGGCACAGATCGCCAACGTCGGCGCGATCTCCGCGGCCGATCCGCAGATCGGCGAAACCATCGCCGAGGCCGTCGACAAGGTCGGCAAGGACGGCGTGATCACGGTCGAAGAGTCGAACACGTTCGGCATGGAGCTCGACTTCGTCGAGGGCATGCGCTTCGACAAGGGATTCATCTCGCCGTACTTCGTGACCGACTCCGAGCGGATGGAGGCCGTGCTCGAGGACCCGTACATCCTCATCGCCAACTCCAAGATCTCGGCGGTCAAGGACCTGCTGCCGGTGCTCGAGAAGGTCATGCAGGCCGGAAAGCCCGTGCTCGTGCTCGCCGAGGATGTCGAAGGCGAGGCTCTCGCCACGCTCGTGGTCAACAAGATCCGGGGCACGTTCCGCAGCGCTGGAGTGAAGGCGCCCGGGTTCGGCGACCGCCGCAAGGCCATGTTGCAGGACATCGCGGTGCTCACGGGCGGCACGGTGATCTCCGAAGAGGTCGGGCTCAAGCTCGAGAACGCGACGCTCGACCTGCTCGGCACCGCCCGGAAGGTCATCGTGACCAAAGACGAGACCACGATCATCGAGGGTGCGGGCAAGGACGAGGACGTCCAGGGCCGCATCAACCAGATCAAGGGTGAGATCGAGAAGACCGATTCCGACTACGACCGCGAGAAGCTGCAGGAGCGGCTCGCCAAGCTCTCGGGCGGCGTCGCGGTGATCAAGGTCGGTGCGGCCACCGAGGTCGAGTTGAAGGAGAAGAAGCATCGCATCGAGGATGCCGTGCAGTCGACGAAGGCAGCGGTCGAGGAAGGCATCGTTCCGGGCGGCGGGGTGGCACTGCTGAACGCGCAGAGCGCGCTCGACAAGGTCGACCTCGAAGGTGACGAGGCTACGGGAGCCCTCATCGTGCGCCGCGCCCTCGAGGAGCCGATCAAACAGATCGCGGTGAACGCCGGCCTCGAGGGTGGCGTCATCGTCGAGAAGGTGCGGGCGCTCGACCCGGGTCAAGGGTTGAACGCTCAGACCGACGAGTACGGCGACATGGTGTCGTTCGGCGTGATCGACCCGACCAAGGTCACCCGTTCGGCGCTGCAGAACGCCGCATCGATCGCAGCGTTGTTCTTGACGACGGAGGCCCTCGTCGCAGAGAAGCCCGAGAAGTCGCCGGCCATGCCCGCCGGCGGCATGCCGGGCGGCGATATGGACTTCTGAGCATCGCCGAAACCGCGCCGATCGGCGGGGCTCCGCGCCGTCACACAACCGCAACACGGTCGTGCGAACCACCTGATCGTGTGAGCCGAACACATGTGTGGAGCCCCTCTCTCCGACAGAGAAGGCCTCGGGCCCCCCGCCCGGGGCCTTCTCGCTCGTTCGGGTCGAACCGAGGCGTGGCAGGATACGGCCATGGCGGAGGTGGTGGTCGCGATCCGTTGGCGCGACATCGACAACTACGGGCACGTGAACAACGCCGTGTACCTGAACTATCTCGAGGAGTGCCGTGATCGCCTCGTCGAAGAGCTCTTCGGGGCCGGGGAAGCATGGGACTTCGTGCTCGCCCGCGTCGCCATCGACTTCCGCGCGGAGCTCACGCAGGCCGACGGTGAGGTGCTCGTTCGGTGCGAGGTCGCCGGGTTCGGCCGCTCCAGCGTCCGTACCCGCGAGCGGATCGAGAAACGCGACGGAACCGTGTCGGCCGACGCTGAGTCGGTGATCGTGCCGCGCGTCGACGACGCCAGTCGCCCGCTCACCGATCGGGAACGAGAGGTCCTGCGGCAGGCGACCGTGGCCTCGACGGCGTGATCAGCGTGACGGCAGGAGTCGTCGGCCGTGCACGAAGTGATCGCGGTACCACCCCGACCCGACCCACATGATCGTGACGCCACCCGGGGTGTTCGATGAGTCGAGCGCATAGCCGTTGCCGATGTAGACGTCGACGTGGTCAACGGTGCCGTCGCCGTTACCGTCGTAGAACATGAGGTCGCCGGGAAGCAGCCGCTTGTACGTGAGGGTCCCGTACCGTGACATGTCGGCCGAGGTGCGTTGCGGGAGCCTCCAACCGGCGTACGGCCGCGGTGGGTGCACCTTCCAGGCCCCACCGTCGTTCGCTCGCATCGTCCACCACACGAGGCCGGAGCAGTCGAACCCGGGCACGGGCTGGCCGCCCAGCGCCGAGGGAGACTTCTCGAGCCCCCATTCCCCGCCCCAGACGTAGGGGAAGCCCGCGTACCGCGCGCCCCATCGCACGATCGCGCGGCGCTTGGGTCCCATCCTCGGCAGCACGATGCCGTCGTACTGGTCGCTCACCCATGGGACGACCCAGGAGGGGAGCGTGGCGGCCTTGTACAGCGAGTAGGCGACCTGCGCCCTGCTGAGCAGCGTTCGAGGGCCGACGTCCATGGCCTCGTTGCTGTTGTTGTAACGCAGGCCGAGGCGCATGCCGAGTGTGACCGCGCCGAACTTGGGCGGCATGGGGAACACCACGCCGTCAGCTGTGTGCAGCCGGTCGAGCTGCCGCGCGATGCGCTTCATCTCCAGCGCGCCGACCAGCACGGCGTGGAGGGACCGCATCGTCACGGGCCGATCCGGCTCGAACCCTCCTCCTGACGTTCGACTCATCCACCCCCGCTGCACCGCGATGTTCGCCCACTTGTAGAAGGACTGTGTCGGGTCGAGATCGGTGAAGGTGATCGACGGGTCGACCGTCGCTCCGGGGGCGAACGCCTTCACGATGGCCCTGGCGAGGTATTTTCGCGTCTCGTGCGCACCGGGCTTGAACGGCACCTTGCCGCTCGGCTTTGCGGCGAAGTCACGCATCCAGTCGTTGGCTTTGCCGACGTGGTCGATCGCTTTCTTCGCCCACGCGTACGAGCTGCCGACGTCGCTCCACTTGAACGTCGCCGCTCGCGCGGACCGGGTCTCGGGGAGCTCGGAGGGGATCGGCCCGGGCCCCGACCCTTCCTCCCCCGAACGGGGGGTATCGGGGCTCGATGCGAGCGCTGCCGACGCACCCGCGGCCGGCGCGGCCCCCAGAATGGCGATCACGGCAAGCGAGACCAGTCGACGGCGAAGCCCAGCTCCCCCTCGGCACATGGGGATAGGGTCGGCAGACATGCCGCCGGTCTTGAGCGGTGACGATGGGGGCCGCACCGGGTCCCATGCTGGCTAGACCTCGTGTCTCGGTGCAGGGCGACGAGTGCTACGAACCGTGCGGTAGGCTCGGGCTGTGCTCGGACAGGCGGAGGCGCTCGTGATCGATGTGCGCCCGTTCGACGTCCACGGTGTGGGCTACGTCGACCTCACCGTTGCCTATCGGGATCGATCGACCGCCACGGCGCGGCTCGGCCGAGAGAGCGTGCCCGAGGATCTTGCGAATGGCGACCGGGTGATCGTGCGATCGGCGGCGAACATGATCGTCGCGGTCGAGCGTCCGCCCGACTGACGACTCGAGCGTCGCGGTGTCGGTCCTCACTCCGTCGGGCCGTCGGCCCGGACCTGCTCGACCTTGGTGAGCGCCTCGCGCAGGTCACGCAGCCACTCGTCCTGGCGTTCGGCCACGAGCCGCACGCACCACGCGAGCGCGTGGCTCCGGCTCCGGGCGACGCCGGCCTCCACCAGGGTGTCGAGCACCTGCCGCTCGGCCTGCCGCAAGCGGGTCATCGCGGGCAAGCTGAGTGTCGTGAACGACACCCTGCGGTCACCGCAGATCACACCCCAGCTGACGGTTCGGCCGAACCGGTGCTGCGCCTCCTCGGCGATCATCATGCGGCGTGGCCGTGTGTCTTCCCGGAAACCGGCGATCCGAGCCGAGATCGCCGCCTCTCGGGTCTCGGCTGATTCCTCGTCGTCGACCTCGGGGGCGGCTATCGTGCCCACCACCAGGATCTCGTCCCGGTCGGTGGTGACATCGAGGGCGCCGCTGAACCAGCCTTGAGGGAGCCTGCCGGTGAACCAGCCGCGGATCTCGTCGTCGGAAGCGTGGACGTGGGGCGATCGTGTCTTCGGCATGTGATGATTACAACATTACACGCCTTCAGCGTCAAGCACTCGGATCGGGCCGGACGGTTGATAGGCTGCGGCCTCATGGAGCCGCCGCCCGAAGAGGCGCCGCCGGGGGCCTACGGGGGCAGTCGGCTCCCGAGCGGGCTCGAAGCGCCCGACGCACATGCCCTCGCCGGGCGTGGCGAGGTCGTGACCGCCGAACCGGTCGGCGACTCCGGATCCCGTGACGGCCACATCCTGACGGCGATCGCCGATCAGGAAGCGTGGATGGCCGAGCTGCTCGGCCAGCTGGTCCGAGCGCCCACGACGTTGGGCAACGAAGAGCCGGGGCAGGTCGTCGTCGAGGGTGCCCTTCGTGAGATGGGCCTCGAGCCCGTCGACGTTCCGATGGACGCCGGGCGCCTCCGCGCGCACCCGATGGCCGCGCCGTTCGACTGGGAGGTCGACGGGAAGCGGAACGTGGTCGCGACCTGGTCGCCGCCCGTCGGCGGAACCGTCGGTCGATCGTTGATCCTGAACGGTCACATCGATGTGGTCAGCCCCGAGCCTCGCTCGCAATGGGGGATGCGAGACCCGTTCTTCCCCCGTCGTGATGACGGCTGGATGATCGGGCGGGGGGCCGCGGACATGAAGTGTGGACTCGCCGCGATCCTGGGGGCGGTGCGGGGACTGCGGTCGATGGGCCTCTCGCCCGGAGCGCCGATCACGATCGAGTCGGTGGTGGAGGAGGAATGCACCGGCAACGGCACCCTGCAGACGCTGCTCGACGGCTACACGGCGGACGCGGCCGTCATCGCTGAACCCTTCGGCGCCGCGATCACCACCTCGCAGGTCGGTGTGTTGTGGTTCAGCGTGAGGATCACTGGCGTGCCGGGACACGCCGCCGAGGGGCAACACGCGACGAACGCCATCGAGGGGAGCCTCGCGGTGATCGGAGCGCTGCGGTCGCTCGAGGCCGACCTCAATGCCGTCCCCCCGCCCCCCTACGACCTGTTCACCCACCCGATCAACCTCAATGTCGGAACGATCCGAGGCGGCGATTGGCCGTCCACGGTGCCCGGGGAGTGCGAGACCGGCTATCGGATCGCGCTGTATCCGGACATGTCCATCCAGGATCTGAAGACGCGTATCGAAACGGCGGTCGACGAGGCGACCGTCGATCGACCGGGCTCGACGGAGGTCCGCTACAACGGGTTCTCGAGCCGTGGATACGACATCGCTGACGACCATCCCCTGGTGGAGTCGCTCGCTCATGCTTTCACGGTGCGATCGGGCACACCCCCGGCGCTCGTCGCCACCACCGGCACCACCGATGCCGCCGTCTTCGGCAACGTGGCCGACATCCCGGCGGTCTGCTTCGGCCCCTATGCCGAAGCGGCACACGGGGTCGGGGAGCGGGTGTACCTTCCCTCCGTGGTGCAGACCGCCCAGGTACTGGGCCTGTTCGTTCGAGACTGGTGCGGCTTGACGTAGCGGCGGCCTGCTTGGCCGCGCTCGTCGTGCTCGCCCTGACCGCTCGTTGGTACGTGCGGCGCGAGCGGGCGCGCGCGAACGGCGATGACGGCGCGGGGTCGTTCACCGACGAGACCTCGTTCGATGAACGTGGGAGCTTGCCGGCTCCGGTCTCCGACCGATCCGGTGTACCGGCGACGCTCCGAGGGATACCGGCGATCAGGCACTTCTTCCGGACCAACGACGTCCCCGTGTATTTCGTCTCGGCGACCGCGTTCAACCTGCTCGGCATCGACCGGTGGGTTCGCAACTTCCGATTCATCAATTACTACGATTCGTTCGACGGCTGGCATCCGAACGTGTTCGTTCCCAAGGAGCAGGGGCCGAGGGCCTTCGGGTCGATCGAGGACATCTGCAACTACCTGTTGGGCCACAAGGAGGTGGTCGATTACGTCAGGAGGCGTGGTGGCGGGGGGAAGGTTGCGTTCCTGATGTTCGACGAGGAGACCGAAGTGCTGGCGGCCGAGCTCGGTCTGCAGGTCGCATTCCCGCCGGCCGAGCTCCGTCACCGACTCGACTCCAAGATCGAGACCACCAGGCTCGCGAACGAAGCGGGGGTCCCGAGCGTTCCCAACGTGATGGGACGTGTTGGGAGCTACCGCGAGATGCTCGAGCTCGCTTCCCGAGCCGATCTCGGCAACGATCTGGTGATCCAGACGCCCTACGGGGATTCGGGGAAGACCACGTTCTTCGTCGCCAGCGAGTCCGATTGGCGAGACGACGAGGAAGAGATCGTGGACCACGACATCAAGGTCATGCGGCGCATCGATCCACGCGAGACGGCGATCGAGGGGGTGATCACGCGTCACGGCACGCTCGTCGGCCCGCTGATGGCGGAGCTCACGGGCTTCCCGGAGCTCACGCCCTACGACGGGGGCTGGTGCGGCAACGACGTGTTCCCGGAGGTGCTGTCGGCGGAACAACGGCTGCTGGCGCGTGAGCGGACGTACGCGGTGGGAGAACGCCTGCGCCTCGAGGGATACCGCGGATACTTCGAGCTCGACTTCCTCGCCGATGCCGCCTCGGGGGAGATGTACCTCGGTGAGCTGAATCCCCGTGTCACCGGTGCGAGCAGCATCACGAACGTCACCGCGGTCGCCTACGGCGACATGCCGCTGTTCCTCTTCCATCTACTGGAGTTCATGGACGTCGACTACGAGATCGACGTGGACGAGCTGAACACGCGGTGGGCGCACCCCGGAAACGTCGACGAATGGACCCAGTTCATCCTGAAGCAGACCGACGACGTCGTGGAGCTGATCACGGAGGCGCCGTCGTCCGGTATCTGGCGAATGGAAGACGACGCAACGATCCGATACGCCCGCCACGACACCGACTGGCACACGGTCGCCGACCAATCCGAGGCGTTCTACCTTCGCATCGCCTCGGTCGGCGGCTACCGCTATCCCGGAGCGGACCTGGGTATCCTGGTCACCAGAGGGCGGTTCCTCGATGACGACCACGAGCTCGTCGACCGGGCGAGGTCGTGGATCACCGGCATCAAGGCGCAGTTCCGCGGCGTACCGCCGCCCTCCCAGGAGCCTGCTCCGGTCGAGGCGGAACCGTTCGGCTTCAAGATGTTGTAGCGGCCCAACCGAACTCGGCGGACAGATGGTCACGGTGACGTTTCGTGCGGTGGAAGAGCTCGAGCTCGGCCCGAAGTGGGCGAGCCTGTTCGACGAGCGCTGGCCTCACTATCGCGAATGGTTCCTGCGCGAGGGTGAGGCCGCACGGCCGTCGTACGCGACGAGCGTCCGCATGCTTCGTGCCCACATGCCGGAGATGCTCCCGGTGTACGAGCGGGTCGTCGATCTCGCCGGCGGCGGCGACATCGCCGCGCGCATGCTCTCGCTCTACAAGCCGCCTCCGTACCTGGCCGCATGCTCCCAGGGCGTATGGACCCGAACCGGCGGTCCCGTGCTGGCGCGGAACTACGACTATGCGCCGAGCAGATTCGAGGGATCGATCTGGTCGACACGCCTGCTCGGCCGGCGGGTCCTGGGCACGAGCGATTGCCTGTGGGGCCTGCTCGACGGCATGAACGAGGACGGCCTCGCGGTCTCGCTCACGTTCGGAGGCCGGCGTGTCCTCGGCGACGGGTTCGGCATCCCGATCGTGGTTCGCTACCTCCTCGAGGTCTGCGAGACGGTCGAGCAGGCGCGCGAGACGATCGCGAGGCTGCCGTTCAGCCTGGCGCACAACCTGACGATCGTCGATCGTGAGGGCGAGGTGCTCACCGCCTTCGTTTCCCCGGATCGGGAGCCGATCTTCCGTTCGGTCCCGGTGGCGACGAACCACCAGGGGCTGGTGGAGTGGCCCGAGCAGGCGGTCGCGACGCGAACCATCGAGCGCGAGCAACACATCGCCGGGCTGGTGGGCGGCGGAGCGGTCGACGTCGAGGCGTTCGCCGACGCGTTCCTGCTGCCGCCGCTGTTCAGCACCTCGTACTCCAACGGCTGGGGCACGCTCTATACCGCCGTGTTTCGTCCGGGCGAGGGAGTCGTCGACTACCGATGGCCTTCGCGCACATGGCGGTTGGGTTTCGACCGATTCCAGGAAGGCGAACACGTCGAGGTGCTGGCCGACGGCGCCGACGACCCCGCGGCGACCGTGGGCTCCCTCGGGTGATGCCGATGCTGACGGAGACGTTCCAGGTCCGGACCGCTGGAGGCCGCGTTCACGACCTGACCGGCCGGGTCGAGCGGTTCGCCGCCGGAGCCGGGGGTGACGGCTTGCTGCACGTGTTCGTGCCGCACGCGACGGCAGGTCTGGCCTTGATGGAGACGGGGAGCGGCTCCGAAGCCGATCTCGACGAGCTGCTCGAACGGGTGTATCCGCGCGACGATCGATACGGGCATCGGCACGGAGCCGTGGGGCACGGCGGTGATCATCTGCTGCCCGTGTTCGTCGCCTCTTCGCTGATGCTGCCCGTGCTCGGTGGTTCGGTCCGGCTCGGCACGTGGCAATCGGTGGTGCTGATCGACCCGAACCGTGACAACGACGTGCGGACCGTACGGCTCAGCTTCCTCGGCGGCTGAGGTGCGCGCCTCAGAGGTACTGCCCGGGTGCTCGCTCCTCGCCCGGCGCGGACGCCACCGCCTGCACGTCGCGCTCGCGGAGCAACACGAGCTCGTCGCCGTCGAGCTCCACCTCGAGTCCCGATGAGGGCAGGAAGAGCACGCGATCGCCCTGTTTGGCCACTCGGACGTCGGGGCCGACCAAGGTCACGTCGCCCCAGGACAGACGTCGCGGGGCCGGCGTGGCCGTGGCGGGGATCAGCAGGCCGCCTGCGCTCTTCCGCTCGCCATTCTCCGATGTTCGCACGACCAATCGATCACCCGTGAGCCTGATCGAGGGACTCCTGGGAGTCTTCTTCGTGCGGGATCGACGCTTGGCAGGGGACTTCGCGGCGGGCTTCTTCGACGAGCTCGAGGTGTCTGCCATGTTGGGGGAGTGTAGCGAGCCCACCCGATACGATGCGTCGACATGGAAGCCAGGCGTGTGCTCGCGCGAGCCGTGAAGCAGCTGAAGGCCTCGCCTGCGATCGACCACTGGCAGCGGGGCAGGGAGCGCATCGAGGCCGAAGACCTGCTGACGTATGTGCTCGGCGAGGACCCAGAGCCGAGCGACGAGGTCTCCGGGAAGGATCGACGCAGGTTCGAGGCCTTGATCGATCGGCGTGCCACCGGGGAGCCCATCCCCTACATCAAGGGCTACTCGGAGTTCCGCGACAT
The DNA here is from genome assembly GCA_035711865.1 of Actinomycetota bacterium. Classification (GTDB taxonomy): domain Bacteria; phylum Actinomycetota; class UBA4738; order UBA4738; family HRBIN12; genus JAOUEA01. The sequence goes on from DASTBT010000091.1 coordinate 29,776, forward strand.
CGAGTTGATGACGAAACCTGGGGTCTTCGTACCCCGCGATTCGTCGGAGTTCCTCGCGGAGCAGGCGGTCAGGCGACTCCGGAAACGGAAGCGCCCCGTGCTCGTCGATCTCGCGACCGGGGGCGGGCCCATCGCCCTCGCCGTCGCCGACGAGGTGCCGAAGGCCGAGGTCTGGGGCACCGACGTGGCGAACGACGCGGTGAAGCTCGCTCGGAAGAACGCGAAGGCCCTGTCACTCGATGCGAGGTTCGAGGTCGGCGACCTGTTCGGCGGGCTCCCCGAACGGCTCCGCGGATCGGTCGACGTGATCACGCTGCACCCCCCCTACGTGCCCGCGGGTGAGATCGACGACCTTCCGGACGAGATCCGTGAGTGGGAGCCGCCGCACACGTTGACGGATCGGAGCGCGGACGGGCTCGGCTTGATCGGGCGCACCGCCGCCGAGGCGCCGACCTGGCTTCGTTCGAACGGATGGCTGTTGCTGGAGGTCAGTCCGGACCGTGCCAAGGAGGTCAAACGTGTCCTCGCGGAGGGCGGGTTCCGCGACGTGCGGAGCACCAAGGGTGGCGAGTTGAAGGTGACCCGCGTGATCGTGGGCAGACGTCCCCGGTGATGACGGTCATGCGCACCGGGGGTCGAACGGCCTGAACCGCATCCGGTCGCCCGGACGAAGATGCTGATGAACGCAGGGAACCGACCTCGCCCATCCGGGAGGGGATCATGACGAACGCCACGAAGTCCAGGAAGCGATCGGGCCGGCCCACGAAACAGGCTCGCCGGCAGGCGGAGCAGCGCGCTGCTCGACAGCGCAACCTCTGGATCGCCGTCGCACTCCTGGGCGTCGCCGTCCTGGTCGGCGCCGTCCTCCTGAGCAGCGGGGACGGGGACGACGGTTCGGCTCCGGCGCCCGCCGGGCCGGTCACGATCGACCGAGGGCCCGGCGGACAGCTGGAGATCGGCGATGCGGTGCCGGCGTTCTCGGCGTCCGGGCTCGACGGCGGCACGGTGTCCTGGAGCGACTACGAGGGTGCGCCGACGGTCCTGGTGATCTGGGCGTCGTGGTGCCCCCACTGCCAGGCGGAGCTGCCCATCCTCGTGCCTGCCGCCGAGGCTCGCGAAGGTGTCGGGTTGGTCAGCGTGACGACGGCCGTGGGCCAGCAGCCCGGGCCGACGCCATCGGAGTTCCTGGCCGATGAGGGCCTGACGTTGACCACGGCGGTCGATGACGGGGCCGGCACGTTGATGCAGGGCCTCGGGGTGTCGTCGTTCCCCACCGTCTACTACGTCGGCGCCGACGGCGCGGTCGTGAACGTGACGGTGGGTGAGTCGTCCGAGGCGGCGATCGAGTCGAACCTCGACGCGCTGCAGGCGGGATAGCGACCGGTGGCATCAAATGGGTCCGCGGGGGCCGGGCTTCGCCCGGCCCCCGCACCTGAGAGGGGGCGCGACCTCTCGGCGTCACGATCGTCGCAGACGATCGTGAACGCCCGATGAACCCGCCCCGGCGTCCCGTCGAACACGCAGCGCCGGCCGGTCCTCCTGCCGCGATCGTTTCGAGCGCCGGGTCAGCCGCCGATCATCGACATGCTGCGGGCGGGTTGCACGAAGTCGGGATGGTCGATGCGGTGGCCCGCCCACTTCGACCACATCGCACCGCGGAGCAGCGCCTCGAGCTCGTCGTCGCTCGCCCCGGCGCGCATCGGCTCCCGCAGGTCGGTCTCTTCCAAGGCGAAGAGGCAGTTGCGGAACTGTCCCTCGGCGGTGAGGCGCATGCGGTTGCAGGAGTCGCAGAACGGCTCGGTGACGCTCGGGATCACCCCGACCCTTCCCTGCGACCCGTCGGTGAAGGCATACGTGGTCGCGGGCTCTGCCTGGCCGCCGTCGGCGACGAGCGGGAACACCTCGTCGATGCGCTCGAGCACCGTGCGCGCCGGCACGACCTTGCGACGCTCCCACGCGTGTTGCGCGTCGAGGGGCATGTACTCGATGAACCGCACTTCATAGCCGGTCTCCCGGGCCCAGCGCGCGAAGCCCACGACCTCGTCGTCGTTGGTGCCACCGATCACGACGCAGTTGATCTTGATCGGGGTGAGCCCGGCGTGCTCAGCAGCGCGGAGCCCTCGGAACACCTTCTCGAGCGCGTCGCGCCGAGTCATCTCCGCGAATCGATGCCTCAGGAGCGAGTCGCAGGAGACCGTCGCCCGGTCGACGCCGGCCTCGGCGAGGGGCGCGGCCAGCGAGTCGAGCAGGACCCCGTTCGTGGTCAGCGAGATGTCGAGGTCGGGGCCGGCGTCGCGGAACATGCGCACCAGCGTCGCGAGGTCCGCCCGGACGGTCGGCTCTCCTCCAGTGACCTTGATCGAGGTCACGCCCAGGCTCACGAACAGCCGCAGCAGCCTCGTGAGCTCCTCGAACGTCAGGATCTCGTCCTTGGGGAGCCATGCCACCCCCTCGGAGGGCATGCAATAGGTGCACCGGAAGTTGCAGCGATCGGTGACCGAGATGCGCAGGTCGCTGCCGACCCTGCCGAACGTGTCGATCAGCGGGCCGGTCGAAGGCGCCGACGTGGACGTCGTGTGCACCATGTCGTCTCAGCGTACCCGCGGCGACGTCGAACGCGCCAGCATCGGCGGTTCCCATCGCGAGATGCGAGGATGAGGACATGGACCCGACCTCTCGCGCAGCCGTCGTCACCGTCTCCGACGGTGTGACGCAGGGCTCGCGCGAGGACGAGTCAGGTGATGTCGCCTCCGCGATCCTCGATGACCACGGGTACGAGATCGCGACGCGAGCCGTCGTTCCGGACGAACGGCCCGACATCGAACGCACGCTCCGCGAGCTGGCGCCATCTCACGCCTTCATCGTCACCACGGGCGGCACCGGGTTCGGCCCCCGCGACGTGACCCCCGAAGCGACGCGCGCCGTGATCGATCGCGAAGCGCCCGGCCTGGCGGAGTTGATGCGGGCCGAAGGGCTTGCACACACCCCGATGGCCGCGCTCTCGCGGGCGGTTGCCGGCACGATCGGCGCGGCGTTGGTCGTGAACCTCCCCGGTTCGCCCGTGGGCGTGCGGGAGGGGCTGACCGCGATCATGCCCGTCGTGCCGCATGCGGTGCAGTTGCTGGGTGGCTCGACCGGCGCGCATCCGACCGGACACGCGGATCGAGCGGATGTCGCCGAGCGCTCTACCCCGGCCTCGGCGCGCGCCTCCATCGTCGAGGCCAAGGCCGTGCGCGTGCACGGCTCCCCGCCGTGTCGGGTCGGGGCCACGATGTCGATCGCGGTCGGCGGCCAGGTCCATGGCTCGCTCGGATGTGCCGAGTTCGATGCCGCCGCTGTCGAGGCCGCGGCCGGCGTGGCGGCGTCGGGTGCTCCGGAGGTGCGGACCCTGACCCACGAACTCGGCGAGATCGAGGTCTACTTCGAGCCGGACGCGGGTTCGCCCACCGCGGTCGTCGTCTCCGCCACCGACGTGGCTCGTTCCCTCAGATCCCATCTCGAGCGGCTC